>NZ_JAWNEI010000003.1:0-474193 GCF_034107425.1 Enterobacter sp. 148H3 | reverse complement strand
CTATATATATTCATCAGGTTAATATTTATGGCCCACGGCGGCCTGTAACGGTGATTGAGGCCTGTCTCTGGCGCAGGTATAGTACCGTCCTCAGTTGTAGCCGGAGGATATCCATGAACCCTGACGACAAATCCTTTTTTCTTGACGCCATGGAAGATGTCCAGCCGCTGAAGCGTGGCCCGGATATTCACTGGCAGCCCAGCCGCAATACGCGGACGCGCCAGGAGGTGGATAGCGAACAGCTGGATAACTTCCTTACGCTGGATTTTCTTGACCTGCTTCCCCTGGAAGAGCCGCTGGCGTTCCAGCGCGAAGGGGTACAGCAGGGCGTTATTGATAAGCTGCACTCGGGTAAATATGCCCGCCAGGCCAGCTTAAACCTCCTGCGTCAGCCTGCCGAACGCTGCCGTCAGATGCTCTATTCTTTTATTCGCCAGGCCGGACGAGACGGGTTACGCAATCTGATTATCATTCACGGGAAAGGGCGCGAGCAAAACTCGCATCCCAATGTGGTGCGCAGCTATCTGGCGCGCTGGTTAACCGAATTTGAGGAAGTGCAGGCCTTCTGCGTGGCGCTGCCGCATCACGGCGGCAGCGGGGCATGCTACGTTTCACTGCGTAAATCCGATGAAGCAAAACAGGATAACTGGGAGCGGCACGCCAAGCGCAGCCGCTAGCGGGCGATATTCTCGCCCGCCTGAAACTCAGAAGGTTTCCCAGTTGCTGTCGGTGGAGGCGTTTGCGGTTGCCGGGCGCAACAGCTGAGGCGTTTTCACGCTGGCCGGGCGTGGGGCTACCGCTTTTTCTTTGCCGTTCAGACGAAACGCGGCCACCGCCTGGCGCAGCTGCTCGGACTGATCTTCCAGCGCCGCCGCCGCCGTGGCGGATTCCTGCACCAGCGCGGCGTTTTGCTGCGTCACGCTGTCCATCTGCGAAACGGCCAGGCTCACCTGCTCAATACCGCGGCTCTGCTCGTCAGAGGCAGAGGAAATCTCGCCCATGATATCGGTCACGCGGGTAACGGCGGCGACAATTTCCTTCATGGTGGTGCCCGCCTCGCTGACCTGCTCAGAACCGGTATTCACCCGGCTGACGGAGTTCTCGATAAGCCCTTTGATCTCTTTCGCCGCCTGCGCGCTGCGGCTCGCCAGGGTACGGACCTCCCCTGCGACAACCGCAAAACCACGGCCCTGTTCCCCGGCGCGTGCCGCTTCCACCGCGGCGTTTAGCGCCAGAATGTTGGTCTGGAACGCGATGCTGTCGATCACGCCGGTAATATGCGCAATTTGCTGCGAACTGTCGGCGATTTCGTTCATGGTGCGAACCACGTTATCCACGACGTGACCGCCGCGCGCGGCCGTTTCAGAGGCGTTTTTCGCCAGCAGCGTGGCCTGACGGGCGTTATCGGAGTTCTGCTTAACCGTCGCGGTCAGCTCTTCCATGCTGGCAGCGGTCTCTTCGAGCGAGGCGGCCTGCTGTTCGGTGCGAGCGGAAAGATCGTTGCTCCCTGCGGCAATTTCACCTGCGCCGGTGTAGATGGAATCGGTACTTCCGCGTACGGCGCTGACGGTGGTCACCAGCGACTGTTGCATCTCATGCAGGCCGGCGGCCAGCTGACCCATCTCATTGCGACCCGAGATAGCGATCTCCTGCGTCAGGTCGCCCCCTGCAATGGCGCGAATATGGTTCATAATGGAGTGGAGTGGTTTTAACAGCAGGTGCTGTAAACCCTGCCAGATGACCACCAGAACCGCGATCACGGCCAGCAGAATAGCCGCCAGCGTCCACTGCATCTGCGTGAAGCTGCTCTGGTTCTCTTCGGTTGCCGCCTTCAGCAGGGTATTGTTTTCGGCGCGCCAGCGGTTATAGACCGCTTCCATCTCGTCCTGTGCCTGCTGGGCGTCCAGATCGCCATAGGCCTGATAGTTGTCGGCGCGCAGATACTCAATTGATAAACGCATGACTTCGTGCATCTGGTTCCAGGATTTCTGCATCTCGTCGGTCAATGCCGCCTCCTGGCCCTTAACCTGCGGCAGTTTCTGCCACTCTTTGTTATAGGCTTCGGCTTTTGCCAGCGAGTCGCCTGCGGTGCCCAGCAGTTTATTGATCGCCGCAAGGGAAGCCGGGTCACGCTGGTTTTTCAGGTAGCGGATCGCCACGCGGGTGACGGTGACGCGCGTTTTCACCAGCGTGTTCACGCTGTCGCTCAGGCTTTCCTGCTGGGCGTTGAGCACGCCGGAATTCTGGAAGTTATGGCGATCGTTGCTGACGGCAGAGTAGAACAACCCTCCCGTGACAACTTGCAGCAGACAGAATATGGTGAGGGCAAAGATAATTCCGGTAATCACGTGCAGATTTTTCAGCATAGCGGTCGTCCGTTAGAAAGGATGCAGAGGTACACCAATACTATCGTCGTATAGAATTTAAACTTTAATTTAACTCGCGCTTAACTAAGGGCTCCGGTGAGGAACCTGTTGTAAATCCGGATCATTTTTATGAGGAAGGTTAACATGAGCAGCATTGATAAAAGCGGGACGTACGCGCTCGGGACGCGGACGGTTAATCGGCTGGGCTACGGTGCGATGCAGCTCGCCGGGCCGGGCGTCTTTGGCCCACCGAAGGATAAGCAGGCCGCGCTGGACGTGCTGCGCGAAGCGGTGGCGGCGGGGGTGAACCACATTGATACCAGTGATTTTTATGGTCCTCATATCACGAATCAGCTGATCCGAGAGGCGCTTCACCCTTACCGGGACGATCTGACGATCGTCACCAAGATTGGCGCCCGTCGCAACGACAAAGGCGCCTGGCTGCCGGCCTTTTCCGCACAGGAACTGACGCAGGCGGTGCATGACAACCTGCGTAATCTGCAGCTGGACGTGCTGGACGTGGTGAATCTGCGGATCATGTTTAGCGCACACGGGCCTGCGGAAGGGTCGATTGCTGAACCGCTCTCCACCCTGGCAGAATTACAGCAGCAGGGGCTGGTGCGGCATATTGGCCTGAGCAACGTCACGGCCACCCAGGTTGCGGAAGCGCAGAAGATGGTGCCGGTGGTGTGCGTGCAGAACATGTACAACATTGTGAACCGGGGTGATGATGCGCTGGTGGATCTGCTCGCGCAGCAAGGGATCGCGTATGTACCGTTCTTCCCACTGGGAGGCTTTACGCCGCTGCAATCTTCCGGGCTGAAGGCTGTCGCGGATTCACTGGGCGTCACGGCAATGCAGGTTGCGCTGGCATGGCTGCTGCAGCGTTCTTCGAATATTCTGCTGATCCCGGGCACCTCTTCCGTGGCGCATCTGCGGCAAAACCTCGCGGCGGGGGAACTGCAGCTGCCGCCTGACGCGCTGGAAACATTGAATACGCTGATGGACTGATCGTCACAGGCGCAAAGCCCGACATGCGCTTCCGGGCTTTGCGCGTTTTAAATCTTCTGACACTTCAACGCGTTTGGGTTCGCTTCCGGAAATGGCCTTGATCCTTGTCCATAATTCGTAATACTGTATTTATATACAGTATTCGGCGAGAAAGGCATTATGGACACTCTCTTTTCTTATCAACCAAAACAAATCATTGAATTACCTTTATTTTTAGAACGTGTTGCCTGTGGGTTCCCCAGCCCGGCACAGGATTATGTGGAGGATCGTCTCGATCTTAACCGGCTGGCAGTAAGGCACCCCAGTGCGACCTATTTTATTAAGGTGAGTGGAGACTCCATGATTGGCGCGGGGATCGGCGATGGCGATCTGCTGGTGGTTGACCGCTCGTTAAATGCCGAACACGGAGATATCGTCGTGGCGTCGGTCGCCGGTGAGTTTACCGTGAAGGAGCTACAGACGCGCCCGGTTCTGAGACTGTTGCCACATAATGTCCGCTATCAGCCGATTACCTTTCAGTCCGAAGAGGAGCTGCAGATCTTCGGCGTCGTCACCCACACGCTTAAAACGCATAAACATGTTCGCGCTGGTTGATGTGAACAGCTTCTATGCCTCCTGCGAGCGGGTCTTCCGCCCCGATCTGGAGGGGAAGCCCATCGTGGTGGTTTCCAATAACGACGGCTGCATTATTTCACTGTCGCGGGAGGCAAAGCAGTTCGGCATAAAAATGGGTGAGCCGTATTTTAAATTCAAAGAAAAACTATATCCGTCAAAAGTTTACGTCTTTAGCTCGAATTATGCGCTGTATGCCGATCTCAGCAGTCGGGTAATGCAGACGCTGACCGATCTCGCCCCGGCAATAGAGATTTACTCCATTGATGAGGCGTTCGTGAACGTTTCAGGGGTCAGTCACTGCCTGTCGCTGGAAGCGTTTGGTCACCAGATGCGCTCGCAGGTCTTTAAAAATACGGGCTTAACCGTTGGCGTCGGTATTGCCCCGACCAAAACGCTGGCGAAGCTGGCCAACTATGCGGCGAAACGGTGGTCCGGCACCGGCGGCGTGGTCGATCTCTCAGGCCGCGAGCGGCAGCGTAAACTGCTGGAAAAGGTTCCGGTAGAGGAGGTGTGGGGGGTAGGCCGACGCATCACGAAAAAGCTCAACGCGATGGGGATCACCACGGCGCTGGAGCTGGCGGAGGCCTCCTCGTGGGTCATTCGCAAACATTTTAACGTGGTGCTGGAGCGTACGGCCCGCGAGCTTCGCGGTGAGCCCTGCCTTGACCTGGAGGAGTTCACCCCCACGAAGCAGCAAATTATCTGTAGCCGTTCGTTTGGACACCGTATTACGCAGTACGAGGAAATGCACCAGGCGATTTGCGCCTACGCGGAACGCGCCGCAGAGAAACTGCGCGGCGAGCATCAATACTGTCGTTTTATCAGCGTGTTTGTGCGCACCAGCCCGCATGCGGACAACGAAATTTATTACGGCAATCAGGCTTCGGTCACCCTGATGACGCCCACCAATGACTCGCGCGATATCATCCGCGCCGCCACGGAAGCGCTGGGGCGGATATGGCTCGACGGGTATCGCTATATGAAGGCCGGGGTCATGCTGGCGGACTTTTTCAGCAGCGGCGTCGCCCAGCTTAACCTGTTTGACGATAATCGCCTGCGCGCCAACAGCGCGGCGCTGATGGAAACGATCGACAGCCTGAATCATTCCGGCAAAGGGAAGATATGGTTTGCCGGGCAGGGCATTGAGAAACCGTGGGCGATGAAGCGGGAAATGTTGTCACCGGCCTATACAACGCGGTACGCCGATTTGCCGGTGGCGAGGTAGAGTATCGTTGCGTTATTTCTTTTGAATCAACCAGGTTGCCGCAGCCGCCAGCGCGCCGATCAGCGGCATTTCGCCCGCACCGGCCAGGAAATTATGACGATCGATCTCACTATTTTTACGGATATCGGCAAGGCGAGTAAGCGCCTCTTTTTCATCCGCGGCGCCGATCTCCTCGAACTGTTTTTCGAACCCCTGGGCGATGAGCTGTTCAGCCGCATCGGTGTTTGCGCTTTCGAGTGCTATGAGGTTTGGGCCTTTTTGGAAAAAACAGTACTCCGGCATAAGTGCTCCAGAAAAAGGGGATACGGTAAAAATACTCTATTCCTGGCGGTTGAAAAATGCACGTAATTTACGGGGGGAATCATCAGCATTTCTTTAGTATTTCAGGCAGTAACTGCTCAATCACGCTGACGACCTTTCTGACGCGCTGCGGAATAAAGCGGGCATCAGGATAAACGGCAAAGAGGAAGCGATCGGGTAACCGCCAGTCGGGCAGCACCGGTGCCAGCGTGCCCGCCTGCAGCGCTCTGGCCACGAGCGGTCGCTGCATGCCGCCGATACCCATGCCGGATTCCAGCGCCTGCAGCAGCGCGTCGCTGGTGTTGGCACGGAAAACGGTATTCACGTTGACCTCGACCGTTTCCTCGTCAGAAATCAGGCGCAGGGGGGCATCCAGCGGAATGCCGCTGAACCGCACGTGTGGGAGCGTCGCCAGCTCGCTGACGGCGTGTACCGCCTGAAAATCGGGAGCGGCAAACAGCGCCGCCTCAATACGCCCCAGCACGCGAGCCGCATGCGCCTGCGGAGGCTCGCTGCCCAGCCGTATCGCGATATCCACGCCCTCCGTCACCAGATCGGCAAGGCGGTCATCGAGAGAAATCATCAGCTGCAGTTCGGGATGCAGGCGCTGCAGCGCCAGCAGATGCGGTAAAAAGATCTGGCCCAGGCCGCTCGGTAACTGGACATGGACGCGTCCCTGAACGCTATGATCGGCAGGATGTAAACGCCTCTCCGCTTCCCCCATGGCGTCCAGCACAAGCTGCATATCACGCCGGTAACGTTCACCCTGTTCGGTCAGCTTCATCGTACGCGTCGTTCGGTGCAGCAATACCACACCAAGCGCTTCCTCAAGCGCCGCGATCTGTTGACTGACGGCGGACTGCTTAATCCCGGTCTGACGGGCGGCCGCTGAGAACGAGCCCGCTTCAGCGACGCGTAGAAAGGTAGAAATGGCGGTGAGCTTGTTATTCATTTAATGATTCTGCTTATAAGTGCCATCGATTTCAGGGAGTATTTGCAGAAAAAATAATATATCACACTGTGGCTGTCACCCTTTACGGAGAAACACCATGAGTAAGAGGCAGCAACACAACGTCGCCCTGGTCGCGGGCGCCAGCGGCATTGTCGGCAGGCAACTGGTCAACACGCTCCTGAACCATCAGTGGGAGGTGGTCGGCCTTAGCCGTCATACCGGGTCGCATCCTGACGGCATTCCGATGGTCAAGGTCGATTTACTGGATGAACAGGACAGCGCCCGGGCGCTGCGCTCCCTGAACGGTGTCACCCACATCTTTTACAGCGCCTGGGCGAACGCGGCGAACTGGACGGACATGGTTGAGCCGAACGTCACCATGCTGCGCAATCTGGTCAGCACCCTCGAAACAGCGGCACCTTTGCAGACGATAAGCCTGATGCAGGGGTACAAGGTCTACGGCGCGCATCTGGGGCCGTTTAAAACCCCGGCGCGGGAAAGCGATCCCGGCGTGCCGGGGGCCGAGTTTAACGCCGCACAGCTCACGTGGCTCAGCCAGTTTCAGCGGGGAAAACGCTGGCACTGGAATGCCATCAGGCCGGGCGTGGTAGGGAGCGCGGTGCCGGGCAATGCCATGAACCTTGCGCTGAGCATCGCCCTGTACGCCTCCCTGTGCAAGGCGTTGGGCTTACCGCTGCGTTTTCCGGGTTCAGAACAGACCTGGCACAGCATTGTTGACCATACCGACGCCGGGCTGCTGGCCGAGGCCACGCTGTGGGCCGCCGCGTCACCTGCGGCAAAGAATCAGGCCTTCAACGTAAACAATGGCGATATCTGGCGCTGGAGCGAGCTGTGGCCACGCATCGCACGCTGGTTTGAACTGGACTCTGCGCCGCCGGTGAGGCTGTCATTTCATCAGCTGTTTAACGACTATCGCGGCGTATGGCGCGAGCTTGCCGAAGAGCGGCTGGCGGAAGCGGATATTTTGCAGCTGAGCGACGGCCATTTTGCCGATTTTGTCTTTAGCTGGAATTACGACATGTTTGGTGACGGGAGCAAGCTGCGCAGGACGGGCTTTACGCAAATGCAGGCGACCGATGAGATGTTTTTCCGCCTGTTTGCGCAGCTGAGAGCCGCGCGGATTATTCCCTGAGAACACAGGGCGTCCTGATAACCGTCAGGACGCCTGGGGCTTACTCAATCGCTAACATATTGACGATCTCGGCCACGCTTTTCACGCTGTGGATGTTCCCAATCCCCGTGCCGAGCGCGATATAGCCTTCATCGGTGTTATCTTCCAGCATGCCCAGGCGCAGGCCCCGTAATCCTCCCATCGCCTTGCCCAGCGCTTCGTTGCTTGCGCCTGCTTTATCCATCGCCGCCAGTTTTTCCGCCAGCTTGCCGGGTAGAGAGCGGTAGTAATGGGGCACGGTCCGGAAAAGCAGCAGGTCCAGGCCGTTGGCGGCAACAATTTTCTCTTTGACTCCCTGCGGCACGCGGCTTTCTTCGCTGCTGATAAAGACCGAACCGGCAAACACGCCTTCAGCGCCTAACGCATGCGCCGCTCTGGCGGTGCGATTATCGGTAATGCCGCCCGCGGCCATCACCGGGATATGCTTCACGGCATCGGCAATCAGCGGCACGATGGAAAAGGTGCCAAGCACCGTTGCGGGCAATGTTCCGCCCTCGTCAAAACCGGTGGCGACGATAATGTCTGCCCCCATTTCTTCTGCGAGACGGGTGTTTTCCGGCGTTGGGTTGATGTCGCGGTAGATAATGGCAATACCCGCCTCTTTTAACTCACTAAACAGCGCGGGAATAATGCTGCCTTCCCCATAGCCCGTATACACCACGACTCTGACGCCTTCCTCTTTTACCACCTGAAGAATAGGCCCTGTCCAGACGTCATTAACGGCGGTAGGGATCAGGTTCACACCAAACGGTTTTTCGGTCAGCCGTTTGGTTTTTCGAATTTCTTCACGCATTTTTTCGGCGGTCTCTTCCGGCGTGGAGACCGCGGTATCGGCGGTTAACCCAGCGTTGGGCCCCAGCACGCCGAGCCCTCCGGCATTGCTGACCGCAGCGACCAGGCGGGCGTCAGTAAGCCAGGACAATGGCCCCTGAATAACAGGTTTTTCGATACCCAGGATCTGACAAATACGGTTATTTTTCATAGCAGACTCTCCCTTACGTTTGAATGGGGAAGAGTGTAGGGCGCAGTATTGTTAGGAAAAATAGCCAAAAATATTCATCACTGTTATAAAATTAATAACAATCACCTTATCCTGCTCGCGGCAAAAACATCCCTTATGCAAATAAACCTCTTTGAATCTATTCGAATTTTTATTGAAATTGTCGAGTCAGGCAGTCTTACCCAGGCGGCGGAGAATCTACAGGTCCATCGCCCGGCGGTCACCAAAGCGCTGCAGCTTCTTGAGCAACACAGCGGCACGCGGCTCCTGCAGCGCACCACGCGTCGGATTAGCCTGACGCCGGATGGAGAAGCCTTTTATCGCCGGAGTAAGCCTCTGCTGGCGCAGGCGGACGAATTACTGGAGTCGTTTGGTACGGATCGGGCAATACATGGCCAGCTTAGAGTCGATATGCCGGTCTCGTTTGCAACGCTGCGGGTGATACCCAATCTGCCTGATTTTTATCGTCAACATCCCGGGATCGACATCATTCTGAGCAGCTCTGACCGCCGTCGGGATATGCTGCGGGATGGACTGGACTGCGTGCTGCGGGTGGGAGAGCTGGAGGACGGCGATTATATTGCGCGTAAAATCGGGAACATAAAAATCACGACCTGCGCCAGCCCGGCCTGGCTGGCAAAACACGGTGTGCCAGAAACGCCGGATGATTTACGCAAGCATCAGGCCATCAACTGGATTAACACCAGCAGCAGACACATTCATCCGTGGACGTTTACCACGCCAGAAGGCATCGCGGAGATTACCCTGGCCGGTAAGCTTGTCGTGGATAACTCCGAGGCCTACATCGCGGCAGGCCTGGCCGGGCTGGGGTTAATGCAGGGGATGAATCTTTTTCTCCAGCCTTATATAGACCGCGGCCTGCTTGTTGAGGTCTTGCCAGCCTATCGCTCGCCGGACCGCAAGCTGTCACTGCTCTATCCCCACCGTCACCTCTCCCGCAAGGTGCGGATCTTTACCGAGTGGCTGGAGAGTCTTGTGTGAAAACTGCCAGCTCGTGACACAGCGCACCAATTTGTTCCACGGCGTTCAGCAGGCGGGGCGTGGGTTCGTTTGCGCAGTTCAGCCGCAGAAAGTGCGTTAATTCGGCGGCAGGGGAAAACAGGGGGCCAGGGCTGACGCCTATACCCAGCGCCAGCGCGCGACGATGCACCTCTAGCGCGTTGACCTGCGGAGGAAGTTCGACCCACAGCAGGAAACCGGCAGCGGGCACGTTAACGTGTGTACCGGGTGGAAAGCTCGCCTTGACCTGTGCCACAACGGCGCGAACGCCCTCTGCGATCCGCCGCTTCAGCCGCCGCAGGTGACGATCGTAGTCGCCGCTTGCCAGGACGTCGCTCGTCGCCGCTTCCAGCAGCGGCGCACCGGCCCAATCTCCGGCCATGCGGGCCTGCAAGACCTGTGGGGAGTAGCGTCCGGCGGCAATCCAGCCGATTCGCCATCCCGGCGCAAGCGTTTTAGACAGGGAGCTGCAGTAGATCACATTTCCGCTCTGGTCGAATGCCTTGCAGGCCGGAGGGCGTTGCCCCTCTCCGACCAGGTCACCGTAAACGTCGTCCTCAATCAGAGGAATACCGGCTTCTTCAAGCAGAGAAACCAGTTCCTGCTTGCGCGCGACGGGCATGCTGGCACCCAACGGGTTTTGCACGGTGGGCGAGGCCAGAACGGCCGCGGGGTGGTGGCAGCGGATGGCGTCCGCCAGCGGTTCCAGCAGCAGGCCTTCTGCAGGGTCGGTGGGGACCGCTAAGGCCTTCAGGCCTAAATCCTCCAGCAGCAGGAGCGTACCAAAGTAGGCGGGCTGCTCAATCGCCACCACATCTCCCGGCTGGCATACGGCCCGAAGGGCCAGGCGGAGCGCCTGCGTCGCGCCTGCGGTAATAATGAGATCGTCCGCGCTGAAACGGGCTCCCCACTGCGCAGAGCGCGCGGCAATTTTACTTCGCAAATCCCGCCTTCCCGGAGGCAGGCTGTAGCTCTGTCCATGTGCGTCCAGACGACGGCCCGCAGAGTGTAACGCCCGCTGCAGCGCATCTCCCGGCAGCCACGCGGGATCGGGCAGGGCGGCGCCCAGCGGGATCAGCCGGGCTTCTGCACTGCTGAACAGCGACCGGGCCACGGCGGACATTGTGACGGGGACCGGGCCGGGTGAGGAACGCGCGGGCTCCACGCGCGGAGGGAGGCTGGTCTGGCGGATGTAATAGCCTGAACGCGGACGCGCAACGATCAGCCCTTCAGCCTCCAGGCAGCGAAGGGCCTCCAGCGCCGTCGGAAGGCTAACGCGCTCGCGTTCGGCCAGTTTGCGCGCGGAGATCATCCGGTCACCGGCGCGCAGCGCGCCGGACGTAATGGTAAGACGCAGCATATCCGCAATACGGCGATAGTGAGGAGAGGAGTGGTACGGCGCAGACATGGATAACTGTTCAGGCTAATTTTCGATGAAACTGACTATACAGCCAATGATGTGTGCCATCTATAGTGTCCGGCATGTTCAGGACAAGGAGGCATTATGCACAGCGATAATTTCAACATTTCCACCTATTTCAAGCGCATAAACTACACCGGACCGGCGGCTGCCGATACGGCCACCCTGCATGCGCTGATGCGTCATCAGCTCTTTTCCGTTCCCTTCGAAAATCTGGACGTGCAGGCGGGCAAAATTGTCTCGCTGGCGCCAGACGAGATTGCCGATAAGGTGTTAAAGAAAGGGCGCGGCGGCTACTGCTATGAGGTTAACGGGCTTTTTGCGATGGCGCTGGAGGCGTTAGGGATACCTTACCGTTTTGTGGCGGCGCGCCCGATGTTCTACCCCGCGCGGCGGCCGAAAACCCATATGGCGCTCATCGCCGAGGTGGAGAGCCGCCAGTGGCTTTGCGATCTCGGGTTCGGCAGCTACGGCATCCGCGCGCCAATGGCGCTGGACACGCTTGACGTGGAAATCACCCAGGATTTCGACACGTTTCGCCTGAGCCGCAGCGCGGAGGGAGAGTATTTGCTTGAGGCGAAGGTTGAGGGAGAGTGGGCCCGGCAGTACGGCTTTGATCTCACCCCTCAGGAATGGATTGACTTCGTTCCGGCCAACTACCTTAACTCCACGCACCCGGATGCCATCTTTGTGCAGAAGCGGGTGGTGGTGCAGCACAGCCCGGAGGGACGCCAGATTTTACTGGGCGATATGCTGAAAACCATTACGGCGAACGGCACTGAAACGCGGAAACTGGCGGAGGATGAAATCCGCCATGTCCTGAAAGACCGTTTTGCGCTAACCGCCGCGTAATCTGCCGGTGAAAGGTAGGGCCTCAGCGCGGTCCGTCTTCTGCGGCTTTGCGCTGAGCTCCCCGCTGTAACAGCAGGCTAAACGACGCGGGTAACACGGTCAGCGTCACCAGCGTCGCAGCCAGCAGCCCGCCGATAATGGCATAGGCCATTGGACCCCAGAAAACCTGGTGAGAGATCGGGATCATGCCCAGAATGGCGGCGCAGGCGGTCAGACAGATGGGTCTGGCCCGGTGCTCCGCCGCTGCCATAACTGCGGCATCATTTGCCATCCCCTGAGCTAGATTACTGTCAACCTCGCTAATCAATATCACCGCGTTACGTACGATCATTCCCGCGAGGGCGATGACGCCCAGCAGCGCGACAAACCCCATCGGCGTGCCGCCGGGCAGCATAGCCAGCACGATCCCCGGTAAACCAAACGGGGCCATCAGGAGCGCCAGCAGCATCCGGGAGTATCTCCGCAGCTGGAGCATCAGCAGCAACAGCATGATGACCAGCGTCACCGGAAGAACGGTAAAGACGGAGCTGTTCCCCTTATCCGATTCGGCGACCGCGCCGCCTTCTTCAATGCTGTAACCTGCGGGCAAGCTCGCGCGCAGTTTATCCACCGTCGGACGCAGCGCGGCGGATACCGCTTCAGCCTTCAGCCCCGGGGCAAGGTCGGTTTGCACCGTGATAAAGGGCACGCGCTGGCGGCGCCAGATGACCGGATCGTCCACGCCCCAGACCGGCGTCGCGACGGCGCTGAGCGGAATTTTTTTACCGTCATTCCCCTGAATCGTGAGCGAGGAGAGGGTGGCGGTGCTGTGGCGCGCGCTGTCCTCGGCCCGCAGCACCACGTCGACAAGGCGGTCATTATCCCTGACCGAGGTGATGACGCTGCCGGACCAGACGGTATTCAGCGTGCGGGCGAGGCTTTCGGACGATATTCCCGCCGCCCTGGCCGCCGTCTGATTCACCTTAAGGGTGATGACCCTTTCAGGCTCTCCGGCCGTCTGGTTAACGTCGCGTGAGAACGAAGACCGGCCAATCGCGTCCGTGAGACGGTTCGCAAACGCCCGGACCTGCAGATAATCCGGCCCGCTCACCCGGTATTTGATGGGCCAGCCGACGGGAGGCCCCAGCTCAAGGGGCGACACGCGCGTGATGATGTCGCTAAACTGCGTCGCCAGGATCGTGTTGAGCTGTGCGTGCAGACGATCCCGCGCCGCAAGATCCTTCGCGACCACAACCATCTGGGCGATATTTTCATTTTCCAGCAGCACGTCCATCGGCAGGTAAAAACGGATGGCGCCTGAGCCAACGTACGTCGAAAAGCGATCGATATTGCCGTTGTCGGCCAGCGCCTTTTCCAGCTTTTCCACCTCTCTGAGCGTTTCCGGCTGCGACGCGTTGGCCGGAAGCGTCAGGCTGACCAGCAGCTCGGGCCGGTCCGAGGCGGGGAAAAACTCGCCCTGCATAAACGTCGTGCCGTACGCTGACAGCCCCAGCGCGGAAAGGGCGAGCAGCACGGTAGCGACTCGGTGACGCAATGCCAGGCGTAAAAGCCGTCCGTACCCGCGCGCGATCCTTCCGGGTTCTGCCGCGTGATGTCTGACTGTTTCCGGCAGCAGCCACGTACCCGTTAGCGGCGAAAACAGGATCGCGACAACCCAGGAGCAGAGCAGGGCAATGAGCACCACCGCAAAGAGGGAAAAACAGTATTCACCGGCGCTGGAGGCCGCAAAACCAACGGGAATAAAACCGGCAATCATTACCAGAGTCCCGGTGAGCATCGGGAAGGCCGTCGTTTTGAATGCATAGGTGGCCGCGTGCCGACGGGAATCCCCCGCTTCCAGCCGGGAGACCATCGTTTCGACGGCGATCATGGCGTCATCCACCAGCAGGCCCAGGGCGATGATCAGCGCCCCGAGCGAGATACGCTGAAGGCCAATACCTGCGAGCATCATGCCGGCAAACGTCATGGCGAGCACCAGCGGAATGGCCGTCGCCACCACCAGTCCGGCCCGTAAACCCAGCGAGACAAATGAAACCGCCAGCACGATAACAACGGCTTCGATAAGCACCCGGATAAACCCGCTTACCGCGTCACTCACCACCGCGGACTGATCGGCAACTTTCACCATCTCGATACCGTGCGGCAGCCCGGCGCTGAGGGCCGCCATTTTTGCGTTCAGCGCAGCACCGAAACGCAGCATGTTGCCCGTTGGCGCCATCGACACCGCCAGCCCGATAGCCGGCTTGCCGTTCACCCGGTAGGCCGGAGCCGGTGGCTCGGCGATTTCACGGGTGACGGTGGCAATATCGGTCAGCGGAATATAGCGATTGTTAACGTGCAGCGTGACGGCGCGTAAGCTCTCTTCGGTGGTGAGCGCTCCGCTGACCTTTATCGCCATGTTCTCCTGCCCGGTTCGCATAACGCCAGCCGGGACAACCGCGTTTTGCGCCCGGAGGGCGTCAGCAACTTCCTGAATATCGAGCCCCATACCGGCCAGGCGTGCCGGAGAAAAGGCGAGAACCCACTGCTCCTGCTGTTCGCCCAGCAGGGTGGTTTTGCCCATATCCGGCAGGGACATGAGCTCGCGCCGTATTGTCTCTGCGCGATCCCGCACCTCCCGCAGGGTAAAACCGTCGGGAATAAAGGCATAAATAGTGCCGAACGTGTCGTCAAACTCGTCGTCCACGGCAAGGCCCTGCACCCCGTCAGGCAGGGACGGCGCGATGTCCTGCATTTTTTTGCGAACCTGATACCAGATATCGGGCACGCGTTGCGGGGGCGTATCGTCACGGAGGTTGACGTGGATAACGGTGCGTCCGGCACGGGTTTCACTTTCGAGATAGTCCAGCCAGGGCGTTTCCTGCAGCTTTTTTTCAAGCGTATCGGTCAGCAGGCGGGTGGTATCCGTCACGGAGGCTCCCGGCCACTGCGCGGAGACGACGGCCGTTTTAATGGTGAATGCCGGATCTTCGTTACGCGGCAGCTTCTCATAGCAGAACACGCCCATCGCAATCACCAGCAGCATGAAAAAGCTGACCATCTGCTGGTTCTTCAGCGCCCAGGCGGAGAGGTTAAATTTGGCTTCCGCTCCGGTACTCATGGCTGAACCTCCCCTGGCACCACCGGCTCGCCGGATCGTAATGTGCTCACGCCCGCCGTAATCACCCTGTCGCCTGGCTCAAGGCCGGAGTCAATCATAACGGAGATGGCCGTATAGCTTGCGGGCACTACCGCGCGCAGCTGCGCCCGCGACTGTGAAGAGATCACAAAAACGGCCGGTTTGTCGCCGACGCGGGTCAGCGCCGACGCGGGAAGGGTGTACCCGGGCGGGGATGACGATGGCAACGTAACGGTGACGCTGGCGCCCAGCGCCATGGCCTCCGACGGGTTTTGCAGGGTCGCTCTGACGCGCCAGGTGCGGGTCTGAGGATCGGCCTGCGGGGTAATATCCCGCAGTACGGCAGAGGCCTGTACCGACGGGTCGCTGAGGAGGGAAACCCGCAATTCTGTCTTATCCAGAGGCGGAATCGCATCCGGAGTAGCAATATCAAACGCCACGTCGCGGGCTTCCCCGGTCGCCAGCGTCAGCACGGACTGGCCGTCGCTGACAACCTGCCCCGCTGAGGCGCTCACGGCCGTGATGACGCCCGCTTGTGGGGCGATCAGGCGCGTCCAGCCGAGGCTTTCGCGAGCATTTCGCCACGCGGCCTCGCTGCTTTTTAAGCGCGCGCGGGCGACAAGCCAGTCAGCCCGGACGCTGTCGAGCTGCGTGCGGGCGATAGCACCCGTTGGCATGAGCTTTTGCATTCGACTAACGTTAAGCGCGGCGACCTGGGCAGAGGCTTTGGCGCTTTCATAGTCGGCCGCGGCGCTGTCGAGCTGGTTTTGCCCGGTCGTATTATCAAGCGTGGCCAGCAGCTGTCCGGCAGTGACCCGGTCGCCAATATCAACGCTGCGCGTCAGTATCCGGCCTCCGGTACGAAAGCTCAGGGTCGTTTCATCATGGGCATGGATCTCACCGGTTCTTTCCAGCGCGGGAAGGGTTTGGGCGGTGCCAACGACGACGTAGCGTACCTTACGCACTGGGTCAGGTTTGTTTTCGTGTTTATCACCGCAGCCGGTCAGCGGAAAAATCGCCAGCGCAAGCAGGGCCAGGGGAAGAAAATGCAGCCAGGAAAGGGTGCGCGCCACGCCGTACAAATGATGCAGGCAGTGGCGGAGGGAGAGAAAAAATTCGTCTGACATAACGCCGCTCCATAAAGTGAATGGCGTTATTTAATGCGCGGCACGTCGAGAAAGATTCGATGTTCTGTCAAGGCTTTATCAAGAGTGGAAATTTTCATTACCGGACGGGTGCCAGGGCAATACGATGCGTACGGCGAGGCCGCCCGTTTCGGGTAATGACGCGCTAATCTCACCCCCATGCGCCTGGCAAATTGCCCGCGCGATGGACAATCCGAGGCCGCTACCGCCGGAATGCCGCGCGCGGGACTGCTCCTCGCGGCTAAAGCGTTTAAACATTTCCGGTAAAAACTGGGGCGAAACGCCCGGCCCGTCATCGGTAAAGTCGAGAGTGTAACGCCCGCTGGCGTAACGCAGCGCCACATCAAGATGTCCGCCCTCGCGCCCGTAGCGTAGTGCATTTTCCATGAGGATGGTAACAACCTGCCCCATGCGGAACGCATCGCCTCTGAACGGGCACGTACGCGGGTTACGCAGCGTAATCGTAAAATGATTCGCTTCGGCCTGCGGCATGATCCAGGCCGCCCGCTCCTGAATAAGCTCATCCAGAGAAAAGGCCTGCTCTTCCAGCACCAGATTTCCCGCGTCCGCTAACGAGAGAAGGTGAAGCTCATCGGTCAGGCGATTAAGATGCTGAAGCTGTTTCATCACCATGCCCAGCTGTGCCGGGCTGGCATCAAACACGCCGTCCAACATGCCCTGCAGACGACCAATGGCGGCCGTCAGGGGCGAGCGCAGCTCGTGCGCCATCGCGACGTGCGAGGCGCGGAGCTCTTTTTCATAGCGGGCGAGTTGCCCCGTCATGGAGTTAAAGTCGTTTGCAAAGCTGACCATTTCCGCTGGCGCATCCTTGACGAGTTCAGCCTGACGGCCAAACTGCCCGTCGGCGACATCTTTGGCGGCATCGCGAAGGCGGCTGAACTGCAGCGCCAGCGGTCGGGCGTGTTTGAGCCCCATCACCACAATAAACGGGATCATCACCAGCACCAGCAGGGCCACCGTGACCCAGTCCGCTGAGGCGATGGATGGCGTGGAATAACTCAGCCCCCACCAGGTATCCACAATGCTGTGGAAGCGGGCCGGATCGGCCTGTGGGTTCTGGCTGAGCGTCAGAAATTCCTGCCGGACCGCCGGTGGCATCCTGCCCATGATCCAGTAGTTCTGGACCGCATAGCGCAGCCACATGCAGGTGGCAATGACGATCACGCTGCCGATAGCCAGCGCCAGGATGCGCGCGCAAATCCAGCGCCACAGAGAGGAGTGCCGGTTTTTTATCATGGCTGTCTGAACCTGTAACCCACGCCGCGAACGTTGATCAGCACGCCGGAGATGCCCGCCGCTTCGAGTTTTTTACGCAGGTTATAAATATGGGTGTCCACCACGCGCTCCAGCGCCTCGCTTTCCGGCAGACAGTGTTCCAGCAGGTACTGACGGGAAAAGGGGCGTGCGGGAGAGCGCAGCAGCGTTGCCAGAAGCGAGAATTCCGTTGGCGTAAGATCGAGCATCACGGGCGCGTCGCCGCCGTTATCCACGCTCGCCACAATGGCGGCGACATCCACCGCCAGCGTTTGCCAGCGAAGGATCTCTTCGTCAGCCTCTTTTTTACTGCTGCGCCGCAGCACCGCCTGCACCCGCGCCACCACTTCGCCCGGATGATAAGGCTTCACAACGTAATCATCGGCACCGTAACGCAGGGCGCCAATGCGATCGGGAGTATCCCCCATGGCCGTAACCATAATCACCGGCACATCGCTTTTACGACGCAGGCCAGCCAGCACTTCGGTGCCGTTAAGCCCCGGCAGCATCACGTCCAGCAGAATGAGGTCTGGCTTCCACCGCTGCGCCATATCCAGCCCGGAATGACCGTCCCCGGTAATGGTCACGTCGTAATTTTCCCGCCGTAAATAGGCTTCGAGCACGCCGGCCGCATCGGCGTCATCTTCAATAATCAGCACTCTTCTGGACAACATCCGTTCACCTTGACCATTTCTTAACACTATCCCGACGATTCATTGATTCAGCCAAATCATACTGCGCCAACATTGTGTGGCCGCCCTGTATCAGGAGACGCCAGCGTCTGTATGGAGAGCAGTATGATAGCGATAAATAAAGTCCTGTATATGTCCGTCCCGCTTCTGATGGCCGTGGCTTCCGGCGCGCAGGCGGATGATGGCACCGCTTCCGATTCCCTAACCGTCGGGCTGGGAGGGCAATACGCCCCGCGTTACTCAGGCTCAGACAAGCAGGTGTGGCAGGTGGTTCCTGTGCTGCAGGGACGCAAAGGCGCTTTCTTCGTTGATGCGCAAAAAGGGGTGGGGTATGACCTGCAAAACGACAGCGGCTGGTATTTCGAACACACGCTGGGCTACGACTTCGGAAGGGCTGATAAAAATTCTGGCTGGCGTGAGGGCGCAAACAATCTGAAAGGGATGGGGGACATTGATGCCACCCTGAATACCGGCCTTGCCGTGGGCTGGCAGGCCGCGCCATGGCTGAGTATGGAAGGCAAAGCGACGCTGCCGTTAACCGACAGCCAGGGGGCAAGCTATCAGGCCTCCGTTACGCTGATCCCGGTACAAAATAACCAGGACACGATCGCCTTGCAGTCTGCGGCCCTGTTTGGCGACAGCCGTTACCTGAATACCTGGTATGGGGTCAGCGAGCAGCAGAGCCGCCGCACCGGCTATCGCCGCTCTGCTGCGCCGGGTGGATTTTACGGCGTCGACACCAGCCTGACCTGGAGCCATCAGTTTGATGCCCACTGGGGGACGGTCCTGAGCGCGGACTATACCTGGCTTGGCGACCATGCCAATGACAGCCCGATAGTGATGCGGCGTAATGAGGGGTCTGCAACCGCCGCTATCACCTGGACATTCTAAATTCGCGGATCACGATGTGAGCGAGGGGGCGAGAGGATTACTTCTTCTTATCCATCATCGCCTTTAAATCGGCAAACGGGTTAAACGTGGCGACGCCCACGTCTTTTTGCGCGTCTTCCCCGGCGACCACGGTGGTGCCGTACCGATCCGCTTCGGTGTATTTCGAATGCTCGTGATCGTGGCAAAACAGGCACAACAGCTCCCAGTTGCTGCCATCTTCCGGGTTGTTGGTATGGTCGTGATCGATATGGTGAACCGTGAGTTCGCGAAGATTGGAATAGACAAACTCGCGCGAGCAGCGTCCACACACCCATGGATAGATTTTTAATGCTTTTTCGCGATAGCCGCTTTCCAGCCGCGCGTAGTTTTTGGGGATCAAAGCCATTGCCGGTTTTACCTGCCATGAAAAGAGTGGGGAAGATTATATCCCATTATGGGGCGGAATGAAGAACCACGCTATTCTGTCAATTTATTTGATGCTTTCCGTTAAATAAACGGCATTTATTCTTATCGGGTAATGCGTAAAGTGGACAGAACGCAACGTATTATCAGGAAAAATGGTTATGAAAAAGATCGGATTTTTATCCTTTGGTCACTGGACGCCTTCGCCGCAGTCGGGCACGCGCTCGGCGGCAGACACGCTGCTGCAGTCTATTGATTTAGCCGTGGCGGCTGAGGAGCTGGGGGCAGACGGCGCCTATTTCCGCGTGCACCACTTCGCCCGACAGCTTAGCTCGCCGTTCCCTCTGCTGGCCGCTATTGGCGCAAAAACGAAAACCATCGAAATCGGCACCGGCGTGATCGACATGCGTTACGAAAACCCGATGTACATGGCCGAGGATGCGGGCGCGGCGGATTTGATTTCCGGCGGTCGCCTGCAGCTCGGCATCAGCCGCGGCTCCCCGGAGCAGGTTATTGATGGCTGGCGTCATTTCGGCTATGTCCCGCAGGAAGGGGAAAACGAGTCGGACATGGCGCGCCGTCATACCGAGGTGCTGCTTGAGGTGCTGCGTGGGGAAGGGTTTGCCAAACCGAACCCGCAGCCAATGTTCCCGAATCCGCCGGGGCTGCTGCGCCTGGAGCCGTATTCTGAAGGGCTGCGCGAGCGTATCTGGTGGGGCGCAGGTTCCAATGCGACGGCCGTATGGGCCGCAAAGCTTGGAATGAACCTGCAAAGCTCAACGCTGAAGGACGATGAAACCGGTGAGCCGTTCCATATTCAGCAGGCAAAACAGATCCGCGCGTACCGTCAGGCCTGGAAAGACGCAGGGCATACGCGCGAGCCGCGGGTGTCGGTCAGCCGCAGTATTTTTGCGCTGATGGATGACCGTGACCGGATGTATTTCGGTGCCAGCCGCAACGACAGCGATAGCGTGGGTTACCTCGATGAGAAAACGCGCGCCATCTTCGGGCGCAGCTATGCCGCGGAGCCGGACAAGCTGGTTGAACAGCTGAAAAAGGACGAGGCAATTGCCGAAGCCGATACGCTCTTACTGACCGTACCGAACCAGCTGGGTGTGGATTATAATGCGCACGTGATTGAGTCTATTCTCAAGCATGTCGCACCGGCAATGGGCTGGCGCGAGTAGTTCCGCTATCAGCCTTGAGATCGTAATGGAAAATCTGGCCCTCTGGTATCGCCGTTTTGGCGAGCCAGAAACCGTTCTGCAACCTGAAACCACGCCCCCGGGCGCGCTTGCGCCGGGACAGCTCCGCGTGCGGATGCTGTTTTCTCCGGTGAACGCGTCCGATCTTATTCCCATCACCGGCGCCTATCGCCACCGAACCCCGTTACCGGCGATCGCGGGGTATGAAGGTGTTGGGGTTGTCATCGAGGCGCCCGCCTCGTTTAAGCATCTGGTGGGTCAGCACGTCCTGCCGCTGCGCGGTCAGGGAACCTGGCAGCGCTATGTTGATTGCCCGGCAGAGTATGCGATACCCGTTCCGGACACCGTCGACGCACATCTGGCCGCGCGGGCCTATATCAACCCGCTGGCGGCGCAGATGATGCTGACTCGCTACCCGCCGCGCGGAAAGCGGGTCTTGCTCACGGCTGCCGGATCGGATTGCGCCATTCTGCTGGGGCAGTGGGCGCGTCAGGCGGGGGCGGAAGCGGTGTACGGCATTCACCGTTCTGCCGTGCATGCTGAACGGCTGGAGGCGATGGGCATCACGCCTGTCGCGCAGCATGACGCAAACAGAATCGGCATCGTCGCCGCCCGTAGCGATATCGTCTACGATGCCACCGGCGGACCGCTTGCGGAAGCGATCCTCAGCGTGATGCCCGAGCAGGGCATGTTTGTCTGCTACGGGCTGCTCTCCGGGCAAGCCTTCACACAGCGGCGGCCTGCGCCGCGCGTGGCGTGGTTCCATATCCGAAACGGTCTGGATGCGCTCGGCGTTGAGGTGTGGCGCGCGGAGTTCGATCGCATCTGGCGGATGTTGCCCGACAGTGAGTACAGCGACGTTACGGTTTACCCGCTGGCGGATTGGCAGAGGGCGCTCAGCGCTTATCGTGAAGGTGGAAGGACCCGCAAGCCCCTCCTGTCGATGGAGGACTGAGCGCTATTTATGGCTCATATCGCTCAGCAGCACGGCGATACTTTGCCCGCCTGCCGTCTGTTCCAGACCAATCTTGACGATAATGGTTAGCGGGACGGAGAGCAGCATCCCAACGGGCCCGAGCAGCCAGCCCCAGAAAATCAGGGACAAAAAGACCACCAGCGTGGAGAGCCCCAGGCCCCGGCCCATCATGCGTGGCTCAAGAATGTTACCGAACACAAGATTGATGACCAGGTATCCGGCAAGCAGGATCAGCGCGTCATAAAGCCCGCTGAAAACCAGCACCTGGAGGATAGGGGGGATCGCCGCCAGCACGGAGCCAATGTTGGGAATGTAGTTAAGCGCAAACGCCAGCAACCCCCAGACAAACGCAAAGCGAACGTCCAGCGCCAGAAGCATCAACCAGACGACAACGCCCGTCACCAGGCTAATGGCGGTTTTCAGCACTAGATAGCGGGAAACGCTGTCCAGCGCGCGTTGAATCGCCCCCATTCCTTCGACCGGACGGACCATCATTTGCTGCAGCTTTGCTGGCAGCTGCGGCACCTCCAGCAGCATGAACACCACCGTTAAAAACAGCAGGAAAATGGAGGTCATGGCATTGGAAAGCTGCGCCAGCAGGCTGGTGACGATCGTCATCGCCGCGTTGGGGTCGATATATTTCAGCAGTTCTTCCACCGAGACTTCGATACCCGCCCGCTGCAGCCAGGGTTCTAGCTGCAGCAGGGGGATAGCCAGCGAAGAGCGGTATTTTGGCAGCGTTCGCGCCAGTTCATTGAGCGAGGTACCCAGATAAGCCACCAGCAGTACCATCGCCACAATAATGATGCTGATAAGCAGCGTGATAGCCAGCACGCGCGGAATGCGTAGCCGCGTCATGCGCTGCACCAGCGGGTTGAGGATCACCGCAATAAACAGGGCCAGAATAAAGGGCACAATAATGTCGGCGGCGAAGCGCACGCCTGTCAATATGATCACCAGCATGCCCAGCATGATGACAATTTTTAACCCGTTCAGGGTAATGATGGGTTTAGCCATGGTGACTCCGAAATTTTCTTTATATTTATAATAAAGGTGAAAGGCTTTGCAATAAACTAACCAAAATCAAACGGAGTGGGTAAAGAATTGCAAAGACTTTGAGTAAAATCCTGGCTTATGGTACAAATTCGGTGTGTTTAACTACCGAGGACAATTTTCATCCGCAAAGACGAGAAGCAACAACGCGGATAATTGTAATTTTATGGACAATATGTTCAGGACGTACTCTTCAAACAATACTGCTGTATACTCCACTTCTTTCTGCCTGCTTTCTGGTGAGCAACACTGGCGCACCGCACTATAGTCATTTCTTCTGCCTGAGCTGGCGCTAAGCGCTTAGCTGTCTGATTTCAATTCGTATTTTTGGGTTTGCTGCACGCAGCGGGCCACGATGGATTATATTCTCAAGCAGGAGAAAAACATGTTTTACTGGATTTTATTAGCGCTGGCTATTATCGCTGAAATTACCGGCACGCTGTCTATGAAGTGGGCAAGCGTCAGCGATGGCAACACCGGTTTTATTTTGATGCTGGTGATGATTTCACTGTCTTATATTTTCCTCTCGTTTGCAGTGAAAAAAATTGCGCTGGGCGTCGCGTATGCCCTGTGGGAGGGGATCGGTATTTTGTTGATTACGCTGTTCAGCGTGCTGATATTTGACGAAACATTAACAACAATGAAGGTCGCCGGTTTAACGACGCTGGTCGCGGGTATTGTGCTGATTAAGTCCGGTACCCGTAAACCTGGCAAACAGCAGAAGGAGCAGAACCATGCAACAGTTTGAGTGGGTTCATGCGGCCTGGCTGGGGTTCGCCATCGTGCTTGAGATCCTGGCGAACGTTCTGCTGAAATTCTCCGATGGTTTTCGTCGTAAGTTCTACGGCCTGATGTCGATTGCGGCGGTTCTGGGGGCGTTCAGCGCGCTGTCCCAGGCGGTAAAAGGTATCGATCTTTCGGTCGCCTATGCATTGTGGGGCGGTTTTGGTATCGCCGCCACGCTGGCTGCAGGCTGGGTGCTCTTCGGCCAGCGCTTAAATAACAAGGGTTGGATGGGGCTCATCCTGCTGCTTGCCGGCATGATCATGATAAAACTCGCCTGACAGTCCTCAATCCATGATTTACAGGCAGCGAAATTCGCTGCCTGTATTACGCTTAGAAAAGCAAAACATGAAGAGGATGGCTGATGTATCGCACATTAAGCTGGCGCAATATTCCCAATGCGAGAACGTTGTTTGCCATGGTCTTTATGGCGGGCATCGGCTTAATCATCTCCGTCGTCGCACTCCTCTATCTTTCCCTGAATCTTATCAGCACCAAAACCAATGAAATAGATGAACACCGCACGGCGCTTTCCGTGCAGGGGGCTATTCAGACATCGGTTAACCGCGTCTCATCTCTGGTGCTTGACAACGCCGTCTGGGACGATGCTGTGCGGGAAGCCTACCGTCCCACGCTTAATACCGACTGGCTGTACGACACCTGGGGCACCGGCTTTAAAATTAATAACCTCTATGACGGCACCTTCGTGCTGGATGAACATTTCAACGTCCTCTGGGGATCGTTTAAAAGTCAGCCTTTTCAGGAGACGAATCTCGATTTTTTCGGTGAGGGGCTGAAAGCTCTTATTGCTCAGCATGCGCGCGCCTTATCAAGCGATAAAAATATCTATGCCGGGATCAGCAAAACGCGAAGCGGCGTCGCCTTTGTGGGCATTGGGCTGATTCGCCCAATGGTCGGAAGATTACAGGTTACCGACGGAACGCGCCGCTATCTGGTGATCACCCGTCATCTGAACGCCAGAATCTTATCCGAACTGGGGACGACCTTTCAGATCGATAACCTTCACTTTACGCCAGATAAAGTTAACGAGATGAGTATGCCGCTGCGCAGTTCGGCTGGGGAGCTGCTGGGCTATCTGAACTGGCAGGCGCGGCTTCCGGGGGCGCAGGCCGCCCGGGCGGCATCCTCTGATATCACGCAGATTGTTGTGCTGGCATCGGCTCTGATCCTGCTCTTTATTCTGGTGAGCAGCGTGGGGCTGTACAAGCTTGCGCGAGGAGAAAGCCAGGCACGTCTGGTGGCCAGAACGGACTGGTTAAGCCATCTGCCGAACCGGCGAGCGCTTATCGAGGCGCTGGATCGGGTGAGCTTACGCGGAGATATCGACGTCAAAAGCGTGGTGTTTATCGATCTGGATGGCTTTAAAGACGTGAATGACATCTACGGCCACAGCGTGGGTGACGATCTCATCGTGGCGATTGCGAAAACGCTGAGTGAACGCGTGCCGCCGGGGGGAATGCTGGCGCGTATGGGCGGGGATGAGTTTGCCATGACAATCGGCGGTGATAAGGCAGAGACACAGGCCACCGCTTTTGCCGTGTCGGTGCTGGATTCTCTCTCCACCCCGATTCAACTGGGGGAACGCACCATCCATATCGGGGCCAGTATCGGGATCGCCAGCGGAACCCTGATTGAATGCACCAGCTCCGAGCTGTTTCGTCGCGCCGATATTGCCATGTACCATGCCAAAATGAGCGGGAAAGGGCGTATCACCCACTACGACGCCGAGCTGAACAGCGCCCGTGAGCGCAAGCTGGCGATTGAAAATCAGATCCGTAACGGTCTGGAGCGCGATGAGTTTGAGGTCTGGTATCAGCCGATTATTGACGCCCGCAGCCAGAAAATGAGCAGCGTCGAAGCGTTGGTCCGCTGGCCGCGTCGCCCGGAAGGGCCGCTGGGCCCGGATACCTTCATCGCCATCGCGGAGACCAGCGGTCTGATTTACAAACTGGGCCAGTTTGTGTTGCAGCGCGCCTGTCAGGATCTCCAGCCATACGGTGACTTAAAGCTTTCCGTTAATATCTCTCCCGCGCAATTTCGCGATCCCGCCTTCGAAGACAAAGTGGCCAGCGTGCTGGAGAGTACCCGTTTCCCGGCCCACCGGCTGCAGCTTGAGGTAACGGAGAGCTATGTGCTGGAAAATCCGGATCGTGCCCGCATGGCAATAGCCAATCTTAAAGCGCTGGGTACCGCGGTGGCGCTGGATGACTTTGGCACCGGCTATTCCAGCATTGGCTATTTGCGGCGTTTTAACTTCGACACCATCAAGATCGATAAATCCCTGGCCGGGCTGGTGGACAACGATGAACAGGCAGCCGCGCTGGTGAGCGGCACGGTGCGGATCGCCAACGCGCTGGGGATGGCGGTGGTCGCCGAAGGGGTGGAAACCGAGAAGCAAATGAAACTGCTGCGGCTGGCTGGCTGCGATCAACTGCAGGGTTTTTGGTTCAGCCAGCCGATGCCGATTGAGTCAATCAGGGCACTGCATCAGGTCAGACGATGCTGATTTATTGCTGTGCCAGCGCTTCCAGCTTGTCGCGAAAACCGGTCACGGACAAGGCCCGGTTATCTGCGCGCCAGCGATCTTTCGCCGCCGGTGCAGAGCTCTGCACGCCAATCAACTGCCAGCCGTTATCTGTTTTCAGCATCAGCGGTGAACCACTGTCACCCGGCAACGTATCGCACTGGTGCGAAAGTACACTGTTTTGCGCCCAGCCCGTCACAATACAGTCGGTGTGGGTGTAAAGCGTATCCAGATGGTCGACAGGATAGCCGGACTGCGTCACCTTTCGGTCGGCGGCTTTCAGGGCGGCGGTGAGTGCGTCTTTGTCGCCGTCAAATAACGGCAGCGGCGTAATGCCGGAAGGGGGGTAGCGTAAAACGATCAGGCCAAAGTCCCATGAGGCGGCCGCCGGTGGCACGATCCAGCCGTCACCATCCGGCTTCAGGCGTTTGCCGAGAGACGAATCGACCCGGCCTTCAATGCCGTGTATTTCATAGCGCCAGGTCCCTTTTTGCGACACAAACCGCAAGGCCACCGCTTTATCCGGCTTGCCGTTTGGCGGCGTTAACAGACAGTGGCCTGCCGTCAGGGCAAGCTGAGGGGTGATCAACGTCGCAGTACATAAGTTACCGCTGGCGGTTTCCAGTTGACCTATAGCATCCCAGGGCGCCTGGGTGGGATCGGCGACGCGCGTGCGGTCGTCATGATTGAAAAAAAGCGTCTTTAGCTCTTTCGCGCTAATGGTGTCATCACCGCCATCATCCGCATGTGAGAATCCAGAAAAAAGACCAAACGTTCCCAGTAACAACACAACAGATTTACGCATATCTCACTCTGGTGGGGGGTAATTATGATTATTAAAAGTGAACCCTATGAAAATACTATAGACGGGACAGCGCTAAAGTGGGAGTAAAATCAGCGTGCTACAATCAGGAAAGATAAAAATGGCTGGCAATGAGCGCGCATAAAATAAGCAGGATCAGAATCAGCTCAAACCGATAGCGTCGCAGCATACGCCCTCCGGATAAAAAAAACGGCGCGGAACCTGTCCGGTTCAGCGCCGGTTTACCAACGTGCCCCGAAAGGCACGGTTAAGCTTGTACTCTTACGCAGCTGGCTGTGCAGCTGGTTTAGCAGCTTCGTGTTTTACTGCTTTTTTGTGATGCTTTTTAGCAGCCTGAGCTTTCTGTTCTACAGCCGGTTTGGTCGCTTTTTTGTGGTGCTTTTTAGCAGCCTGAGCTTTCTGCTCTACAGCTGGTTTAGCGGCTTTATGATGTTTCTTGTGATGGACAGTTTTTGCTGGCGCCGCGGTGGTCGTTGCAGCAGGTGCAGCAGCAGCCGGTGCAGCAGTGGTTTCAGCAGCGAACGCAGCAGAAGACAGACCCATAGCAGCGGCAACAACCAGAGCTAATACTTTTTTCATGTTCATACCCTCGAATTTGGTTTTTCATTTAACCCCACTGCGGGGCCGTTGAAATAACTATATCCCTGTAAATTCGGGGTTTCCGTGAGTGATTGGTATCGGCGTGTAACCATATGTACATTGCCGGGGTCCTGCACAGACGGCTCCCTCTCCCATGAGGGGGTACGGGCTGGGGTGAGGGGGAACACACGGCTGTAGTGGTCATTCCGTTCACTTCATGTTCCTTGCTACTCTGTAACGCCATGACCGGTGAACGTGCCAGGGTGGCTCAATCGCCACCACCCTGGCGACCCGGGCTCCCGGCGGTAAATCGCCGCTTCGCGGTGCCCTCAGCTTATTCCTTCAGGCTATCGGGTCGGGCATGAGCCTGCATCCCTGCAGGCCACGCCCTCTCGGCGCATCCCTGCGCCTCGCCCCGGCCTTACGGAAACGCTTCGGCGATTTACAGCCGGACCAGGTTGTCGCTGTAAGTCATTAATTTTGACGAAGCAACGTTCATCGCTTCAGGTAAAAAATTACTGGGGATTCCTCAGCCCATGAGGGAGAGGGCTGGGGTGAGGGGGAACATACGGCTCTTTTACCTGAGGTCCCTCACCCCCGGCCAAACAGATTACAAATAGCGGGAGGTCAGATGCTCGCGGAAGTAACGGATATTCAGATCTTCACCCGTCGCCTGGGTGATTAATTGCGACGTGCTGAAGCGACTGCCGTGCTGCCAGATGTTCTGGCGCAGCCACTCAAAGAGTGCGGAAAAATCGCCCTCAGCGATGGAGGCCTGCAGACCCGGAAGCGCCTTTTTCGCGGCGTGGAACAGCTGTGCGGCATACATGGCCCCCAGCGTGTACGACGGGAAGTAGCCAAAACCGCCGTCGGTCCAGTGGATATCCTGCATGCAGCCGTTGCGGTAGTTGTCTTTGGTGGACAACCCGAGCCAGGCCTGCATTTTCTCGTCCCACAGGGCGGGAATATCGTCCACTTCAATCTCGCCGTTGATCAGCGCCCGCTCAATCTCATAGCGCAGCACCACGTGTGCCGGGTAGCTCACTTCGTCCGCATCGACGCGGATATAGCCCGGCTTCACGCGCTGGTTCCAGGCAATAAAGTTCTCTTCGCTGAACGCCGCCTGGCTGCCAAAACGGGCGTGTACCGCGGGGAGGAGATGCCTGAGGAAAGCTTCACTGCGCCCCAGCTGCATCTCAAAGAACAGGCTCTGCGATTCATGGATCGCGGTTGAGCGGGCCAGCGCAATCGGCTGTCCTGCCCACGCGCGCGGCAGGTTTTGTTCGTAGCGCGCGTGTCCGGTTTCGTGGATCACGCCAAACAGCGCGCTGAGCAGTTCATCCTCGTCGTAGCGCGTGGTGATGCGCACGTCTTCCGGTACGCCGCCGCAGAAGGGGTGCGCACTCACGTCGAGGCGACCGCCGTTAAAATCGAAGCCGAGCATCTTCATGGCCTCCAGGCCCAGCTCACGCTGTGTTGCCGTCGGGAAGGGGCCCTGCGGGGGAATAAACGACCGCTGAGCCTGTTTTTCCACCACGCTTGCCAGCAGGTCCGGTAGCCAGGACTTCATGTCGCCGAACAGAACGTCCAGACGCGCGCTGGTCATGTCGGGTTCAAAAATGTCCAGCAGCGCGTCGTAAGGCGTACAGCCTTTTGCTTCAGCCCGCAGGCGAGCCTCTTCGCGGCTGAGTTTAACCACCTCTTTCAGGTTGGCGGAAAAGCCCTGCCAGTCGTTGGCGGGGCGCTGAGTACGCCAGGCGTGTTCACACCTGCTGCCCGCCAGAGATTTGGCTTCCACCAGCGATTCCGGCAGCAGGGTCGCCTGCTGGTACTGGCGCGTCATTTCGCGCAGGTTGGCCTGTTCGACGTCATTCAGATCTTCTCCTGCCGCCGCCGCTAACAGGTCGCCGACTTTTTTATCGGTCAGGAGCTGGTGCTGCAGGACGCTCATCTCTGCCAGCGCCTCACCGCGCGCGGCGCTGCCGCCGGGCGGCATCATGGTGAACATGTCCCAGCTGGCGATGGAGGAGAGGTGCGAGAAGCGGGAGAGACGCTGGAAGGTTTTCACAAGTGACTGATAGGCTGATGTTTTTTGCAATTCTTATTTCCTCATGCCGGGGATGTGTTTCAGGGAGCATACAATGAAACCGAGCAAATTCCCCAACATTTCCCACACGGAGGAAATCTATGCCGATCTCCTCCGTAGAAAACCGTCCCCGACATTCCGGGAGACGGTTTTCGGTGGGCACTCAGGACTTATCGCGCATAACCTGTTGCAGGATTGCCAGCGCCTGGCTGAACTGAGCATCCGGAATGGTCAGCGGATAAAGGAAGCGGATCACGTTGCCGTACTGGCCGCAGATCAACAGCAGCAGGCCCTGGGCGAGCGCCTTTTGCTGGATCGCCTGCGCGATGGCGGCCGACGGTTCACGGCTCTCGGGATCAAAAAACTCCGCCGCGATCATCGATCCTCTTCCCCTTATCGCCACGAGCGCAGGGAAGGTGCCCTGAATCTCCTCCAGCGTGGCTTTCAGCCGATCGCCAAGCTGACGGGCGCGCGCGCATAGCGACTCGTTGTCGATAATCTTCAGCACCGCGTGCGCGGCGGCCACCGCAAGCGGGTTGCCTGCATAGGTCCCCCCCAGACCGCCGGGAGCCGGCGCGTCCATGATTTCGGCGCGGCCCACCACGCCGGACAGCGGCATTCCGCCTGCCAGGCTTTTAGCCATCGTCATCAGGTCGGGTTTGTCCGCGTAGTGTTCCATCGCAAACAGCTTACCCGTTCGGGCGAAGCCGCTCTGCACTTCGTCGGCAATCATCACGATCCCGTGCTCATCACAGATACGACGGATGGCGGCCACCAGCTCTGGCGGGGCGACGTTGAATCCGCCTTCACCCTGGATGGGTTCAAAAATGATCGCCGCCACCTGTTTCGCCTCAATATCTGCTTTGAACAGGCGTTCTATCCCCGTGATGGCATCCTGCGTCGTGATGCCGTGCAGCTCGGAGGGATACGGCACGTGATAAACCGACCCCGGGAAGGGACCAAATCCCAGCTTGTAAGGCGCGACCTTGCCGGTTAACGCCATGGTCATATAGGTGCGGCCGTGAAAGCCTCCCCCGAAGGCAATCACGCCCGGTCTGCCGGTGTGGGCCCGGGCGATTTTAACGGCGTTTTCCACCGCTTCCGCGCCCGTTGTGAAGAACGCCGTTTTGGCCGGGCTCTGCACCGGGGCCAGCTCGTTAAGTTTTTCAGCTAATGAAACGTAGCTTTCATACGGCACAATCTGGTAGGCCGTGTGGGTGAACTGGTGAAGCTGTTTTTCCACTGCGGCCACCAGTTCAGGATGGCGATGGCCGGTGTTCAGTACCGCGATCCCGGCGGCGAAATCAATATAGTCGTTGCCTTCCACGTCGGTAAGCGTGGCATTCTCCGCCGAGCGGGCAAAGAAATTACACATTACGCCTACGCCGCGCGGGGTGGCAGAAAGTCTGCGCTGATGAAATTCCTGGTTACTCATGTCAGATACCCTTTTGTCGAAACGATCATACGCCAAGACGATCGCGCAGGCTGTAGTACGCCGCGCCCATCGCCGTAAATGGAATCCGCAGGCTGCGGCCGCCCGGGAAGGGGTAGTGCGGGAGGTTAGCAAACGCATCAAAGCGCTCGGCGTCGCCGCGCAACAGTTCCGAGATCAGCCGTCCGGCCAGGTGGGTGCAGGTCACGCCGTGGCCGCTGTAGCCCTGCATGTAATAGATGTTTTTATCCAGACGACCAAACTGCGGCATACGGGACAGGGTCAGCAGGAAGTTGCCCGTCCAGCGGTAGTCGATTTTGACGCCTGCCAGCTGAGGGAAGGTTTTCAGCAGCTTTGGCATCACCAGGCGCTCGACATCGTCCGGATCGCGCGCGCCATACACTACGCCACCGCCGTACAGCAGGCGGTTGTCGGCGGTGAGACGGTAGTAATCCAGCAGGTAGTTACAATCTTCCACGCAGTAGTTATTGGGGATCAGCGTGCGGGCGACCTCTTCCGCCAGCGGGGCGGTGGTTACAACCTGGGTGCCGCAGGGCATGCTGCGTTTTGCCAGTTCCGGTTCGATCTTATCGCCGAGATAGGCATTCCCGGCGACGATCACGTAGCGGGCCGTCACCTGGCCATGCTGCGTGCTCACCACGGCCGGGCTGGTGTGCTGAATGGAGGTCACCGGGGACTGCTCATATACCCGCCCGCCGTTCAGGCGAATGGCGTCCGCTTCACCGATCGCCAGGTTCAGCGGATGAATATGCCCACCGCTGCGGTCCAGCAGCGCGCCGGTATAGCGTTCGCTGTCGACTTCCCGGCGAATGGCGCTGGCGTCCAGCAGCTCCAGCTGCGTGTTGCCGTAGCGTTCCCAGTTGGCTTTTTGCTCCTCCAGCGTCTCCAGCTGCTTATGGTTAAGCGCCACAAACAGCCCGCCGGGACGATAGTCGCACTGGATCTGATAGCGCTGGATGCGTTCCCGGATGATTTCCCCGCCTTCAAACATCATGCTCCCGAGCATTCTGGCGGCATCGGGCCCGTAGTTTTTCTCGATCACGTCGATATCGCGGCTGTAGGAGTTAACCAGCTGGCCGCCGTTGCGTCCGCTGGCGCCGAAGCCGATGCGCGCCCCTTCAAGGAGCACCACGTCGTAGCCCATTTCGGCGAGATGCAGCGCGGAGGAGAGGCCGGTATAGCCGCCGCCCACCACGCACACGTCACAGCTGATCGACTCGTTAAGCGTCGGGAAAGGTTCGTAAGCGTTCGCGCTGGCCGCGTAGTAGCTGGTGGTATGTTCGGTCATGATTGAGGCTCCAGGGCAATCCAGATGGTTTTCAGTTCGGTAAATTTTTCCAGCGCGTGCAGGGACTTATCGCGACCGTTGCCGCTCTGCTTATAGCCGCCAAAGGGAACGGTCATATCACCGTCGTTATAGTTATTGACGAAGACCGAGCCGGCCTTCAGGCGGCGGCTCATGCGGTGCGCGCGGGAAAGATCGCGGGTCCATACCGCCGCGCCAAGCCCGTATTCACTGTCGTTGGCCAGCGTTAAGGCTTCCTCTTCAGATTTAAAACGGGTGACGACCAGCACCGGCCCGAAAATCTCTTCCCGGCACAGCGGGGAGGCGGGGTCGATGTCGACAAAAATGGTTGGACCGACTGCGGAAGGCCATGATTGTTCCCGCCCGTCCAGCAGCAGCGTGCCTTTCCGGGTTCCCTCGCGAATGAACGTGTGGACGGTATCGGCGTGCGCAGCGTCGATGAGCATGCCCATCGTGCTGTCCGGGTCGAGCGGATCGCCCGGCTGCCAGTGACGAGCCTGCGCTTTTAGCCTGGCCAGGAACTCATCGGCGATGCTGTCTTCGAGCAGCAGACGGGTACCGGCGATACAGACTTGCCCCTGGTTATAAAAAATCCCGGCGGCGGTCGCGCTCACGGCCTTGTCCAGGTCCGGACAGTCGGCAAAGATAATGTTGGCGCTTTTGCCGCCCGCCTCCAGCCAGACGCGCTTCATGTTGCTTTCTCCCGCGTCCTTCAACAGCTGCTTGCCGGTACGGGTAGAGCCGGTAAACGTCAGCACCTCGACCTCCGGATGCAATGCCAGCGCCTGGCCCGCTTCGTGGCCGTAACCGCTTATCACGTTCAGCACGCCGTCAGGCAGGCCCGCCTCTTTCGCCAGTCCGGCCAGCCGCAGGGCGGTGAGGGGCGATTTCTCCGACGGTTTCAGTATCACGCTGTTGCCCGCGATCAGCGCCGGGCCCAGCTTCCAGCAGGCCAGCAGCAGCGGGAAGTTCCAGGGGACGATGGCCGCGACAACCCCGATGGGTTCGCGCACGATCATCGCCAGCTCGCCCGGACCCGTAGGCGCCACTTCGCCGTAGACTTTATCCGCCGCTTCGGCGTACCAGCGAATGGCGCGCGCCGCGCCGGGAATATCGTCGCGCAGGCTGTGGCGGATGGGTTTACCTGTGTCCAGCGTTTCCAGTAATGCCAGCTCTTCGCCGTGGCGTTCCATTAAATCGGCGAGCGTATTTAGCACGGCCTTGCGCTGCGCCGGAGACGCCTGCGACCAGTCACCGCGCTCAAATACCTCACGCGCGGCCTGAACCGCGCGGTCCACGTCCGCCTGCTTGCCCCGGGCGACGTTCGCCAGCGTCTGCTGGGTCGCGGGATTGACGGTTGCAAACGTGGTGTTATCGGCGGCGTCACAATAGGCACCGTTAATAAATAACCGGGTCTCAATGGCGCTGTTTTTTGCTTTATCCTGCCAGTAAGTCAGGTGCTGAAAATGCATATTCACTCCTTTCTTTCGCAATCAGATAAATAAAGGCATGGCCGTTTCAGGCAATACGAAGCCGTGGGGCATCCCGGGAATTAACCCGTTAAATGCCGACAGCGATCGTTTTTATATTTCCCGGCGTAAGCGCGCTTACGCCGGGACTGAGTGGTAATTAGAACGTGGTGGGGGTGTGGGCACTGATAATGCGGCAGACGCCTGCCGAGGTGTTGCTGAAGCTGTGCGGTATGCCGGTATTGATGGCATAGCTTTGCCCCGCAACCAGGTGATATTGCTGGCCATTAATGGTCAACAATATTTCACCTTCCAGTATCGTACCGATCTCCTCACCCTGATGTTTGATCCTCTCTCCGGTCGTGGTTCCAGGCTGGTAAGTTTCAAAAATCATCGCCAGCGTACGGTTCGGATTTCCGTTATGAACCAGCTTCATCGAAACTCCCTGACTGCCTATTTCGATAAGGTCTTCCTGATTAATAACCACCTGCGGTTCATCAGGTTTTTCCGGTTCCGAAAAGAATTCCGAGAGCGACAGCCCATAGACTTTCAGCAGCTTTTGCAGCGTACTGATAGCAGGACTGACTTTGTCCTGCTCAATGGTGCTGATGGCACTGTGTGTTAACCCAGACAGTTCGGCGGCACGCCGCTGCGAGAGACCCAGCTGTTGGCGGATCTCAGACAGACGTTTCCCTGGCGCCAGTCCGTCATCGCTCATAGTTGCATTTCCTTTACGGTAGTGGTCAAAGCCGCTGCTTCTCGGCAATGTGGCTTTGACAGGCGGTGATAAAACCTTCAAACAACATACGGGACAGGGCGTACTCGCTGCTGTTCCATTCGGGGTGCCATTGCACGCCGAGGGCAAAAGGGTGGTCATGAACGCTGACCGCCTCGACCAGCCCATCCGTCGAGCGGGCCTCCACGCGAAGCCGTGGTCCTAACGTCCGTGCACCTTGCCCGTGTAACGAGTTTACCCAAAATGTGTTACAGCCTGGTATTAATTGAGACAGCAGTCCTCCCTCCTGAACCTGAACTTCATGAGACGGAGCGTATTGTAGCTCAACCGGCAGTTCAGGATCTTCCCGGTGCTCGAGCAGGTCGTTCTGCTCGAACAGGCGGCGATACAGCGTCCCCCCCGTCGCAACAACCAGTTCCTGCAGCCCCCGGCAGATGGCGAAAATGGGGATGCGCCTTTCGAGCGCGGCGGCAATCAGCGCCATACTCAGAAGATCTCGCCCGGGATCGGCGTTAGGCTCATCGCCGTTTTCACCATAAAGGTGCGGCTGCACGTTACTTGGGCTGCCCGGCAGGTAAATCCCGTCCAGGGTGGGCAGCAGAGCGGTGAGCAGCTCTGGCTCTGCCAGCGCATGCGGTAAGGCAATCGGTAAACCCCCCGCGTTAATAATGGCATTCAGGTACTTTTCTTGCAGGGTCTGGGTCTCATGACCCTTAAGCCTGTTTCTACACATCACCACGCCAATAACTGGCTTGTTCATTATATTTTCCATGATCGCCCTCACAAAGTGGACTAAATTTAGGCCATTTTCGCCTGTAAAACGGCCTTTTCGTTCAATATTTTCTCAATCTAGCAACGGGATCTGCCTTTTGCAAACTTAATTTAACATTTGACAAACAATTTATTTGCATACAGATTCGATAGGGTGGACATTATATTTGACAGTCCAGAGCAGCGAACGCAAATCCCAAAACGGTGGTAAATCATGGAAACCAATATCGTAGAAGTTGAGAACTTTGTGCAGCACACGGATGAGAGGCGGGGCAGCGCCTTTACGCAGGAAGTGAAGCGCTATTTAGAAAAGTATCCTGACACCCAGTTTATTGATGTCCTCCTGACCGACCTGAACGGCTGTTTTCGCGGCAAGCGCATCCCGGTTGCCGGACTGAGCAAGCTTGAAAAAGGCTGCTATTTCCCGGCATCGGTTTTCGCCATGGACATTTTGGGTAACGTCGTGGAAGAGGCGGGCCTGGGACAGGAGCTCGGCGAGCCGGACTGTATCTGCGTGCCGGTACCGGGCACCCTGACGCCGTCCGCCGCCGACCCGAAATACATTGGTCAGGTGCAGCTCACCATGGTCGATGAAGATGGCGCTCCCTTTGACGTTGAGCCGCGGAACGTACTCAACCGACTCTGGCAGCAGCTGCGCCAGCGCGGCCTGTTCCCCGTGGTAGCGGTAGAGCTGGAGTTCTATTTACTTGACCGTAAACGCGATGCCGACGGCTATCTGCAGCCACCCTGCGCGCCGGGCACCGACGTGCGCAACACGCAGAGTCAGGTCTACTCGGTTGATAATCTGAACCACTTTGCTGACGTACTGAACGACATTGACGAACTGGCGCAGCTGCAGCTGATCCCCGCTGACGGGGCAGTGGCTGAGGCCTCTCCGGGCCAGTTTGAGATTAACCTACACCATACGGAAAACGTGCTCGATGCCTGCGATGATGCGCTGGCGCTAAAACGTCTCGTCAGGCAGATGGCAGAAAAACATAAGATGCACGCCACGTTTATGGCAAAGCCGTATGAAGAACATGCGGGCAGCGGGATGCACATCCATATCAGCATGCAAAACAACCGAGGCGAAAACGTGCTCGCAGACGCCAGCGGCGAGGATTCCGCGCTGCTGAAACGCGCGCTGGCCGGGATGATCGACCTGATGCCTGCGTCCATGGCGCTGCTGGCACCGAACGTCAACTCCTACCGCCGTTTCCAGCCGGGAATGTACGTGCCGACGCAGGCGTCATGGGGACACAATAATCGCACCGTTGCCCTGCGTATCCCCTGTGGCGATCGCCATAACCATCGGGTCGAGTATCGGGTAGCGGGCGCTGACGCGAATCCGTATCTGGTGATGGCGGCTATTTTTGCCGGCATTTTACATGGCCTGGATAACAATTTACCGCTGCAGGAAGAAGTGGAAGGCAATGGTCTGGAGCAGGACGGACTGCCGTTCCCGATCCGTCAGAGCGATGCGCTGTGGGAATTTATGCAAAACGATAGCCTGCGCGAGCGGCTGGGCGAACGCTTCTGCCACGTCTATCACGCCTGCAAAAACGATGAATTACTGCAGTTTGAACGCCTGATTACCGAAACGGAAATTGAGTGGATGCTGAAAAACGCCTGATGACGTGCCCCGGTAAGGGGCCGCTTTGTTTCATCTCATACGTAACACCAAACGGCCTGCGCGGAGCCTGGCCTAACTGTTTGCTGGCACGCCAGCTATCTCCCGGGAGTCGCGTTATGGAGCGCAGGCGGCACAGGGATTTTCTTAACGACACTGTGTGACGAGGTAGGAAATGATGCAGATGTTCAACTATCCGCAGGGCGAAGGGGGCCAGTCAGGCGCCTGCTGTGAGTGCGAGCCAGAGACGGTGCGCTGGTACGATCGCGTGTGTTATTTACAACTTCCCCCTTTGCTAAGCAGGTTTGCGTTAAGGACAGCGCGATTGCAAACCACGGTAAGCATGGGGGGGACGGTTTATGGCGACTAACACCTCTCTTGACTCGCCGGGCATGGCCGGAAGAACCCGGCTGCGCAGTTCCCTCAAGCTCTGGCAGGTGGTCATGATGGGGCTGGCTTATCTCACCCCCATGACCGTGTTTGATACCTTCGGCATTGTGTCCGGTATCAGCAACGGCCACGTGCCCGCTTCGTATCTCCTGGCGCTGGCTGGCGTCATGTTTACCGCCATCAGCTACGGTAAACTGGTACGACAGTTCCCGGAAGCAGGCTCTGCGTATACCTACACGCAGAAATCGATCGGACCCCACTTAGGCTTTATGGTCGGCTGGTCATCGCTGCTGGATTATCTCTTTTTGCCGATGATCAACGTGCTGCTGGCGAAGATCTACCTTTCCGCGTTGTTCCCTGAAGTCCCGCCGTGGGTTTGGGTGGTGGGGTTTGTAACGATCCTGACGCTGGCGAACCTCAAGAGTGTGAATCTGGTCGCCAACTTTAACACCCTGTTTGTGCTGGTGCAGATCGCCATCATGGTGGTGTTTGTCATACTCGTGGTGCACGGTCTGCACAAGGGGGAGGGCGTCGGCACCGTCTGGTCGCTCCAGCCGTTTATCAGCGAGAACGCACACCTGATCCCGATTATTACCGGCGCGACTATCGTCTGCTTCTCTTTCCTCGGCTTTGACGCGGTCACCACGCTGTCGGAAGAGACGCCAAACGCGGCGCGGGTGATCCCCAAAGCGATTTTCCTCACCGCTCTGTATGGCGGGCTGATATTCATTGTTGCCTCGTTTTTCATGCAGCTCTTTTTTCCGACGATCGCGCGCTTCAAGAACCCGGACGCCGCGCTGCCGGAAATAGCGCTGTACGTGGGCGGCAAGCTCTTCCAGTCGGTGTTTCTGTGTACCACGTTTGTGAATACGCTCGCTTCAGGCCTGGCCTCGCACGCCAGCGTCTCGCGCTTACTGTATGTGATGGGGCGTGACAACGTGTTTCCGGAGCGGGTGTTTGGCTACGTGCATCCGAAATGGCGTACGCCGGCCCTTAACGTCATTATGGTTGGGATAGTGGCGCTGTCGGCCCTGTACTTCGATCTCGTGACCGCGACGGCGCTGATCAATTTTGGCGCGCTGGTGGCGTTTACGTTTGTTAATCTCTCGGTGTACAACCATTTCTGGCGGCGTAAGGGGCTGAACAAAACGTGGAAAGATCGTTTCCATTATCTCCTGCTGCCGCTCATCGGTGCCGTCACGGTCGGCGTGCTGTGGATAAACCTCGAAGCGACGTCCCTGACGCTTGGCCTCATCTGGGCGGCACTGGGGATCCTTTACCTGACGTGGCTCACGCGCCGTTTCCGAAAACCGCCTCCGCAGTTTGAAGCCGGTAAGATAGAGCAGGCCTGGGATTCCTGAACGTGAAACGGCACCAGTACGCTGGTGCCGTTTTTGTGGATGGAGCGTCTTAACGGACATCAGCCCGCAGGCGTATTATCTCAGACGTTTATGAAGACTTGCGCCCACCAGCAGCGCGGCGCACAGCATCAGCGCGATAAACCCGCCCACGCCGTTCCAGCCGTAGTTATGCCAGAAGACACCGCCGAGCGTCCCGGCGATGCTGGATCCCAGGTAATAGCTAAACAGATACAGCGACGATGCCTGACCTTTGGCGCGACGGGCGCGCGGTCCAATCCAGCTGCTGGCGACCGAATGCGCGGCGAAGAACCCTGCGGAGAAGAGCAGCATGCCGGCAAAAATCAGCCACAGGGAGGAGAAGAGCGTCAGCAACAGGCCGACCAGCATCATCGCCGTGAAGAACAGCATGACCGGGCCGCGGCCATAGCGTGCGGTCATCGCCCCGGCCTTCGGCGAGCTCCAGGTGCCGGTAAGGTACGCCACGGAAAGCAGGCCGACCACCGCCTGGCTCAGATGCCACGGCGAGAGCATCAGGCGGTAGCCAATATAGTTAAACAGCGTGACGAACGAGCCCATCAGCAGGAAGCCGGTCAGGAACAGGCGCGGCAGCCCCTTGTCGCGCCAGTGCAGACGGAAATTGATAAACAGCGTTTTCGGACGCAGCGATGTCGGGCGGAAATGACGCGATTCCGGCAGAATTTTCCAGAACATCAGGGCAGATGCCAGCGCAAAACACCCGATGACTGCCAGCGCAATACGCCAGTTAAAGAAGTCCGTGAATACCCCGCTCAGCAGACGTCCGCTCATTCCGCCAATCGAGTTCCCGCTGATATAAAGCCCCATAGAGAAGGCAACAAAGCTCGGGTGGATCTCCTCGCTGAGATAGGTCATCCCGACCGCCGCCACGCCGCTGAGCGAGAGCCCAATCAGCGCGCGCATCACCAGAATACCGTGCCAGCTGGTCATCATGGTAGAGAGTAACGTACAGACCGAGGCCAGCATCAGCGCGGTTACCATCACCGGTTTACGGCCAATGGCGTCGGACAGCGGCCCGGTAAAGAGCAGGCCAATCGCCAGCATGCCGGTAGAAATAGAGAGTGAAACGCTGCTGCTGGCAGGCGATACGCCAAACTCATGGGAGAGAACGGGCAGGATCGGCTGTACGCAATAGAGCAGGGCGAAGGTTGCCAGACCGGCGGAAAAGAGCGCCAGCGTGACGCGCATAAATTGGGGAGTACCACGTTTAATGAACTGAACCGGCTGCGATGCTGCGGGTAAATCATTGATATCTCTGGCCGGATCGATATCAATAGTAGTTGTACGACTCACACAGTTTCCTTGCTTAAACATCCCCGTGATTTCTGGTGACGGGTATGACCACCTGTTTAGGGTAGGAAAATGTAAATATTCTGTCTAATATATTAATAATCTCAAATGATACTTTAGAAATATGAATATCGAGCTGCGTCATCTCCGCTACTTTGTCGCCGTCGCCGAAGAGCTGCATTTTGGCCGCGCGGCGGCACGGCTAAACATCTCTCAGCCACCGTTAAGCCAGCAGATTCAGATCCTGGAGCAGCAGGTCGGGGCGCGCCTTCTGGCCCGCACCAACCGCAGCGTGAGCCTGACGGCGGCGGGTAAGCAGTTTCTGAACGACAGCCGACAAATTCTGAGCATGGTCGATGACGCCGCCGCTCGGGCAGAACGGCTCTATCTCGGGGAAGCCGGAGAGTTGCGCATCGGGTTTACCTCGTCCGCGCCGTTTATCAGCGCCGTCTCTGAAACCCTGTCGTCATTCCGCCGCCATTTCCCGGATGTTCACATTCAAACGCGCGAGATCAACACCCGCGAGCAGATCGCGCCACTGAATGAAGGCTCGCTGGATCTGGGGCTGATGCGTAATACCCAGCTGCCGGACTCGCTGGAGTGGGAGGTGATCCTGCGTGAGCCGCTGATGGCCATGATCCCGCACGATCACCCGCTGGCGTCGCGTCCGGCGGTTTCGCTGGCAGAGCTGGCAAAAGAGCCGTTTGTCTTTTTTGACCCGCAGGTTGGAACGGGTCTGTATGACGATATTCTGGGGATGATGCGCCGCTACGATCTTGCCCCGGTCATCACCCAGGAAGTCGGGGAAGCGATGACGATTATCGGCCTGGTCGCCGCCGGGCTGGGCGTCTCTATTCTTCCAGCCTCCTTTAAACGGGTACAACTGCGCGAAATGCGCTGGGTAACCATTGCCGAAGAGGATGCCGTTTCAGAGATGTGGCTGGTCTGGTCAAAACATCGAGAACAGAGCCACGCCGCGCAGCGCTTCAAACAGCAGTTGATGAACGCCTCTGCCGGGCAGCATTTTCAGGCAAAAGTGGGCAAAAATGTGCGGTAAATCACATGGCTAAGTAAATATTTGACGGCAGCCATACAAGTGCTTCACCATAGCCAACAGTTTATTTCGAAGCTCGAAAATAAGGGAGTACGAGGTGGTCGCGGATAGTCAGCCAGGGCATATTGATCAGATTAAGCAGACCAACGCTGGCGCGGTGTATCGCCTGATTGATCAGCTTGGTCCGGTTTCGCGTATCGATCTTTCGCGCCTGGCACAGCTGGCACCTGCCAGTATCACCAAGATAGTCCGCGAGATGCTGGAAGCACACCTGGTTCAGGAGACGGAAATTCAGGAGCCGGGCAGCCGTGGCCGTCCGGCCGTTGGGCTGGTGGTGGAGACGGAGGCCTGGCACTATCTGTCGTTGCGCATCAGCCGGGGGGAAATCTTCCTTGCGCTGCGCGACCTGAGCAGCAAGCTGGTGGTGGAAGACCGTCTTGAACTGCCGCTCAACGCCGAGGAGTCGCTCCTTGAGGCGATTGTCTCGCACATCGATCGCTTCTTTATCCGCCATCAGCAGCGCCTTGAACGCTTAACGGCGATCGCCATCACCATGCCGGGTATTATTGATACCGAAAATGGTATTGTTCACCGCATGCCGTTCTACGACGATGTGAAAGAGATGCCGCTGGGAGAGGTGCTGAAAAACCATACCGGCGTGCCGGTCTATATTCAGCATGACATCAGCGCCTGGACGATGGCGGAAGCGCTGTTCGGCGCGTCCCGGGGCGCGCGGGATGTGATTCAGGTGGTTATCGACCATAACGTCGGCGCGGGGGTGATTACCGACGGACGGCTTCTCCACGCCGGAAGCAGCAGCCTGGTGGAAATCGGCCACACCCAGGTCGACCCGTACGGCAAGCGCTGCTACTGCGGGAACCACGGCTGTCTCGAGACCATTGCCAGCGTGGAAAGCGTGCTGGAACTGGCGCAGGTCCGGCTCAGCCAGTCCATGAGCTCCTCGCTGCACGGACAACCCTTAACGGTGGATTCTCTCTGCGCCGCCGCGCGCCAGGGCGATCTGCTGGCGAAGGACATTATTACTGGAGTAGGGAATAACGTTGGCCGCATTCTGGCCATTATGGTGAACCTCTTCAACCCGCAAAAAATTCTCATTGGCTCACCGCTGAGCCAGGCGGCGGAAATCCTCTTCCCGGCGATCTCGGCCTGTATCCATCAGCAGTCGCTTCCCGCCTACAGCAAAAATATTGCGGTAGAAAGCACCCAGTTTTCCAACCAGGGCACGATGGCAGGCGCGGCGCTGGTCAAAGATGCCATGTATAACGGCTCGCTGTTGATCCGCCTGCTACAGGGTTAACTCTTTTCCGCTGATGTAAGAAAAATTGCGCTATCTCAAGCCGGGTAGCGCATGCATCCCGTAGACTTCCTCCACTGAATTATTTACCTGGTTTATATTTTCGAAGCATACCCAAGAGGTGGAGTGAGTCATGCTTAAGCGTTTCTTTGTTACTGGTACAGATACCTCTGTCGGCAAGACCGTCGTATCCCGCGCATTGCTGCAGGCGCTGGCAGCAAGCGGTAAACGCGTGGCAGGGTACAAACCGGTCGCAAAAGGCAGTAAAGAGACGCCAGAAGGATTGCGTAATAAAGACGCCCTGGTGCTGCAAAGCGTCTCGTCACTGGAACTGCCTTATCACGCGGTCAATCCCATTGCGTTAAGCGAAGAGGAGAGCAGCGTAGCGCACAGCGGCCTGATTAATTATCCCCTGTTGTCCGACGGACTGGCGAACCTGAGCGAGAAGGTTGACCACGTAGTGGTTGAAGGGACGGGCGGCTGGCGCAGCCTGATGAATGATTTGCGCCCGCTGTCTGAATGGGTTGTGCAGGAGCAGCTTCCGGTGGTAATGGTGGTAGGGATCCAGGAAGGGTGCATCAACCACGCGCTGCTGACGGCGCAGGCGATTGCCAATGACGGCCTGCCGCTGATTGGCTGGGTGGCAAACCGCATCAACCCGGGCCTGGCGCACTACGCCGAGATTATTGACGTGCTGAGCACCAAACTGCCTGGCCCATTAGTCGGCGAGCTGCCTTATTTGCCACGCGCCGAGCAGCGCGAGCTAGCGCAGTACATCGATCTCTCTGCCCTCGGTGGCGTGCTGACCGTAGATCGAGTCGTGGCGTAACGTCCGCGACAATACGGACGCCACCACGCAGGCGACCAGCAAACCGGGCAGTAAAAAATACTGTCCGGTCATTTCACAGACCATCAGCGCCGACATAATGGGCGCATGCGTGGTCGCGGCGAGTAGCGTTGCCATCCCTGCCAGCCCCAGCAAAATAGCCGTTTCAGAACCCGGCAGCCACAGCGCGAAAAACTGCGCGAATAGCATGCCTGTTGCCATGCCGACAAACAGCGTGGGCGTGAACACCCCGCCCGGCGCACCCGATCCGCTGCTCGCCAGTACAGCCAGCAGCTTACAGATGAACACTCCGGCAATCACCGACAGCAGCGGCGGCGCGAGCAGAAAAGCCTGAACCACGCTGTAGCCATTCCCCCACACCTTCGGCGTCAGAAGAGACAGCAGCCCAACGATCGCACCGCCCAGCGCTAATTGCCACGGAGGCGAGAGTTTTAAGTGCAGGAAAAGACCGTGGCTGAATGCCATCAACCACATCAGCAGCGGTCCGCAAAGCCCTGCCAGCAGCCCCATGGCGACCAGCAGGGCATAATCGGCTGCGGTGAGTGTGCCGCTCAAATGGACCGCGTAGAGCGTGCCGGTACCCGGCGCCAGGAGCTGCGTGGTGAGCAGCGCCACCACCGCCGCGATAATGACGGGGCCGAGCGAGGCCAGCATCAGGGTGCCAAACAGAATCTCCGCAATAAACAGGCTTCCGGCTAATGGAGCATGGTAGGCGCTGGCCATCCCGGCCGCTGCGCCGCAGGCGATCCATAACTTCCATTCGGACTTGGGCGTAAAGCGCCGGGCAAAAAAGGAGGCGGCGAGGGCAGCAAGCAGGATCATCGCCCCTTCACGCCCGATTGCGCTTCCGCTGGCAACGACAAGCAGAGAGGCAAGGGATTTAACCAGGCTGGCGCCGTAGTCAAACTGACCGTCGCCCGTCTCCAGCGCTTCCATGTAATCGGTAGGGGCATGTGGCCGCTGAGCGGTCAGGCGCTGCCATCCCCAGAGCAGCAGCCCGGCAGCCAGCCCTCCCAGCGCGGGCGTCAGCGCGCGCCGCCAGGGTGAGAGCGACGCGGCGGCATTCACCAGGCTGCCGCTGTCGTTGCTGAGAAGCAGCCACTCCAGCAGATACATGCTGTGGCGGAACACCGCAACAGCCAGCGCGGCCAGCACGCCGGTGACGGTAGCAATCAGCAGTCGACGAAACATCGCGCGGATGTCTGGGTACGTATGAAGACGTTGCATGGGTCGCGAGTAAACGGGAAAGATACAATATTGTGGCGGGAAATCGCGGGGGTAGCAAAAGGTATGCGTGCGGAAAAGCCGGGCGATGCCCGGCCAGAAAGGTTAGCTGTCGGTGTGAATATTCAGCGCCCGGCGCGTACGACCTGAACTCAGATACTCGGCAATATAGTCCTGAGAAATCTCGCCGTTGTAGCGCCCGTCCTCATCTACGATCGGCATCCAGCTGGTGTTGCTCTCATACAGGCGTGACAGCACCACGCGCAGGTTGTCTTCCGCCTTGCCGGTCATGCGGAACGGATGCAGGATGTCGGCGCAGGTCCCGCTGGCGTTACGCGCTTCGCGACGCTTCACAAAGCCCAGCGGCTTGCCGTGCTCGTCGACTACGGTAATTGCGCGAATATCATTATCATCCATGGTCGCAAAGGCTTCGGAAAGCGGAGTAGAGCCCCGCACCGTAATGGTCGGCTGCTGGTCGGTGACGTCGCCCGCCGATACCAGCAGCAGGCGCTTCAGGGTGCGGTCCTGACCGACAAACGAGCCGACAAACTCGTTTGCTGGTTTCGCCAGCAGTTCGTCCGGGCTGGCGCACTGCACGATTTTCCCCTGACGGAACACCGCGATACGGTCGCCGAGCTTCAGGGCTTCGTCGATATCGTGGCTCACCAGCATGACGGTTTTTTTCAGCTTGCGCTGCATCTCCAGGAACTGGTTCTGGATCACCTCGCGGTTGATCGGGTCCACCGCGCCGAAAGGTTCATCCATCAGCAGTACCGGAGGATCCGCCGCCAGGGCGCGGATCACGCCGATGCGCTGTTGCTGGCCGCCGGACATCTCGCGCGGATAGCGATTCAGGAACTTATGCGGATCCAGCGCCACCATATCCATTAGCTCTTCGGCGCGGGTTTTGCAGCGCGCTTTATCCCAGCCCAGCATGCGCGGCACGACGGTAATGTTCTCTTCGATGGTCATGTTCGGGAACAGGCCAATCTGCTGGATCACGTAGCCAATGTTGCGGCGCAGTGTGACGGTGTCCATCCCGCTGGTGTCTTCGCCGTTGATCAGGATCGTCCCGCTGCTTGGGGTAATGAGGCGGTTAATCATCTTCAGTGTGGTGGTCTTCCCGCAGCCGGACGGGCCCAGCAGCACACACATTTCCCCTTCAGGCACGTTCAGGTTGACGTTGTCGACGGCCTTAAAGGTCTGGCCGTGCTTCTGTGAAAATTGTTTGGTGAGGTTTTCCAGTTTTATCATTATCGAATCCCCTTCGGAGTCAGAACCACCTGCAGACGGTGCAGCAGCCAGTCGAGCACAATCGCTAAAAGACAAATCATCAGCGCGCCCGCAATCAACATGCGGATATCACTTCCGCCGATGCCGTTGAGCAGCAGCAGGCCCAAACCGCCCGCGCCGATCACCGCGGCAATCGCCATCACGCCGATGTTCATCACCACGGCGGTGCGGATCCCGCCGAAAATCACCGGCAGCGCCATCGGGATTTCGACCCAGCGCAGGCGCTGCCAGAAGGTCATGCCGATGCCGCGTCCGGCTTCACGCAGGCCCGGCGGCAGGCTGTCGAGCGCCGTATGGGTGTTACGCACAATCGGCAGCAGCGAGTAGAGAAATACCGCCGTGATCGCAGGCAGGGCGCCAATTCCCTGACCGATCAGCGAAAACAGCGGGATCATCAGGCCAAACAGCGCAATGGACGGGATGGTCAGCACGATGGTGGCAATCCCCAGCACCGGCGTCGCCAGCCACCTGTGGCGGACAATCAGAATGCCCAGCGGTACGCCGATGAGAATGGCTAAGCCCACGGCCAGCGCCACCAGCCACAGGTGCTGCAGCGTCAGGGTTAAGAGGTAATCCCAGTTGTCCAGAATGTAGTGAATCGTCTCCATAGTGCCTCCTACAGCAGCTGTTTGCTACGCAGGAAATCGCGGGCGACCTGCTGCGGTGACTGATGGTCGATATCCACCTTTTTGTTTAGCTCGGTGATAACGTCGTTGTTGAGCTGGGCCGAGAGGGTGTTGAGCGCCTCTTCCAGGCCGGGGTTGGCCTCCAGCGTGTCTTTACGTACCACCGGCGTCACCGCATAGCTCGGGAAGAAGCCTTTATCATCTTCCAGCACCTTGAGGTCGAAGCCCTTCACGCGGCCGTCGGTGGTATAAATCAGCCCGGCGTCGACGAAGCCGTCGCGCACCGCGTTATAGACCAGTCCGGGGTCCATCTGACGGATCTGCGGGCGGTCCAGGTCCATCTTATAGGCGGCCTGAAGCGGCTTCATACCGTCGCTACGCCCGGCGAATTCCAGGTCTAAGCCCAGCAGCCAGTTTTTGTCCGGGTTGGTTTTACGGACCTGCTCAATCTTGGCCACCATCTCCGACATGGTGTTGATATGTTCCGCCTCGGCGCGCTTGCGCTGCATGGCGAACGCATAGGTGTTGTTCATGTCGGCGGGCTTGAGCCAGACCAGACCGTGCTTCGCGTCCAGGCGTTTCACCGTCTCGTAAGACTCTTGGGGCGACATGCGCTTGTTGATGTGGTTAAAGATGATTAATGACGTGCCGGTGTACTCCCAGGTCATATCAATCTGCTTGTTGATCATCGCGTTGCGGGAGATCACCGTGGCGATATTGGTTTGCGGCTGCACCTGGAATCCTTTCTTCTGCAGGTACTGCACGGTCATCGCCGAGAGAATGTGCTGCTCGGTAAAGCTCTTGGTTGCCAGAATCAGCGGGGCCGCTATCGACTGGCTGGTAAACAGCGCCGCGGCACACAGCGCCGCCAGGCCGGATATCAGTCTCATAAAAGCTCCTTGTTATTGTTATCGGGGGAGATGGGGACTCATCACGCGACCCAGCGCCGCCAGCAGGGTATCGAGGATCAGGGCGAACAGGGCGGTGGCAGCCGCGCCGAGGATCAGGGTCGGGAAATCGTTCAGGTAAATGCCGGGGAAAATTAGCTCGCCGTAGCTGCTGGCGCCAATCAGGAACGCCAGCGGCGCGGTACCAACGTTAATGGCGGTCGCAATGCGAATGCCGGAGAGCATCACCGGCCAGGCGGCAGGCAGCTCAACCTGGCGCAGACGCTGCCATTTGGTCATCCCGATGCCGTTTGCCGCTTCCAGCAGCGACGGCGGGACCGAGCACAGCCCGGCATAGGTATTGCGGACGATCGGCAGCAGCGAGGCGAGGAACAGGGCGATAATGGCGGGCGTATCGCCAATGCCGATCACCACCATCGCCAGTGCGAGCACGGCCAGCGGCGGCAGCGTGTTGCCTACGTTGAAGATTTGCATCACATATTCGGCGATACCCCGTGCGGCCGGGCGGCTCAGCAGAATACCGGCCGGAATACCCACCATCAGGGCAAAGAACATTGATGAGAAAACCAGAATCATGTGCTGTTGCCCGAGGTAGACCAGGTCAACCTGACGCGCCTTGATCGTTTCCAGTCCGATACCCCAGACGAGGAGGGCGAGGACCACGATAATGGCGCCGACAAACAGCAGCGAACGTTTGAGTAAAGGGTGCATTGCGGTGTGTCTCCCTGTGCGCATGCGTTATAGCAACCACCGGTTGCCTGTTGTTATGCCATGTTTCGGCAGGGGTATTTCACCTATAGCAAGCGTTTGGGAAGGGTTCCAGCGAAGGGGTAAAATCAGTAACCCTATGAAAACAGTGGCAACCTTAAGCCAGGCCTTACGGCGAAAGGCCTGATTGTGTGGCGGGCAGAATAGTCCTAAAGCGAATCTTTAGATGTGACAACGTCACATCTAAAGAGATCTTACACCGAAAAAAGGTCATTATCTTCATAGAGTGGCACGCACCCGTCGAACCCGCGACGAGACGGTGATAATTGATACCACGGCGACAACCGCAAGCATCAACCCCAGCGCCAGCATGGCGTTGAAGCCAATCCATCTGAACAGCAGCAGCCCCGCGATACCGCCCGTAATGAACGAAAACAGGGTGGTTAAGTGGGTTTTTAGCTGACTTTTTTGCGCCGCCGTATCTTTGGAGTAATCCCTGCGCAGCATCGCGACCATTACGGAGGCCAGGGAAATCCCCGCGTCCGTTAGCGTGCCGGTAATGTGCGTCGATCTCACTCGTCCGCCGGAAAGCTGCGTGGAGGTGGAATTATGAATGCCCATCAGAAAGCAGAGAAAAAGAATAATTTCGCGGTTGTTGTTGAGCGCATGGAAATACATTTCGTAGAAGGAAACGCCGGTCAGTAATATCCCCTCGACAAAAAGGATCTGGCAAAAAACCAGCCTGACGTTATGGATAATACCCCATATGACAATTGTGCGCGCAATAATGGCGCCAGCCACAAATGAGAGAATAATCGAGCCGAAGAAAATAATATCGCTCAGATCGGTAGAAGAAACTTCGCTGGATAACTGTGAGGTGTTGCCGGTCATGTGTGAGGGAAAAAAACCAAATGCCCCAAGGGCGATGGCGTTAAGCAAACCTGCCGAGGTCGCCAGCCAGAGAGCAAGCCGGCGATCCTCCTTATGCGTTCGTTCTTTCTTGAGTCTTATCAGCAAGAATACCTCCGGGTTGAGCTTTGCCTGCCTATTCAGGCTAGCAAAGCGATTCAACGGGCTGTCCAGGATATGGCTTAATTATTATTCCCTCTGACGACTTTCAGGGTTTCGTAATTAAATAAAACAGCCTCGTTGCGGTATTCATTCAGGCATTAAGTTTTACACCATACCGTTATTGCCGTGACGCAAAAATGCCGGACGCTGGTTAAGGCGCTCGAACCACGCCTCAATGGCGGGCACGTCTGGCTTATCAAACGGCGTCATTTTCCAGCGATTCACCGACAGCCCAAGCACCACGTCCGCAAGGGTAAACGTCTCGCCCGCCGCAAAAGCCCCGGTGCGCTGCAGCTGGTTTTCCAGAATGGTGATGCAGTGGTTCCACTCTTTGATTCCCGCCGCAATGCGCTCAGGGTCGTTAAAGTCCGGGTTTTTACGCCCCAGGGCCGGGAAGACATAGCGCCAGGCGTTGTTAAATTCAGTGGCCTGCCAGTCCATCCAGCGCTCAACGTTGGCGCAGGCCTGCGGTTCTGTGGGCAGCAGATCGTGACGTTCGGCCTTGCGCGCCAGATAACGGCAGATGGAATTGGACTCCCACAGCACGAAATCGCCATCAATCAGCACCGGCACCATGGCGTTGGGGTTCAGTGCGCGGAAGGCATCCGTTTCCGTCGAGGCAAAACCGCTGCCGTAATCTTCCTGCTGATAGGCTATGCCCGCTTCTTCGCAGGTCCAGAGCACTTTACGAACGTTGATGGAGGTGGTTTTGCCGAGGATGCTGATCATTGCGCAGGTGTCCTTTAATGGATGTTATTGTTTAAAAACAATACACCAGATGTGCCGGAGAGGTTGGGGCAAAATTTGGTGGGGGCAACTGAAGGTAGTAGTGCGAAGCACTTTCGGAGAGCACTTCGCAGTCTAAAACTGATTTAAACAGGCTGTTGGCTACAGTGGCTGGTATAGAAACTTATACCGTTTCCATCCGGATCCTGCAGGGAAAAATAATGATGTCCAAATAGCGTTTCCTGCGCAATTTCCTGAGCTGAATATCCCTTTGCGATGAGGCCAGTTCGATACGTTTCAAGTTCCGATCTGGAATGGCCCGCGATCATGAGATCAATTTTTTCTGCAGCAAAATCTGGCCGCTGACCAACGCGGCTGATATGCAGACTCTGCGTTTCAGGCACATCCTTTTCGGTCAACAATAAATGGGTGCCGCCGCGTAACTCAATAATCGCCATGCCCGGAAATTTGTCGAGCGCACGCAGGCCTAGCCCCTGGTAAAATGCATAGCTGGCATCAACATCGTTCACTTTCATCACAAAATGTGCGAGTGCTGCAGAGGGTAATAATTCATTCATTTTCTTGCCTTTCATAGGTTTATCAGGAAATGAACGCATTGCAATCTTGTCGGGCAAGGCTTGCAGTGCTAATGTGACTGGCCAGTCGAAAACATTATCCGACTGATCAGTCGAATTAAGCAAGGGGAAATCGTGACGCGCAAAAAAGAAATCGATCGGGAGCTGGTTTTAGATGCTGCTGAAAGCATCATCCTTGAGTCTGGAGGGCGCGTATTTACGCTGGATGCCGTCGCGGAACGTGCTGGCATCAGTAAAGGCGGCCTTGTGTATACCTTTTCATCAAAGGATGGCCTGATTTACGCCGTGCTTGAGCGCGAAGTGACGCGTTTCCAGCAGGCAGTCAGTCAGCGTCTTACAGCTACCGCCGCAGGGCCACGAGAATTAATTCTTGCGCACATCGAGGAAGCGCTGGAGGAAGAGGATGCTGTAACACAGATGGCGGCGTTTCTTATTACGGCTCTCGTGCATGCGCCAGGTATGCTGGCGCCCGCTCGCAACCTGTATCGCACACTCCTCGAACCGCTACGCGAGGCTGGAGAGGAGATGGCCGATGTCAGGCACGCGTTTCTCGCTGTAGAAGGCATATTCCTGCTACGCGGACTGGGGCTCGCTGATATCCCGGCAGGCGAAATAAAATCGGTATTGCGTCACGCGCGTGAAATGACTTTGGCGGCGTTGGCACGAACCTGCTGAGACAATACAATAAAAGCACCTGTTCAATAGATGCTTTTATTCAGAAAATATGTCTTAGATTTTGCCCAGCAGAATATTCAACATGCGGCGCAAGGGCTCCGCCGCTCCCCACAATAGCTGATCGCCAACCGTCAGAACCGAATATATTGGATCGTTGTTGAGAGACATTTTCTTGTAACGGCCAATACCAACCTGAAGCGAACCGCTGATATAAGCCGGGGTCAATTTACTGACGCTTTCAACCTTGTTATTGGGCACATAGTTAACCCAGGGATGAGAATGCGTCACTAACGCTGCAAATTCTTCTTCGCTGACGTCACGCCTGAGCTTCATGGTGATTGCGGCGCTGTGGCAGCGTATCACGCCAACACGAATACACAATCCATTTACCGGGATCGCACCAGGAGACAAACCAAGAATTTTGTTTGTTTCGGCTTCACCTTTCCACTCTTCACGGCTATTACCATCCCCTAAATCGCTGTCAATCCACGGTATAATGCTGCCCATTAAAGGCGCGCCGAAATTCTGTATCGGCATGTCAGCGCTATTAATTAACGCACTGACTTTATTGACTAAAGGCAGCACTGAACCTGATGATGCCAGTTCATCAGAGGACAAATGCTCACTGATCCAGGCACTTTGAACAATTAATTCCCTGACATATTGCGCTCCCGCACCTGATGCAGACTGATAGGTCATAACGCTCATCCATTCGATCAGGTCAGCCTTAATCAACCCTGCCAGCCCCATAAGACTCAGCGTGATGGAACAGTTGCCACCGACAAAAAGTTTAATTCCCTCTTTAACGGCACGATCAATCGTGGGGCGATTGACGGGGTCGAGAATAATGCAGGCTTTCTCATCCATCCGTAGCGCTGAGGCCGCGTCAATCCAGTAGCCTTGCCAGCCACAATTAATCAAAGCAGGATAGATTGCTTTTGTGTAATCACCGCCCTGACAGGTAATGATGATATCCATTTCGGCCAGGTCACTGATAGAATTAGCATCTTTGAGTGTGTAGCTGACGCCGCCAATGACTGGACCGGCGGCCCCGGCGCTTGAAGTACTGTAAAAATGCGCTGAGATATCGTCGAAGTCGTTCTCTTCGACCATTCTCTGTAATAAAACAGAACCAACCATTCCTCGCCAACCAACAATACCAACCTGCTTCATTTGTTTAGCCTTATCAACGTTACAAGAATGTTAATTTCCGCAGCAGGTTATATCTCATCCAAACATGAAGATCACTACGAACTGCAGCTAATTCCTTCATTATTAAAATGTTTCATAAGACATCAGCAATATTTATACCTGATGCAGCCATCAGTTAAAAAACGATCGCAGGCATGACGTGCAATGACTGTCAATTAAGAATGAAAGAGCAATTATTAAGAAACGAATCTCTGGCAAAGGGGGAGCCCGGAATTGGCTGCCGGGCCTGGTGAATAGTTCAAAATTGGTGATGATTGTTCAGACAATCAGGCCGCCTTCACTGCCCTGATTTTTTTCGTGTCAGCCGCATCGGATTCTGTTTTATCCGCTACCGCTGGAGCAGTGAGATCGGGAAGCTTGCTGGTACGAAGAATATGCTGCACGGTCTCTTTCTGCTCGGCGAGATACAGGCCAAGATTTTCAGCCTGCGTTTCATCCATCTGCATTCCGCTTTGCAACAGCCAGTCGGTGAACGCGTCGGCCATATCAAGCAGCTTGTCATGAGCGTCAGCCTCTTTCTTACTGGCAAATGTCATTTTCTCTTCACCTTTTCTTACGACAACAAATTTTGTTTCAACAGCCATCGTTCACCTCGCTATACTGTATTTATATACAGTATATCAGCAACAGATCGATGTTGCAGCAAAATATGCATTACTGGCGAAGCTGCTGCGTTTCGGGGCCACCTATACTGCGCCGCCATGCCCCAGGCGCCTGACCATACTGACGCTTAAAGCTGCGGTTGAAGGACTGCTGGGAGTCAAAGCCCAGCGCGATCGCCACGTTCAGAATCGGTTCGTCGCTGTGGGATAACCGCTCAACCGATTTTTGCAGCTTTTGCGCACGAATATACCCGGCGAGGGGATAGCCCGTATGCTCTTTGAACAGGCGCTGGAGGTGCCATTTCGAGTAGCCGGAACGCCTGGCGACGGTCTCAATGTCCAGGCGACTGTCCAGGTTGTTGGCGATCCAGTCGAGTAAATCATGCATAAATGCGCCAGTGTTCATCTGGTTACCCCCACGCAGCGGATGAAAAAGTATCTTTGTCTGTTGCATTTAAAGGTGGCGCGTTTTTTCAGTAATTGCAAGTTTTATTGTTGCATTTAAATCCCTGACCGAAACGGGTCTTTTCACATCCGCTCAAATAGCACATAAAGTGCAACAATTATTCTTGCACTTAGTTAAGCGCCTTCCTACAATCGCCGCGAATAGTGTATTCGCAACTGTTACAGTTTTGTGGCGATGAACGACACAAATGGCCTGAAGACAGCCCCCGGACAAAGGAAGTGGCGCGGTGCCTCCTGCTGCGTCTTGCCCGGTGGCGACAATTACTGGAATAAAAATAATGAGCCTGCAAAAAACCTGGGGTAACTCTCCTCTGAGCGCGCTGGGGGCAATATTGCTCTCCGTGCTGCTCGTCGGATGCGATAACAGCGTCGCGCAAAATGCCGCGCCACCTGCGCCTGCCGTGAGTGCCGCTGACGTGGTGGTGAAATCGATTAGCCAATGGGATAGCTTTAACGGCCGGATTGAAGCGGTGGAGAGCGTTCAGCTGCGCCCGCGCGTTTCCGGCTACATTGATAAGGTGAATTACACCGACGGCCAGGAAGTGAAGAAGGGCGAGGTGCTGTTCACCATTGATGACCGTACCTATCGCGCCGCGCTGGAACAGGCGCAGGCGAACCTGGCAAGAGCCAAAACGCAGGCCAGCCTCGCGCAAAGTGAGGCTAACCGTACCGATAAGCTGATCAATACCCATCTGGTCTCACGGGAAGAGTGGGAGCAGCGACGTTCGGCTGCCGTTCAGGCGCAGGCCGACATTCGCGCCGCGCAGGCGGCGGTTGACGCAGCCCAGCTCAACCTGGACTTCACCAAAGTGACCGCGCCTATCGACGGTCGCGCCAGCCGGGCGCTGATCACCAGCGGTAACCTGGTGACTGCGGGCGATACCGCCAGCGTCCTCACCACGCTGGTCTCGCAGAAGACGGTGTACGTCTACTTTGACGTGGACGAGTCAACCTACCTTCACTACCAAAATCTGGCCCGCAGCGGGCAGGGGGCGTCCAGCAATCACACGGCGCTGCCGGTTGAGATTGGCCTGACGGGCGATGAGGGCTATCCCCATCAGGGCAAAGTGGATTTCCTGGATAACCAGCTCACGCCGAGCACCGGGACCATCCGCATGCGCGCGCTGCTGGATAACTCACAGCGTCAGTTCACGCCGGGGCTGTTTGCCCGCGTACGCCTGCCGGGCAGCGCGGAATTCAAAGCCACGCTGATTGACGACAAGGCGGTGCTGACCGATCAGGATCGTAAATACGTTTATATCGTCGATAAAGAGGGGAAAGCACAGCGTCGCGACATTACGCCGGGTCGTCTGGCAGACGGTTTACGCATCGTGCGGCAGGGGCTGAATCCTGGCGACAAAGTCATCGTCGAGGGTTTACAGAAAGTGTTTATGCCGGGTATGCCGGTTAACGCCAAAACCGTTGCCATGACCGCCACCAGCGCCCTCAACTGATCCCTTGACCTGAGAATCCAACCCATGGACTTTTCCCGCTTTTTCATCGACAGGCCGATCTTTGCTGCCGTCCTGTCGATTCTGATTTTTATCACAGGGCTAATCGCCATCCCGCTGCTGCCGGTGAGCGAATACCCTGACGTCGTGCCGCCAAGCGTGCAGGTGCGTGCGGAGTACCCGGGCGCTAACCCGAAAGTGATTGCCGAGACCGTGGCGACGCCGCTGGAAGAGGCGATTAACGGCGTCGAGAACATGATGTACATGAAATCCGTCGCGGGCTCGGACGGCGTGCTGGTGACCACCGTCACCTTCCGTCCGGGGACTGACCCGGATCAGGCGCAGGTTCAGGTGCAGAACCGCGTCGCGCAGGCCGAGGCGCGTCTGCCGGAAGACGTGCGGCGTCTGGGCATTACCACCCAGAAGCAGTCGCCCACGCTGACGCTGGTGGTGCATCTGTTTTCGCCAAACGGTAAGTACGATTCGCTGTATATGCGCAACTACGCCACGCTGAAGGTAAAGGATGAGCTGGCGCGCCTGCCCGGCGTCGGCCAGATCCAGATTTTCGGCTCCGGCGAGTACGCGATGCGCGTCTGGCTGGACCCTAATAAAGTGGCGGCGCGCGGGCTGACTGCCTCGGACGTGGTCACGGCGATGCAGGAGCAAAACGTACAGGTTTCCGCCGGTCAGCTTGGCGCCGAGCCGCTGCCGAAAGAGAGCGACTTCCTGATCTCCATTAACGCCCAGGGGCGTCTGCACACCGAAGAAGAGTTTGGCAATATTGTCCTGAAAACGACGCAGGACGGTACGGTCGTCCGCCTGCGCGACGTGGCGCGGATTGAAATGGGGTCCGGGAGCTATGCCCTGCGTTCCCAGCTGAACAATAAAGACGCGGTCGGGATTGGTATCTTCCAGTCGCCGGGGGCGAACGCTATCGATCTGTCTAACGCGGTGCGCGCGAAAATGGACGAACTGTCGACGCGCTTCCCGGCGGACATGAAGTGGGCGGCACCTTACGATCCGACGGTCTTTGTGCGCGATTCGATCCGTGCGGTGGTGCAAACGCTGCTGGAAGCCGTGGTGTTGGTCGTGCTGGTGGTCATTCTGTTCCTGCAAACCTGGCGCGCGTCGATCATTCCGCTGATCGCGGTGCCGGTGTCGGTGGTGGGTACCTTCAGCATTCTTTACCTGCTCGGCTTCTCGCTGAATACCCTCAGCCTGTTCGGGCTGGTGCTCGCCATCGGTATCGTGGTGGACGACGCCATCGTGGTGGTGGAAAACGTAGAGCGAAACATAGAAGAGGGGCTTGCGCCGCTTGCGGCAGCGCACCAGGCGATGCGTGAAGTGTCCGGGCCGATTATCGCGATTGCGCTGGTGCTGTGCGCGGTATTTGTGCCGATGGCGTTTCTCTCGGGCGTTACCGGTCAGTTCTACAAGCAGTTTGCGGTGACGATCGCGATTTCGACGGTGATCTCCGCTATTAACTCGCTGACGCTCTCTCCGGCGCTGGCGGCACTGCTTTTAAAGCCGCACGGCGCGCCGAAGGATTTCCCGACCCGGCTTATCGATCGTCTGTTCGGCTGGATTTTCCGTCCGTTTAACCGCTTTTTCCTCCGCAGCTCAAACGGCTATCAGGGGCTGGTGGGTAAAACGCTGGGACGGCGCGGCGCGGTATTCGTGGTTTATCTGCTGCTGCTTTGTGCCGCAGGCGTCATGTTTAAAGCGGTGCCCGGCGGGTTTATTCCGACGCAGGACAAGCTTTACCTGATTGGCGGTGTGAAGATGCCGGAAGGCTCTTCTCTGGCGCGTACCGACGCGGTGATCCGCAAAATGAGCGAAATCGGGATGAATACCGAAGGCGTGGACTATGCGGTCGCGTTTCCGGGGCTGAACGCGCTGCAGTTCACCAATACGCCGAATACCGGTACGGTGTTCTTTGGCCTGAAGCCGTTCGATCAGCGTAAACATTCCGCTGCGGAAATTAATGCGGAGATTAATGCGAAAATCGCGCAAATCCAGGAAGGCTTTGGCTTCTCCATTCTGCCGCCGCCGATTTTAGGGCTGGGTCAGGGGTCGGGCTATTCTCTGTATATTCAGGATCGCGGCGGTCTGGGCTATGGCGCGCTGCAAAACGCGGTGAACACCATGTCCGGTGCGATTATGCAGACCCCGGGAATGCATTTCCCGATCTCAACCTATCAGGCTAACGTTCCGCAGCTGGACGTCCAGGTTGACCGCGATAAGGCGAAAGCGCAGGGCGTGTCGCTGACCGATCTATTCGGGACGCTGCAAACCTATCTGGGCTCGTCGTACGTCAATGACTTCAACCAGTTCGGACGAACCTGGCGCGTGATGGCGCAGGCCGACGGGCAGTTCCGCGACAGCGTCGAAGATATTGCGAATCTGCGCACCCGCAACAGCCAGGGCGAAATGGTGCCGATTGGCAGTATGGTGAAAATCACGACCACCTACGGGCCGGATCCGGTGATCCGTTACAACGGCTACCCGGCGGCGGACCTGATTGGCGATGCCGACCCGCGCGTGCTCTCATCTGCGCAGGCGATGACGCAGCTGGACGCGATGTCTAAGCAGATCCTGCCAAACGGGATGAACATTGAATGGACGGATCTGAGCTTCCAGCAGGCCACTCAGGGCAATACGGCGCTGATCGTCTTCCCGGTGGCGGTGCTGCTGGCGTTCCTGGTGCTGGCGGCGCTGTATGAAAGCTGGACGCTGCCGCTGGCGGTGATCCTCATCGTGCCGATGACCATGCTCTCCGCACTGTTTGGCGTCTGGCTGACCGGGGGCGATAACAACGTCTTCGTGCAGGTGGGGCTGGTGGTGCTGATGGGGCTGGCCTGTAAAAACGCCATTCTTATCGTGGAGTTTGCCCGCGAGCTTGAAATTCAGGGCAAAGGCATCATGGAGGCCGCGCTGGAGGCTTGCCGCCTGCGTTTACGCCCGATTGTGATGACCTCCATCGCCTTTATCGCCGGGACCATTCCACTGATCCTCGGTCACGGCGCTGGCGCAGAAGTGCGCGGCGTCACGGGGATCACGGTATTCTCCGGCATGCTTGGGGTGACGCTGTTTGGTCTGTTCCTGACGCCGGTGTTCTACGTGACGCTGCGTAAGTTCGTGACGCGCGGGAAAAAAGAGGAAAGGGACGTTCTGCCCGCATAAGGACGTTGCCGATAATAAAAAACCGCCTTCATAGTGAAGGCGGTTTTTTTTTCGCATCAGGTAAAACGTTATGACGTTTTTTGATACTGGGCAATGAGGTCGGGGAGTGGATCCCATCCGCTGCTGTCGGCGTTTTTCACCGCTTCCAGGGCGCTTGCCACGGTATGGCGGGCCAGTACTGCTAACGAAGCCTCTTCGGCTTCTTCAGAAATTGATTTGAAGTACCAGCAGGCGTTGGCGCTGACCACGCAGCGGGCCGGCACGTCAGGGCGGGAGGCCCACAACTTTTTATCTTCGATGACCGAAAGGTAGATGTCGCGCAGGGTGATCTCTTCCGGCGGGCGACCAAGATGAATGGAGCCGTTACGGCCAAGCGTTGAGACGATAATGCCGTCTCGCGTCAGCGGAACCATCAATTTGCGGATGAAGCTCGGGTTCGCTTCCAGACCGTAGGCCAGAATCGCACTCGTCGAACGTTCACCCAATTGCTCCGCCATCGCTACGCTGAGAACCATCTGCAAAGCTGTCGGGAAGCGGTAATCTAACATTTCTCTGTCCTGGGTTGCGGTGAATCTTGTTCTTTTTGGCACCGCAGAGGTGAATAAGCAATAAACAACAATATAACAAACACCGTAATTTTTTTGAAGCAATCTGCGGCATTTGCGATCAAACCCCCTGTTCTGCTTTAGCTAAACGTGCGGTTCGGGAAGTCTACCGTCACCAGGAGGCCACCTTCTGCAGAGGTTGTCAGGTTTACGCTGCTGTTGTGTTGCTGCGCCACCGCTTTAACGATGGCAAGCCCCAGCCCGCTGCCGCTCTGCACCTGATTGGGATCGCGGAAAAAGCGGTCGAACACGCGCTCCTGCAGCTCGACCGGAATACCCGGGCCCGCATCGGAGACGCGCAGCTGGACGCCGCGATCGCCCGCCCGCACGTCGACCTGAATCCGCCCGCCCTCGGGGCTGTACTTCACCGCATTCTCAATAAGATTATCAATCAACGACACCAGGCGTTCCCTGGCGCCGGGGATCCAGACTTCATCCTCGGCAAAGAATTCCAGCTCGATCCTGCGCGCAGACGCTAAGGGTTCCAGCTCGGCCATGCGCTCCTGGACGAGCGTCGTCAGCGGCACGGGCTCCATGACCGTATCAATACTCGCTTCACTGTGCATCATCAGCAGAAGCTGATTGACGAGACGTGCGGCGCGGCTGTTGCTGCGGATCACGCCGGCAAGCAGCTCCTGCTGGCTTTCGCTGATGACCCAGGACTGCAGCGCCTCCACGTTGATGCGCATCGCCGCGAGGGGCGTACGCAGCTCGTGTGCGGCATCCGCGATGAAAACCCGCTCCCTTTCCGCGCTTTCACGCACCCGGGCAAGGAAGTCATTGATCGCGTCCACCATCTGGCGAAGCTCTCTGTGCTTCGGTACGGCTTTTAAAGGAGAGAGATCGTCCGGCGTGCGTAACGTAATTTCATTGACCACCTTATTCCACGGACGCATCGCAATGCGGATGGAGAGCCATGCGGGAAACAGCAGAAAAGGGAAACAAACCAGAAGCGGCAGAATGTAGTATCCGCGCGAGTTCAGGTAGATAAAGAAGTTCCAGCCGCTGGCAGGGGTGAAAAGGGTTACCTCCACGTCGGAGTGGGGCGATTTCAGGGTTCGGCTGGTCCAGATGCGACCTTCACTTTGAACGTGCTCCATTTCGCCTTGTCGGGTATTTGTTATCCCCGCGGGTGCTCCGTCGGATGAAAAAATAACGTTATTATTTTTGCGAACGATGAGGTTAATCGACAGCAGGGGATCTTCCCCTCCGCCGTAACCTTCACGCAGCGCCTTGCTGAAGGCCTCCAGCACGGCGGTACGGTCCTGCGGGCGCCCGTCCATACGCTCAGCCAGGGTAAAAACGGTTTCGTACGTTTTGCTGCCCGTGATGATAGGAGGGCTACGCAGGTCCTCCCACAGAATGAAGGTTAAAAAAAGACACCACAGCAGGGTAAGCAGCAGCATCTGGGCGATGATAATTCGCCGTACCAGAGTCGGTCGCCTCAGGTGATACCAGACGTTTTGCATCAACCGGTCACCTTCTGTATTGAGACGGTATCAATAACGTACCCGACGCCCCGGACCGTTCGCACATAGCCGTCGCCGATTTTTCGCCGCAAATTGCCCATATGCACGTCGAGCGCATTGCTGAGATTCTCTTTGTTGCCGAATATCCTTTCTTCCAGAAACCGCCGGGTCAGCACGCGGTCCGCGCGCAGCATCAACGTCTCCAGCAGCGCGTATTCACTGGCCGTTAAATCGATATGGCGCGCACTCACCGTCACGCGACGCGTCGGTATATGAAGAGAGAGCCCGCGAATTTCTATCGCCTCATTCTCAAAACCGTAGCTGCGCCGTGCAAGAGCCCTCACTCGCGCCAGCAGCTCGGCGAGAATAAAAGGTTTGACGAGATAGTCGTCCGCGCCGGCATCCAACCCCCGCAGGCGATCCTGCAATGTCCCTCGCGCCGTCAGGATGATGACCGGGATCCCCTTGAGCTGCTGACGCAAACGCGTCATCAGGCTCATGCCATCTCCGTCGGGCAGCCCGAGGTCGAGCAAAATAAGTTCCGGCACGCAGACGTCAAGCTGATGCAGCGCATCCTCTTTACGGCGAACCCATATGACGTCAAACCCTTGATCTGATAGAGCGATACGTACGCCATTGCCGAGATCCAGGTCGTCTTCGATTAGTAGAATTTTCACACTGGTAACGGTATCAACCGTGAATGAAGAACATCTTAAGAAAAAAACGGTATCAGGAAATCAGCCTGGTTTACAGCACCTGCTTGCGCTTCAGCGTTTCTTCATTTTCGGCTCATAAGAACCTTAGGGTGAGTATTCAAAATGGGCGTTCTGGCGGTTAACCGCATGCATCGTCATCATTTGAATCCATAAGGACTTCCTTAATGAGAAACATCGAACTGCGTCATACGTTCCCTCATTTACTTTCGGGCCGCTGCCTGAAAACCATCGTGCCGGGCGTTGTTCTGGCGTTACTGGCTACGCCTGTACTGGCGGAAGAACAGCGGCAGGGTAACGTCTTAACTCTGGGGGGCGGCGTGGATGTAGGGCCGCGCTATTCGGGTTCAGATAAAACCCGCGTCTCAGCGGCTCAGGTAGTGGATTATTCCATGGAAAATGGCTTCTTCATCGGCACCACGCGCGGGATCGGTTACGGTAACAATATCGGCAACCTGGATTACAGCGCAGCGCTGAGCTATCGAACGGGCCGTAAGGATAAAGACGTGAGCAGCGATTCGATCGGCTCCGGCAGCGACGAGCTGCGAGGAATGGGGGAGATTAAAGGCTCGGCTATCGTGGTGCCCGGGCTTGAGTACAAGGTGACCGACTGGCTTCACCTGCAGCTGCAGGCTGAGGTACCGGTTTCTGAAAGAGACAACGGTGAAGCGGTACATTTTGGCATTTCCAGCCCGTTCTACACCTCACCAAAAACTGAGGTGGCGCTGGCGCTGACCGGCAGTTGGGGATCGGACAAGTATATGCAGACGTACTACGGGGTAAACGCCGCCCAATCGGCCGCATCGGGTTTTGCCCGACATGACGCCGGGGCCGGGATTTATGCCTGGTCGATGAACCTTGACTGGACCCACAAGCTCACCTCGCGCTGGAGCGTACTTGCCTCAGCGGGTGTGACGCAGCTGACGGGGGATGCAGGGGACAGCCCGATTGTGCAACGCAAAACGTCACCTACGGGGAGTTTGAAGGTGACGTATAGTTTTTAGCTTGTGGTTTTGAGCGTGCACCAGCGGTAATTTAAGCCCCTCCGGTTGAGACGGTGGGGCGGTTTCCCTTACAGACAGTTACAGCACTGCACACATGGTTGACGGATTTATCTAAAGCTCCATTGGGCCGTGATGACAAAAACGGAGGGGATGATAATACCCACATCCATACCAAAATAAGACGTAAAATTATACTGAAATCCATGATATATGTAGGGAGAAAAACCTATCCCTGTTACTTTTTTAAAATCATGGTATGAACCATGGTCGCCACAATCATCGAAAGTATCAAAGAAAAATTCGCCTACATATCCATAGATTCCCTTAAAAACCCAACCGTTATTCCATCCAGCCCAGTCTCTTCTTACACCGGCGGCCAGACATCTGTCATTAAAGCTGTTTTTCATTGTGCCTAGCACAACACTATATTTCGACGTATCCGAGAATTTCCGCTCCACGGATATAAACTTGTTTTCAAAGTTCTCCGTGTATTGTCCGTGATTATTTGTCAGATGATAAACGTATGAGCCAGTGTTAATTGAATACAGATTTATTTCATCTGCAGAGCAATTCAATGTCGCCAGATAAAAACTTCCGCACCAAAGCCATGCGGGGTATCTTTTCAGGACTATCTGCTTATGTGGAATATTATCCATATTCGCTCGCTTTGGCTAACATACTGAAATTTTAAAGGGTGATTTTCGATCTGCAGTTGCAAAAATTTTAGCATATATACGGAAACTTGAGATACTCACGTAATGGGGCGGGGGATGAGATCGCCTTACAGAACATGTTCAGCAAACCATTTCGCCCACACGCTTACAATGCTCAAAATCCGCTTTTTTATGGCCCCTTAATTCATAGCCCCAGGTATAATGTCTGCTCAGAAAAACGGCAAAGAGGAGGTGATAAGATGCTGACATATATCACTATAGGTACAAATGACCTTCAGCGCTCCGTGGCGTTTTATGACGCTGTTTTTAACGTGCTTGGCTATTCACGTTTGCCTGCCTGGACAGAGAGCTGGGCAATGTGGGGAGATGAAAATAATCCGGATGAGGGATTCAGCTTCTGTATTTGCCCTCCTTTTGACGGGCATCCCGCAACGGCGGGAAACGGGACAATGTTCGCATTCCGAGCAGATAACGCGGACCTTGTCAGACGTTTCCATGCGGCAGGACTTCTTGCGGGAGGGAAAAATGAAGGCGCGCCAGGGACACGAACCGCGTACGGCCCCGATTTTTATGTTGCCTATCTGCGCGATCCTGACGGGAATAAGCTGGCATGTGTTTGTCAGCACTATTCGCCGGAAGCAGATGAAAATTCAAAGGAACGATAGTTACTCCATGGATGAAATTTTAGGATGTTTAGCGGGGACGAAATCAGCCGTGCAATAAAGCTATATCAATAAAGGTGTCTACCGCAAATTGTGAAAATAACGCTGTTGTTCCATAGTTGCTGAAGCAGTTTTGAGCGAGGAGTGGACGCTGGCCTTTTATACTCGCCGATCTGTCTGACGTATGTATCATAGATTCATAGGCTCATGACTATAGTTTTCTCGACTCTATGACATCGCTATTCCAGACGATATGAGAGAAGGTGAGATTGCCAGCGTGCAGCACTGCAGCATCCGGCCAGGCCAACCCCGGCTAAGGGGTAGTTTATGAACTATGTTTAATATCCGTCAGAATAGTACGATGGCTGTAGTTTATCAGGAACTGAGAGCCGGCGGCCTCAGTCCGGAGCATTTGAAAGCCAGAACCTCACTGAGAAGTGTGCCAGCATGACGTGGCAAATATCCCTGTCCGGAGAAGAATGTGTTCGGAAAACTATTGTTAAACTACATGCCAGGTTTACAAAATTTGTTAGCCTACGATAAAAGCTGGCTAAAACATGATGTTAAAGCCGGGTTATCCGTTGCGGCTGTAGCGCTACCCGTTGCGATTGCTTACGCTGAGCTGGCGGGTGTTGGGGCAATTGTAGGGCTCTATTCCTGCGTTTTACCAATGATAGCTTACGCACTGTTTGGCTCTTCACGCCAGCTTATTGTGGGCCCAGATGCAACGACATGCGCGGTGATTGCGGCCGTCGTGTTTCCGCTTTCTGCGGGGAATCCCGAACTGCACTGGCAACTGACAATTATCATGACATTGATGATGGGCGGGTGGTGCCTGCTGGCCAGTAAATTCCGCCTGGGCGCACTTGCCGATCTGCTTTCTCATCCCATTCTTACCGGCCTGCTTAACGGCGTAGCGGTGACGATTATTGTCGGGCAACTAGGCAAGGTGTTGGGGATTAAGCTTGATGAGGCGCAGGTTATTGAAAAAATAATCGCCTTGCCAGGCCGACTTTCAGATAGCCATTTATTAACCGTAGGGATATCCCTTTTTACGTTAATTATTTTAATGGCGATTAAAACGTATCGCAGCCAGTGGCCAGCACCTTTAATTGCTATTGTGATAACAACGGCGCTGGTATGGGTGACCTCTGCGCAACAGTATGGAATTGCCACGATTGGGGGAGAAGGCTTCCAGCCAGGTTTACCCGTCGTTAACTGGGGGGCGTTCCAGCCAGGTCCGATGCGTGATTTAGTGATCCCGGCGCTGAACCTGGCGTTGGTCAGTTTTGTCAGCCTGATGCTGACCGCCCGCAGTTTCGCCGCGAAAAATGGCTATGAAATTAATGCTGATGCAGAGTTCCGCGCGCTGGGTATTGCGAACATTATGTCGGGGTTATCTCAGGGGTTTGCTATCAGTGGCGCCGATTCCCGGACCGCGGTTAATGATTCGGTTGGGGGGAAAAGCCAGCTGGTTTCGGTGGTCGCAGCTTTGATCATCGGTATTGTCGTAGTGTTTTTCACTCAGCCATTACAATACATTCCGGTATCTGCGTTAGGTATAGTTCTAATGTATGCCTCGTGGTCATTAATCGATTTACGTGGATTATGGAACCTGAGGCGCAGAAATAAGCAGGCATTTCGTCTGGCCTTCTTCACGTTTGGCTGCGTTTTAATTATCGGCGTTATCCAGGGGATTGGCCTTGCGGTGTTGCTTGGCCTGTTACAGTTCCTTCGTACAGTGTTTCGTCCCTCTGAGCACTTACTGGGCACTGACGACGATGGAATGATTCACTCATTAGGAAATACGAACGATATTAAAATGGTCCCGGGCGTACTGATGTATCGATTTAACTCACCGTTGACCTATTTTAACGTGGCTTATTTTAAACGCCGGGTATTGAACCTGGTTGATGGGGCAGCCTTACAGCCTAAATGGGTGGTCATTGATGCCGTTGCCTGCTTCACCTATTCAGACATCAGCGTTCTGGCAACCATTAATGAGTTAAAGCGCGATCTGAAAGGTCGACAGATTAAATTAATCCTCGCGGGCAGGAAAACGGAGTTAACCCGCTGGTTTAAAGAGAGTCGGCCAACAATGAATGATGATGACATGATTCTGGCGCCAGACCTCTACCTGGCACTTCGGTTCATTCAAAGTAAAGAGAGTGCGAGTGAGGGGGAATCAGTCGGTGATACACAACCAAATACTGGTTAAAGGCTTGTAACGCATGCTACTCGCAGGCAGGGAGCAGGGAACGCTCACAATTTCTACCACCGAGGCTCAACTACTGTTGGCCTGGACAGTGAGATGTTCCTTGCCCGTTTTACCTTATTCTTCCATCTATCTCAGTAAAAACTGAATCAGCTGAACAAAGATATACCCTGCCGCCGCCACTCGTATTGCCTGCCAACCCCATCTGAGATAGCGCCATTCATAGCGTTCTCTGGCATTAGCCTCTGCTATAGCGGAGTCATAACGCTTTTTTTTCTTTCTCCTGACTACGTCTATTACCCACAGGACGAGAATAAAGATAATGATGGTTTTCAGAAATATGGGATTATCCATTAAAAATGACTCCGGCTTGCTCGCTGAAAAAGCAGAATAGATGAACAGTCGTCACGTATCTACCACTAAATTTGTGGGTATACGGGAGGTTTTATCCTGATTCGATTTTGAGATGGTCCTGCCCATAGCCGGTTTCTCCGCTGTGAATGCGCAATCTGTGGTGCGAAGTATCTGGCTGACGGCTACAAGCAAGGAGCGGACCTCGAGCGCCGCCATTCATTTTCACCGGGACAAAAATAGATAGGGTCGTGCCTACAAATAAATAAACTCATAATTCACAATGTAACTTCCAATATTATTAACGCGGGCCGTTACCCACACTCCAGTCATTCCCTGCTTACGGTGGCTGTGCAGATACTCTTTGTTTGTACAGAGCTGAACCCATCTGTTGGTGTTCTGATCTTTTAACCAGAGACCCGCTTCACAATGGCTATACTTACCTCTCGAAGGACCCGGAAAGACAACCTCATATTCAGATTCATAGCCAATTATTTTGTCCGGGAAGAGATAGACATAAATATCATAACAATTTAAGCTCAATACAAACCCAAGGCAAAAGCCGCTAAAAAAAGCATTGGCAAAATATTCAAATGTTTTGTTGAAAGTGCGCAGATAAAAAGCGCGCATAACAAAAATTATTCCAGTCAAAACGCCAAAAGAAATATATGTTATCCATTCAGGAACGGATTTTTTTAATATGGTGTTATGGGAGATGCCAGATGCCCATGACATATACCAGAGCCATCCACCTAAAACGATCAATATCACGGTTGTAACAAGTAATTTCTTACGCTTGTCTTCGAAGGAATAATTTTTATTCATGGTTTTGTTTTTATGTATCAAACGAAAGTGTTGACCTTACCAGGAAAAGCTATTTTATATTATTAAATTCAATATGCCTCCTGTTTCGAGTTAAATTTTTTAAGTCTCCTCTTTTGACCGTAGCTTGCCCGCCAACCGCGAGCAAGCCACATCTTTTAACGATACAGCGTCTTTTCCGCAACCGGAATAAGCAGCCTCGATCGCCAGTCCGTGAGCGTCAGCTGCGCGAGCTTACCCAGCGCGGTATAAAACGGATGCCTGGCGTTGTCGACAAACACGGACAGGAAGCGGGTGCTCCACGGCAGCAGGTGCCACGCCAGAAGCCGATCGCACTCAGCATCGCGACCATTCTCGGCCAGCCACGCTGCCAGCAGCAGCAATGTCCCAAAGTGGTCTTCCGGTTCGTTCTGCTGCATCTCAAACGCGATATTGTTCTCCCGCATCCACTGACGCAGGGCGAGGGTCGAGTCGCCGAACAGCACGGATTCGCGGTCGAGCCAGACGGAGCCCCACGGTGGAGCGGGCAGGGCGTAAGGGCCAATAAACAGCCGTTGCCACGCGTCCGTCAGCGGCTCGTCGGCAGGCGAGGCAAAGGATTCGGCAATGGGCTGCAGCGTTTCCGGCAGCAGAGGCCAGTCCTGAACCCAGTCGCCCGCGGTCAGGGCCTGGACCAGCGGAGCAGCCTGCTCGCTGTCGGGTGCAAAATAAAACAGCGCGCCCAGCACCCGGGCGCTGAACGCGAACGATTCACGCTGTGAGACGTCTTTCATTACATCTTCCTTGCTCGCGCGGATTTCGCCCGCGCGACTGTGTTAAACCAATTTATAGACCATAGAATAAACAACGGTCATGCGCTTCACTTTCTAGACCTTCTCGATCTGCACCAGATTGGTGTGCTGCGGGTTGCCTTTTGCCAGCGGCGACGGGCGGTGCGTGGTCAGCGTGTTGATGCATGAGCCGTGGTCGATACGATCGCCGTTCATGTTGGCGTCGTGCCAGGCACCCTGGCCCATGGCGCTCACGCCGGGCATGATGCGCGGCGTGACTTTCGCTTCAATTCTCACCTCACCGCGATCGTTAAACACGCGCACTGTATCCCCGTTCTTAATACCGCGTTTTTCGGCATCAACAGGATTAAGCCAGACCTCCTGGCGGCAGGCCGCTTTAAGCACGTCGACGTTACCGTAGCTTGAGTGGGTACGGGCTTTGAAGTGGAAGCCAAACAGCTGCAGCGGGAACCGCGCGCGCTCGGGCGCATCCCAGCCGTCAAAGGTCGAGGCGTAGACGGGCAGAGGGCTGATGGTCTCATCTTTTTCAAGCTCCCAGGTGGCCGCAATCTCCGCCAGCTTGCTGGAGTAAATCTCAATCTTGCCCGAAGGCGTTTTCAGCGGATTGGCATCCGGGTTTTCGCGGAACTTTTTATAGGCCACAAAATGTCCGTTCGGATCTTTACGCTTGTAAATGCCCATTTTTTTCAGCTCGTCATAGGACGGCAGCTGAGGGTCTTTTTCGAGCATTTTGGCATACAGATACTGCAGCCACTGCTCCTGCGTGCGTCCTTCGGTAAAATTCTGATGGATATCCGGCCCGAGGCGTTTTGCCACTTCGCTCATGATCCAGTAGATGGGCTTGCGCTCAAACTTCGGCGTAGTCACGGGCTGGAGGAAAATCAGGTAGCCCATATTGCCCGCATAATCGTTAGGAATGATGTCTTCCTGCTCGACGGTCATCAGGTCCGGCAAGATGATATCGGCGTATTTCGCTGACGACGTCATGAAGTTATCGATGACCACAATCATTTCGCACTTGCTTTCATCCTGCAGGATATCGTGGGTTTTATTGATATCGGAGTGCTGGTTGATGATGGTATTGCCCGCGTAGTTCCAGATGAACTTAATCGGCACGTCCAGCTTATCCTTTCCGCGTACGCCGTCGCGCAGGGCGGTCATTTCCGGCCCGCGGGCGATGGCGTCCGTCCAGCTGAAGCAGGAGATTTGCGTTTTGACCGGGTTATCCGGCAGCGGCATACGTTCAATGGTGATGGTGTAGGTCGACTCTCGCGCGCCGCTGTTCCCGCCGTTGATCCCCACGTTTCCGGTGAGGATCGGCAGCATCGCGATGGCGCGCGAGGTCAGCTCGCCGTTCGCCTGACGCTGGGGTCCCCAGCCCTGACAGATATAGGCCGGCTTCGCGGAGCCAATTTCCCGGGCAAGCTTAATGATGCGTTCTGCGGGAATGCCGGTGATGCGTGAGGCCCACTCCGGCGTTTTAGCCATGTGGTCATCGCCCTGGCCGAGAATATACGCTTTGTAGTGACCGTTAGCGGGCGCGCTTTCCGGCAGCGTTTTTTCGTCGTAGCCAACGCAGTATTTGTCCAGGAACGGCTGGTCGACCAGATTTTCGTCGATTAATACCCAGGCAATACCCGCCACCAGCGCGGCATCGGTTCCAGGACGGATCGGGATCCATTCATCTTCGCGTCCGGCTGCCGTGTCGGTGTAGCGCGGGTCGATAACAATCATGCGCGCGTTGGACCGCTCGCGGGCCTGCTCAAGATAGTACGTAATCCCGCCGCCGCTCATGCGCGTTTCCGCCGGGTTATTGCCGAACATCACCACCAGTTTAGTGTTTTCGATATCCGAGGTGCTGTTGCCGTCGTTGCTGCCATAGGTGTAGGGCATCGCGCAGGCAATTTGCGCCGTGCTGTAGGTGCCGTAGTGGCTCAGGAAACCGCCGTAGCAGTTCATCAGGCGCGCCACCAGCGAAGCGTAAGGGGAAGAGCGGGTGATATTGCCGCCGACAATTCCGGAAGAGTAGTTGATATACACCGCTTCGTTGCCGTATTTGGCCACCACGTCTTTCAGGCTGGCGGTGATAGTGTCGAGCGCTTCATCCCACGTGATGCGTTCAAACCTGCCTTCGCCGCGTTTGCCCACGCGCTTCATCGGGTAGTTCAGACGGTCAGGGTGATTGATGCGGCGGCGGATTGAACGTCCGCGCAGGCAGGCACGCACCTGGTGATCGCCATATACATCCTCGCCGGTGTTGTCCGTTTCGACCCAGTACACTTCGTTGTCGCGCACGTGCAGACGCAGCGCACAGCGGCTGCCGCAGTTGACAGAGCAGGCGCCCCACACGACGGTATCTTCAGGGGGCTGGACGGCGCCCTTCACCGCGGCTGCAGCGCTTTTAAGACCAAATGGAAGCGAGATCCCACCAGCGGCAAGCGCCAGAGAACCTATCGCCGTAGATTTCACGAGAGTTCGACGGCTAATTCCGCCGTGATGTTCAGCATCGGACATGGCTCACCCCATCATTATAATTGCGTATTATTTTTCCCGAAATGATATCCGGGCTAATGATGGGGTGAGTGTCACTGATTTGGGGGGACTAAATATTAATCCTTATCAAATCAAAGGGGATTGAAGCTCAATTACTGAGGTTCAGCTGCCGCACCGCTGCCTGTGCGGGTGTATAAAATCTTAAACGTGTCGTTAGCGCAGTGGCCTACGACCTGCGTGCCCGGCTGGTCGGCCTGGTCGTTTGGCACGATATTCAGCGTAAAACCTGACTCAGGCACGCCGTTGTTGACGATCTTCTGCTGAATGTCGCTTTTCACGCGCTCGCAGGAATCCGGTGCCGCCAGCGCGGCCGTCGAGGCACTCATTAACAGCAGGGCGGTAATCCAGGGTAACCGTTTCATCTGTAGCTCCTTTTCTCTGTGTGTTAAGTTAGTGTAGCAGGGGAGGCGTAAGTCTATGTTTTTATCTGTAATTTTCTGATTAATCTTAATGCTGCCACGCGTAGCTGGCTCCCTCGCGCGGCGAGCCGCTATCATTTAATCGAACGAGAATGCTCTGGTGAGACATTCTCAAATATTTCATCAAAAAAACGATGAAACGCATTAAAGCACTCAGCAATCATCTGGCTGGCTTTATTTCTTTCCTCTTCCGTTAAATTCAGGGTATCTACAATCTCATCCTCGCTCCCCATTGAATGTCCAGTCTCATGACTCAAATGTAAATGACCGCAGTATTCCAGCTGTTTATCCGTGCCCTTTGTTATGGATGCCAACGTATCAAATGTCGCATTGCCGGTTGCCTCCATGACTTCAATTACGATTAAACGCATTTTGGCGCTTTGATTGTGAAGGGCCTGAATTAAATGGTAAGTCAGCTTTCGGCTGTTAATCAGGTTATCAGCCCACAGAAAGCTCAGGTGTTCTGTGAGGCTAGCGGCGGAATTTTGCCCGCTGGTCTGCAGATCGTTTAGAAACCAGGGCCAGTGTTCGGCATCCTCCCTGGCATGGGTATTCACTGCACGTTCCAGCGGATTGGCGGGCGTCGCAAACGGCAAAATATATTTATTAATATCGGCAAAGCTCATGACAAAATGTGAAATATAGGGTAAAAACCTCAGTCGCTCATCAAGCGATAATGCATCGTCATTGAGATAATTAAATAACGGATGATTCAGGAAGTTCGTTTTGTGATATTCAATCTCTTTTGAAATGCCCGTCATAATATATCCTTTAGCGTTGACCGTTCCCCATAAAATATAGCCTGGTTTCCCGTCTGCGTGGGCGAGACCGGTTTTCTCCGCGTTCAGATGATTCGTTTTCACTATCGCGTAAGCCGCTGTATTTGCTAATATGATTGGGAATAATCTCCTGTACGGAAATGAATGTGAAGATATACGCAGCGATAACGCTACTGGCAGCAACACTGGTGGGGTGCGACAACAGCTCCGCGCCGCTGTCGTTTACGCCCGAGATGGCGAGTTTTTCAAACGAGTTTGATTTTGACCCGCTGCGCGGCCCGGTCAAAGACTTTACCCAGACGCTGTTCAACGAGAAGGGCGAAGTGTCCAAACGGGTCACCGGCACCGTCTCGTCTGAAGGGTGTTTCGATACGCTGGAGCTGCACGACCTGGAGGCCAACACCGGCGTGGCGCTGGTGCTGGATGCCAATTACTATCTTGACGCTGAAACCCAGCAGCGCAAAGTGAAGCTGCAGGGGAAATGCCAGCTGGCCGAACTGCCGTCAGCCGGGATAACGTGGGATACCGACGACAACGGTTTTGTGGTGGCGGCGCACGGCAAAGAGATGGAAGTGAAGTATCGCTACGACGCGGATGGCTACCCGCTGGGCAAAACCACCGTTTCCGGGGATCAGCACCTGTCCGTTCAGTCGACGCCGTCTAAAGATCTTCGCAAAAGAATGGATTACTCGGCCGTGAGCATGTTGAACGACAAGCCGCTGGGCAACGTGAAGCAGAGCTGCGATTACGACCGCCACAATAACCCGGTGAGCTGCGATCTGACGATCACAGACGACAGCGTCAAACCCGCCGTTGAGCGCAAGTACACCATCAAAAATACGATTGAATACTACTGAGAATAAAACCGCGCAGGTTACTGCGCGGTCGGTTTCAGCAGGCTGGCGCCAGACGGTTTATGTCCGGCCAGGTGCTGATGCTGGAAAATGCACATGCGAATGGTATTGCGGTATTCACCGTTAATAAAGAATTCGTGAATCAGCTCGCCTTCCACCATAAAGCCCAGCTTGCGATAGATATGGATCGCTTTCTCGTTCTCTTTATCCACAATCAGGTAAAGCTTGTAGAGATTCAGAACGTTGAATCCGTAATCCATTGCCAGCTTAGCCGCCCGTGACGCAAGGCCCTTTCCCTGATGTTCAGGGGAGATGATTATCTGGAACTCCGCCCGACGGTGAACGTGGTTGATCTCAACCAGCTCCACCAGCCCGGCTTTTTCACCTTCACACTCCACCACAAAACGACGTTCACTCTGATCGTGAATGTGTTTATCGTAGAGATCGGACAGCTCAACAAACGCCTCGTAAGGCTCTTCGAACCAGTAGCGCATCACGCTGGCATTGTTGTCGAGCTGGTGCACAAAGCGCAGGTCTTCACGCTCCAGCGGACGGAGTTTGACGTCGCAGGACACCGACATTACGGGGCTACCGTGCGGCCAGTGCGGCGATCCAGGCAGCGCAGGGTGTTTGGCTCCCAGTATGCATTGACGTTTGCACTTTGCTGACACTTATCGCGTGCGTCAAAAGCAACATCTTCTTTGTCCCACTCTTTTTCGGCACGTTTGTTGACCTTCTGGCGAAGGCTACGGGTGTCATTCCATTGTTCTTTGTCCATAGCGGCGTTCTGGCGGCTTTGCGCGCTGTCACCAGACTCAATAATGAGCTTGCTGGTTTCCGCTGTCGCAGAGGCGGCAAAGGCGAACGATGACAGCGCCAGCAGGGCTGTCAGACAAAGGCGTTTGCTTAATGTGGTCATAGCGTTTCCTTTTAAATGGGTGCAGGTAATCAGGTTACCCCGTACAGATTCTACACTAATGCGAAATGACGGCATACCCGCGGGGCAAGTATGGAAAAGTAAAGGGCATCATCAGGTATGATGGTTAAATAAATCCTCACCTGACGTGAAATATGCTTAAAACGACGCTGCTTTTTTTTGCCACCGCGCTATGCGAAATCATCGGCTGCTTCCTGCCCTGGCTCTGGCTGAAGAAGGGGGGAAGCGCACTGCTGCTGATCCCTGCGGGCGTCGCGCTTGCCCTGTTTGTCTGGCTGCTAACGCTGCATCCGGCGGCCAGTGGTCGCGTTTACGCGGCTTACGGTGGTGTTTATGTGTGTACAGCGCTGCTGTGGTTGCGCGTCGTGGACGGGGTCAAACTCAGCGCATACGACTGGGCCGGGGCGCTGATTGCCCTGTGCGGTATGCTGATTATTGTGGTGGGATGGGGGCGCGCCTGAGCCCCCGGTTTTGTGATCGTTAGCTGATTTTATGATCTTTATACTTGTATGGTAGTAGTGTAGTTGCGTAAGTTTCCAGCATCACAACGAGCGATGTAAGGAAAGGAATTATGAAGATTGTCGCGGCTGACGTGTTTGTTACCTGCCCGGGACGGAACTTTGTCACCCTTAAAATCACCACCGATGAGGGGATTGTCGGTCTCGGTGACGCTACGCTAAACGGGCGCGAGCTCTCCGTGGCCTCATACCTGAAGGAACACCTTTGCCCGCAGCTGATTGGCCGCGATGCGCACCGCATCGAAGACATCTGGCAGTTTTTCTATAAAGGCGCCTACTGGCGCCGCGGTCCGGTTACCATGTCGGCCATCTCCGCCGTGGATATGGCGCTGTGGGATATCAAAGCCAAAGCGGCCAACATGCCGCTCTACCAGCTGCTGGGCGGCGCCTCCCGGGAAGGGGTGATGGTCTACTGCCATACCACCGGCCACACCATTGACGATGTGCTGGAAGATTACGCCCGCCATAAAGAGATGGGCTTTAAGGCGATCCGCGTGCAGTGCGGCGTGCCGGGCATGAAAACCACCTACGGCATGGCCAAAGGGAAGGGGCTGGCCTACGAGCCTGCGACCAAAGGCGACTGGCCGGAAGAACAGCTCTGGTCCACCGAAAAATACCTCGATTTCACGCCGAAGCTGTTCGACGCGGTGCGCAGTAAATTCGGCTTCAATGAGCATCTCCTGCACGACATGCACCACCGCCTGACGCCCATTGAAGCGGCGCGCTTCGGCAAGAGCATCGAGGAATTCCGCATGTTCTGGATGGAAGACCCAACGCCTGCGGAAAACCAGGCTTGCTTCCGACTGATCCGCCAGCACACCGTCACGCCGATTGCCGTGGGGGAAGTGTTTAACAGCATCTGGGACTGCAAGCAGCTCATCGAAGAGCAGCTCATCGACTATATCCGCACCACCATTACCCACGCGGGCGGGATCACCGGGATGCGTCGCATCGCGGACTTCGCCTCGCTCTACCAGGTGCGTACCGGTTCGCACGGTCCGTCTGATCTCTCGCCCGTGTGCCACGCCGCCGCGCTGCATTTCGACCTGTGGGTGCCGAACTTTGGCGTGCAGGAATTTATGGGCTACTCCGAACAGATGCTGGAGGTCTTCCCGCACAGCTGGCGCTTTGATAACGGCTATATGCATCCTGGGGATAAGCCGGGGCTGGGCATCGAGTTTGATGAAAAGCTGGCGGCGAAATACCCGTACGATCCGGCCTATCTGCCGGTGGCCCGTCTCGAAGACGGCACGCTGTGGAACTGGTAAGCGAGGAGAGAACGATGAAAAGCGTAGTGATTCAGCAGCCGAACGAACTGGTGATTGAAGAGCGGCCACGCCCGGAACCAGGCGCAGGCGAAGTGCGCGTCAAGATTAAACTGGCCGGGATTTGCGGTTCAGACAGCCACATCTACCGCGGGCATAACCCGTTTGCTAAGTACCCACGCGTCATTGGCCACGAGTTTTTTGGCGCGATCGACGCCGTGGGTGAGGGCGTTGATGCTGCCCGCTTGGGCCAGCGCGTCTCGGTTGACCCGGTGATCAGCTGCGGGCACTGCTACCCGTGCTCGGTGGGAAAACCGAACGTCTGTACCTCGCTGGTGGTGCTGGGCGTTCACCGTGACGGCGGCTTCAGCGAATATGCGGCAGTACCTGCACAAAATGCCTGGCCCATTCCGGATGACATTCCTGATAAACACGCCGTTATGGTGGAGCCCTTCACCATCGCCGCCAACGTGACGGGGCAGGCCAGTCCCACCGGGCAGGACGTCGCGCTGATTTACGGCGCAGGCCCGATGGGGCTGGTCACCGTGCAGGCGCTGAAAGGCGTCTATCAGGTGAAGCAGGTTATCGTGGTTGACCGCATAGACGAGCGCCTGGCGATGGCCCGGCGCAGCGGCGCGGATTGGGTCTTTAATAACGGCGAGCAGTCGCTGCAGGCCGCGCTGGACGAAAAGGGCATCAAACCGACGTTAATCATTGATGCCGCCTGCCATCCAGCTATTTTGCAGGAAGCGATAACCCTGGCCTCTCCGGCGGCGCGCATCGTGCTGATGGGCTTTTCCAGCGAGCCGAGCCAGATTGTTCAGCAGGGCATCACCGGCAAAGAGCTGGCGATATTCTCCTCCCGCCTCAATGCCAATAAATTCCCGGTCGTCATCGACTGGCTGAAGAAAGGGCTGATCGACCCGGAAAAACTGATCACCCATACCTTTGACTATCACCATGTAACAGACGCCATCGAACTGTTTGAAAAAGACCAGCGGCAGTGCTGCAAGGTCTTACTGACGTTCGGTCAATAATCAAATACGCGGTAAAGAGCCTGCGCAGACAGGCTCTGGTGGTACGCATCTTACCTTTCAGAGATAGCCATTATGACGCAAGCACAACCTCAAAGAACCACCTCCGATCTGGTGAAAGCCGCCGTTTCCGGCTGGCTGGGCACCGCTCTGGAGTTTATGGACTTTCAGCTTTACTCGCTGGGGGCCGCCCTGGTCTTTCATGAGATCTTCTTCCCGGAACAGTCCGCCGCGATGGCGCTGATCCTGGCGATGGGGACCTACGGCGCAGGCTATATCGCACGCATTGTCGGCGCCTTTATCTTCGGCAGAATGGGCGACAGCATTGGCCGTAAGAAGGTGCTGTTCATCACCATCACCATGATGGGGATCTGCACCACGCTGATTGGCGTCCTGCCGACCTACGCGCAGATCGGTATTTTTGCTCCCGTGCTGCTGGTGACGCTGCGCATTATTCAGGGCCTTGGCGCAGGGGCTGAGATCTCCGGGGCCGGGACCATGCTGGCGGAGTACGCGCCAAAAGGGAAACGCGGCATCATCTCCTCGCTGGTGGCGATGGGCACGAACTGCGGGACGCTCAGCGCCACGGCGATCTGGGCGGTGATGTTCTTTGCTCTCGATCGAGAAGAGCTGATTGCCTGGGGCTGGCGCGTGCCGTTCCTCGCCAGCGTCGTGGTGATGATCTTCGCCATCTGGCTGCGTATGAATCTCAAGGAGAGCCCGGTCTTTGAGAAAGTAAACGATGCACAAAGCGTGCAGCCGGATACCTCGCTGGGTTCCATGGTGAAAAGCAAATCCTTCTGGCTGGCGACCGGCCTGCGGTTTGGTCAGGCGGGTAATTCGGGTCTGATCCAGACGTTCCTTGCCGGGTATCTGGTCCAGACGCTGCTGTTCGATAAGGCCATCCCAACCGATGCGCCGATGATAAGCTCCATTCTCGGGTTTATCTCCATCCCGCTGCTGGGCTGGCTTTCCGATAAAGTGGGGCGCCGTCTGCCGTACATTATTCTCAATATCTCCGCCATTCTACTCGCCTACCCGATGCTGTCGATCATCGTCGATAAGAGCTATGCGCCGGGGACGATCATGCTCTCTATCATCATTATCCATAACTTCGCCGTGCTGGGGCTGTTTGCGCTGGAAAATATCACTATGGCGGAGATGTTTGGCTCGCGAAATCGCTTTACGCGTATGGCCATCTCCAAAGAGGCGGGCGGTCTGGTGGCGGTGGGCTTTGGCCCGGTGCTGGCAGGGATCTTCTGCAATATTACCGGCTCCTGGTGGCCCATTGTTGCCATGCTGGTGGCCTATTCCGCGATTGGACTGGTCTCGGCGATCCTGATGCCGGAAGTGCGCGACCGTGATTTGAGCGCGGCGCATGACGCAGCAGAGTCTGCGCCAGAAGAGAGTGTGGGTTACGGTGCTGTCTCTTCGCGACGCTAGTGGTTTACAGCCTGCGCGACCTGTCACACAACTTTATTTTTATGTCACACCAGATGAGCAAAAGTTAATATATATCAAAAAATCAAACGGCAGTATCGGTATGGTTGATGGCAGTTCTCTTTTTACTCCAGCTGCCATTCTAGTTGGTGTAGTCAGCAGGCGCTGCCGCTTCAGAAAGAGCGGCAGCGATCCACAGCTTTCTAATTAACGAGTCTTAATCATGGAAAACACGTTATTACAGGCCAACGCGACGCTGCCTCAGTACGATCGCGACAGCCTCAAAGCACGCATTGTACATTTAGGCTTCGGCGCATTTCACCGGGCGCACCAGGCGGTGTACGCCGACATCCTTGCCGCTGAACACGGCAGCGACTGGGGCTACTGTGAAGTTAACCTGATTGGCGGCGAGCAGCAGATTGCCGATCTGAAGGCCCAGGATAATCTCTATACCGTGGCGGAGATGTCTGCCGATGCGTGGACTTCCCGCGTAGTTGGCGTAGTCAAAAAGGCGCTGCATGCGCAGGTTGACGGGCTGGAAACGGTGCTGGCGGCGATGTGCGAACCGCAGGTGGCGATTGTCTCGCTGACTATCACCGAGAAAGGGTACTGTCACTCACCGGCAACCGGGCAACTGATGCTCGATCATCCGTTTATCGTCGCAGACCTGCAAAACCCGTACCAGCCAAAATCCGCGCCGGGTGTCGTCGTGGAAGCGCTCGCGCGCCGTAAGGCGGCGGGTCTGCCAGCGTTTAGCGTGATGTCCTGCGACAACATGCCGGAGAACGGTCACGTGATGCGCAATGTCACCTGCGCGTACGCCCGAGCGGTAAACGCTGAGCTGGCGGACTGGATCGAATCCCACGTCACCTTCCCGTCAACTATGGTGGATCGCATCGTGCCCGCGGTCACTCCCGATACGCTGGATAAAATCGAACGGCTGACCGGCGTGCGCGATCCGGCGGCGGTGGCCTGTGAACCGTTCCGTCAGTGGGTGATCGAAGATAACTTTGTGGCGGGTCGTCCTGCGTGGGAAAAAGCCGGAGCCGAGCTGGTGTCGGACGTGATCCCGTTTGAAGAGATGAAGCTGCGCATGCTCAACGGCAGCCACTCATTTCTGGCGTACCTGGGCTATCTGGCGGGCTATCAGCATATCAACGACTGCATGGAAGATAAGAATTACCGTCTTGCCGCGCACGCGCTGATGCTCAACGAGCAGGCGCCCACGCTGAAGGTCAAAGGCGTCGATTTAGGGCGCTATGCCGATCTCCTGATTGCCCGCTACAGTAACCCGGCCCTGCGCCATCGGACCTGGCAAATTGCGATGGACGGCAGCCAGAAGCTTCCGCAGCGCATGCTGGATTCCGTGCGCTGGCACCTGGTGCATCAGAAGCCTTTCCCGCTGCTTGCGCTGGGCGTGGCAGGCTGGATGCGCTATGTCGGCGGCGTGGACGAGCAGGGTAACGCGATTGACGTAAGCGACCCGCAGCTGGCGGTGATTCAGGCGGCGGTGAAGGGCAGTGCGGAAGGGGAAAGCCGGGTCAGGGCGCTTCTCGGCATTGAAGCCATCTTTGGCAAGGAGTTACCGCGTGAAGCCGTCTTTGTTGATGCGGTGATGAAGGCCTACCTGACGCTGCTGCAAAAGGGAGCGAAAGCGACCGTGGAGCAGTATGTGTCTCAGCGGTAATTCAGCACATGCCGCCGTTTGCGGCGGCATGTCCGCGCACCGCTTAGTGCATACCCAGGCGAATCAGCTCAATCGGTTCGAACTTACCTTCGCATCCTTCCACTTCAACCGTTTTGCTGCGGCGCACCTGCGCGGCATCCAGCCCGTCGCTGTGGATCGCTTTAATCACGCCAGTTTTGCCCGTGCCGCTAATCATGACGCGGCAGCCGGTGGTGATTGCATTGCGGTTACGGTCGTATGTCATCATGGTATTTCCTCCTCTCTAACCTGTTCGTTACGGCGTTATTTCAGGGTTGCCGTTCACGGAGCATATAAATACGCCTGTCTGCATCACATGTTTTTGTTTTTGATCAAACTCACACTTTTTTCTTTATTGTGCCGGGCGCTGACGGTTCACTACAGCAATTTACAAAGCAGACCGTTATTTTCATTAAATGATAGTTTCAGCAGGGAAGCGTTGAGGGTTGGTTTATATTACTAATGCCATTCTGGGTACAGGAAATAACCCTTTCATCGGAATAAGGAGTCAGGCTTATGTATAAGAAGATTTTGATGCCTGTTGATGTGTTTGAAATGGATTTGAGCGACAAAGCGGTTCGCCACGCGGCAAACCTTGCGAAGGCTGAGGGCGCCTCGATTACCCTGGTCAATATTCTGCCGGCCAGCAGCCGATCCCTGCTGCGTGGATTTAACGCCGATATTAAAAAGTTCGAAGAGTATATGACGGAGGAATCCGGTAAGAAAATGAACGCGTTAAAAAGACTTTTCGATATTTCGCCGGAGAAAATTGACAGCCTTGTTCGCTTTGGCAACGTCCGCGATGAAATTATCAGACTGAGCAAAGAAGGGGAATATGACGCGATCGTCATCGGGTCGAAAAATCCGGGCATCAGCACCCATCTGCTGGGGTCAAATGCGGAATCTATCCTGCGCTACGCCACTATTCCAGTGTTAGTCGTTCGCTAAACCCATCGCCGCGTCCGAAAGGGGCGGCGAATATTACTCTTCGCTAAACCACTCGCTATTTTCCTGACGAATCAGCTGCACGGATTCGCTAATTTCCTGCAGATGCAGCGTCATCGCTTTTTCCACGCCGTCCGGGTCGCGTTTTTCCAGCGCGCTGAAAATATCATGATGCTGTCGGAGCAGCATTTCCGGCGGGGAGACGTGATCGAGGCTCATATAACGCACGCGGTCGATGGTGGCCTTGATGTTTTCGATGGTGTCCCAGGCAAGCTGGCAATCCGCAATCTGCGCCAGTTTCTGATGGAATTCATCATCAAGCTGGAAGAAATCATTCAGCTGCTTACGGTCAATCGCAATTCGCTGCTGATGCAGGTTTTGCTCCAGCAGATAACACTGGTTGTCGTTGATGAGCGTTGCGGCACGGCGCGCCACCGCGCATTCAATGGCCTGGCGAACAAAACAGCCGTTGCGCACCTGAGAGAGAGAAATTTTGTTCACGTAGCTGCCGCGCTGCGGGCGGATCTGAATCAGACCGTTTTCTGCAAGCTTAATAAACGCTTCACGCACCGGCTGACGGGAAACGTCAAAACGCACGGACACCTCTTTTTCAGAAAGCGGCGTTCCAGGTGGGATCAGGCAATGGACAATATCACGTCGCAAAATGCGATAGATTTGCTGGTTTACGGGCTGGGTGGGGTTGAGTTGCGATTCAGCGGCCATGAGTTGTCATTTCTCAGAGAGTTAGCCTGAACATACTACCATTCTTTTATAGACCGAAACAGACCCGGCCCGCAGGCCGGGAAGGGCAGATTTAGCCACGATGGACGCTAAGTCCGGCAAAACTTTGGCTGACCGGCATCATTTCTACGGTATTGATGTTGACGTGTTTTGGCAGCGTCGCCACCCACCAGACCGTTTCGGTGACATCTTCCGGCGTCAGGGCGTTAGCGTTTTCGTAGGTTTTGTCTGCTTTCGCGTCATCGCCCTTGAAGCGCACGTTGGAAAACTCGGTGCCGCCCACGAGGCCCGGCTCGATGTCGGTGACGCGAATGGCGGTGCCGTGCAGATCGGTCCGCAGGTTAAGGCTGAACTGGCGCACAAACGCTTTCGTCGCGCCGTAGACGTTGCCGCCCGCATAAGGCCAGCTTCCGGCGGTGGAGCCGATATTGATAATGTGGCCGCGATTACGTTCAACCATGCCCGGCAGCACCGCGCGGGTCATATAGACCAGCCCTTTATTGTTGGTGTCGATCATGTTTTCCCAGTCTTCCACGCTGGCTTTATGGGCGGGCTCCATGCCCAGCGCCAGACCGGCATTGTTGACCAGCACGTCGATGGCGCGCCACTCGGCGGGCAGGTTAGCAATCATCTCTTCAATCGCCGCGCGGTTACGCACGTCCAGCTGCGCGGTCAGGATGCTGTCGCCTAATTCGTCCTTCAGCTCCTGCAGACGTTCCTGACGACGGCCGGTCGCAATAACCTTGTGCCCGTTGGCGACGAAGCGACGCGTGATGCTTTCACCAAAACCTGCCGTTGCCCCGGTAACTAAAATAATCATCTCACTGTTCCTCAACGCTTTTTGTGTTGTACTAACATAGCACGGCCGCAGAGGGTGCGTTAAGGCAACATTTGTATGACGGCGTTGCAGGGGATGGCGGCCTGGCCTACTCTGGGAGGATACCCGTACTCAGGAGTGAAAGATGACGGCCACGAATCCCTTTTTTGAAATCAGTCTGCTGCCTTACCAGGCACCCCATTTTGATAAGATCGACGACAGCCACTATCGTCCGGCCTTCGATGAAGCCCTTCGCCAGAAGCGGGCGGACATCAACGCGATTATCTCTCAGGCCGCTGCGCCTGACTTCACGAACACCGTGCTGGCGCTGGAGAAAAGCGGCGCTTTGCTCGCGCGCGTCAGCAGCGTGTTCTTCGCCATGACTTCCGCGCACACCAATCCGTATTTACAGGAGCTGGAAGAACAGTTCTCCACCGAGCTTGCCGCGCTGGCAAACGATATCTGGCTGAATGACGTGCTGTTCGCCCGCGTGGAAAGCGTCTGGCAGGACCGTGCCGCGCTGGACGCCGAATCTCGTCGTCTGGTCGAGGAGACGTATCAGCGGTTTATTCTGGCCGGTGCGCGTCTGAATGAGACGGAAAAGGCCGAGCTGAAGGCACTGAATACCGAGGCGGCCTCCCTGACCAGCCAGTTTAACCAGCGCCTGCTGGCTGCCGATAAGACGGGTGGGCTGGTGGTGGATTACGCGCACCAGCTTGACGGGCTCAGCGCCGGTGAAATCGCGGACGCCGCGCAGGCTGCCGCGGAGCGAGGGCTGAACGATCGCTGGCTGATCCCGCTTCTGAACACCACCCAGCAGCCCGCGCTTTCCGCGCTGCGCAATCGTCAGACCCGCGAGAACCTTTTCAACGCAGGCTGGACGCGCACCCAGAAAGGGGATGAAAACGACACTCGCGCGCTGATCCTGCGTCTGACGGCGCTGCGCGCGCGGCAAGCCCGCCTGCTGGGCTTTGAGGATTACGCCAGCTGGAGTATCGCCGATCAGATGGCGAAAACCCCGGCCGCCGCGCTGGAATTTATGCGCGGCATTGTGCCTGCCGCCCGCGCCCGCGCGGAACGCGAACAGGCCGATATTCAGAAAGTCATTGACGATGAGCAGGGCGGTTTCACCGTCCAGGCCTGGGACTGGGCGTTTTATGCCGAGCGCGTGCGCCAGGCAAAATATGCCCTTGATGAGTCGCAGATCAGGCCCTACTTTGCGCTCAATACCGTGCTGCAGGATGGCGTTTTCTGGGCCGCCAGCCAGCTGTTTGGCATTCGCTTCGTCGAGCGCTTTGATATCCCGGTGTATCATCCGGACGTCCGCGTATGGGAAATTTTCGACCACACCGGTGAGGGCATGGCGCTGTTTTACGGCGACTTCTTCGCCCGTGATTCCAAGCAGGGCGGGGCATGGATGGGGAATTTCGTCGAACAATCCTTCGAGTTTGCTTCCCGTCCGGTTATCTACAACGTCTGTAACTACCAAAAACCGACGAATGGCGGGATCGCGCTTCTCTCGTGGGATGACGTGATCACCCTGTTCCACGAGTTTGGCCATACGCTGCACGGTCTTTTTGCCAGCCAGCGTTTTGCTACGCTTTCCGGCACCAATACGCCGCGTGATTTTGTTGAGTTCCCGTCGCAAATCAACGAGCACTGGGCCAGCCATCCACAGGTGTTTACCCATTATGCGCGCCATTACGAAACCGGGGAGCCGATGCCGGACGCGCTGCGGGAAAGCATGCTCAACGCGACCCATTTCAACAAGGGTTATGACATGACGGAGCTGCTGGCTGCCGCGCTGCTGGACATGAACTGGCACGGCATCGGCGAGGCCGTTTCGGACGTTGAAGGATTTGAAGCGGCAGCGCTGCAAAAAGAGGGGCTGGATCTGCCCGCCGTACCGCCGCGCTACCGCAGCAGCTATTTTGCCCATATTTTCGGCGGTGGCTACGCGGCGGGGTATTACGCCTACCTGTGGACGCAGATGCTGGCGGATGATGGCTATCAATGGTTTGTCGAGCAGGGCGGCTTAAATCGTGAAAACGGGCAAAAATTCCGCGAGGCGATTTTGTCTCGTGGTAACAGCACGGATCTGGCTGAACTTTATCGCAGCTGGCGCGGGCGCGATCCGAAGATTGAACCGATGCTGGAGAATCGCGGGTTGAGCCAATAGAGACAGTCTCGTCAGAAAAAAGAGCCGGGCTTTACGCCCGGTTTTTTAATTTCATCTTGCTGGTAAATGCTTCAGCAAAAAAATTTTACAGGCGTTCTTTATAAATAAAAAATGTGAGATTAAAACGCGCTTCTACCGGTATATATAATTTACCGAGAGTAGTCTGTAAATGAGTGAGTAATTAATACTTTGATCTGGATTGTAAAAATAAAAAAACTTTTAACTGCCAATTTTTAGCTATAAATTTTTATTATTTTGTGCCGATAAATGAAAATGGCATAAGAATCGACGCAGTAGCAGTCAAGAAGGCGAAAGATGACCCTACCTTTGAACAATCCGGGCTTCACGGATACCGAGCCTTCTAAAGGCCTGATAAATAAAACTTTTACCTATATAGTAACGTTGTTGATAAGTATTTTTATTGCAGCAATAATTTCCCTGCTCATAATAAAAGATAATGTTAATAAAATCAGCGACAAGCACGATGAATTTTTGTTAAGGAAGGCCCTGGATACCCGCCAGGAAAACATGCGAAGTCATTTGAAAGACAATGCCGAGTGGGGAGATGCCTACAAACATCTTCATCTGACCACTGACATTCACTGGGCATGGGATAAGCAGAATCTGGGCAAGTCCCTGTATGACAACTTTGGCTACGAAGGGGTGTTTGTTCTCTCTCCTGAAGGGAGCACGCGATACAGCGTGGTTGACGGGAAACTGAAGCTTCAGGATCTGGAGCGCTGGTTAGACAAATCAACCAAAGACCGTTTACTGCGTGAGATAAGCATTAAAAATGGATTGCCGGTTTCTGTGCTAACGCTTATCAATTCGGTCCCGGCCATTGTTTCTGCTGAATGGATAACGACCGGTGATGATACGAGCGTGCAACCCTTACCGGGGAAACCTTCGACAATGGTGTTTATAGATAAGTTAACGGCTAAAAAACTCCTCACGATTGGGCAGGATGCCGGCATTCTGAATGTTCGTACCTCACCGGCTACAGTGACTTCCCAAATAAATAATCAGACGGAATTTACCTTAAGCACCCAGAATGGTGATGTGCAAATTATCTGGGACGGTGAAAATCCCGGCCAGGCGTTGATAATTTATTTTTTGCCATTACTCATTCTTTCAGTCGTTCTGACGATATCAATGACGCTAATATTAATGCGTCATATTATGCACAAGGCGAGAATGCTTGACGAAAATAGCTTTCTCCTTGAGCAGGCGCGATTAAATCTAATTACGAGTGAAAAACGATTCCGGGACGTCAGTGAAACAACCAGCGACTGGTTCTGGGAAACAGATTTATCGTTAAAGATAACATGGCTGTCAGGTCGTTTTACTACAATAACGGGATATGAAAATAGCAAATGGATAGGCCGCAGCCTGGATGAACTCTTTCCGTCGACAAGCGGGTTATCACATGCCTGTGCCAGCCAGCGGGACTTAACTGAGCGCTTTGAATTTAAAAACTGTCCTTATACTCACGCGCATCAAACCACGTCATATTGCACGCTCCTGGCAAAATTTTCTGCTCAGCCTGATGGAACGGTGGTTTTGCGAGGCGCGGCAACCGATGTCTCTCAGGAAGTTGAAGCAACAAAACGTGTGGAGTTTCTGTCACGTCATGATGAATTAACCGGTCTGCCGAACCGCTATCATATTAAGGAATTTCTGGCAGGCCAGCTGGCTAAAGAAGACCTTAACCATTATCCCTTTGCCATGATTTGTCTCGATTTAGACAAGTTTAAACCCGTCAATGATATTTTTGGGCACTCTACTGGGGATGCTCTGCTCGGTGAGGTCGCTTCACGTCTTAAATATTGCGTTCGACGAGGTGATTTTGTCGCACGGCAGGGAGGGGATGAATTTATGATTCTCCTCGGCAACACCAGCCAGCAAGACCAGATTGAAGAGGTGTGTCGCCGCATTGTGCAAGAACTGAACCGACCTTTTTCCATTGAAGGGAATGAGGTAGCGATAGGCGTAAGCATGGGCATTGCACAGGCTCCCCGGGATAGCATCAGCGCAAACGATCTTCTACGCTATGCAGATATTGCGCTGTATCAGGCAAAGCAATCCGGCAGAAACCGATGGGTCTATTATCGCCCGGATATGTCGGAAAAGCTGACCGAACGCAGGAAACTGGAATTAGAGCTGAAGACCGCGATTCGCGAAGAACAACTCTACCTGGTTTACCAGCCCCGTTATAACCTCCGGTATTCTAAAATAGAGGCCGTCGAAGCGCTGGTACGCTGGCAGCATCCGACTCGGGGGACCATAATGCCCGACCAGTTTATTCCGCTGGCAGAAGAAACCGGGCTTATTATTAGCCTGAGCAACTGGGTCATACGCAAAGCGTGTGCGGAAACGAAAGATAAATTGCCGGGATTATCGGTATCCGTAAATATTTCTGCTATCGAATTCCAGGCAAGCGATCTTGCTGAAAGGATAAAAGAGTTACTTCACGAAACAGGGCTTGAATCCAACCGGCTGGAAATAGAAGTGACGGAAAACGTAACGCTTTCCGATCCTGAAAAAACGCTGCAGACCATGAAGTCTCTCAAAAAAATGGGCGTCCGCATTCTGATTGACGATTTCGGAACCGGCTATGCCTCTCTGAGCTATCTGCGAAAGTTTCAGTTTGATGGGCTTAAGCTCGACAAGAGCTTTATTTTTACCCTGGGTGACTCGCCGCAGAACCAGTCAGTCGTGGAGAAAATTATTGACCTGGGGAAAGCCTATTCCATGGCGGTAACCGCAGAAGGGGTGGAGACCGCCGAACAGCTCTCTTTTCTTAAAGAAAATAAATGTGATGAGGTTCAGGGCTACCTGCTTGGAAAACCGGCCGCCATTACGGACTTAAATTTAAACGCAAACAGAGTAAATCTCTAAATCGCGCTTTCACTCAGGAAAGCGCAAATGAAAAACCGGGCTTCTCGCCCGGTTGTTGTTATTCGCTCTCCGTTCGTATCCACGATCGTAAACGCCGCTTTCTATCTTACGACCAGGACAGGGCATTTCGCATGCCGAACCACTGCCGCAGCGTTCGAACCCAACAGATACGTAGATATGTCAGGTTTGTGGGAAGCGATGATAATCAGGTCGGCATCGATCGTGTCAGCGAGCTTAAGGATTTGATCCTTTGGAGAGCCCGTCACGGCGTGAGTCTGTATCTTGTCTGGAGGAATTTTGAATTGCTTAACGATCTCATCCAGCTTTGCTAAGGCTGCGTGCTGGAACTCTTTCAGCTTCGGCATTTCGACCGAGTAGGCCAGGCCTAATGATGAATAATACGGAAGCGATGGAATGACAGTAAGAAAGTGAACTTTAGCTGTGTTAAGTGCTGTATGTGCCTGAACGAAGGGGATAACCATGTGCGTCAGGCTATCCTCCGAAATGTCAATTGGAACTAAAATTGAGTTGTACATTTGTCCCTCCTGAGTGTTTTTGACACAATTCAGGGTAGACCGTTAATTTCAGGAAAACAGAGAGCAGGGTGTCATAACGGGGACAAATTTCGGTTATGTGATAGGCGTACATTCGAACCTGTCCGTGATCTTGCCAACGTGGCGTGACAACGAACAGGGACATCCGGGGATGAATCTCTCCGCGTCACGGTCCGTTTTCTGCAAAACGCCAAAGCCTCAACCGGGCGCAATGCCCGGTACCTTGTTCATATTGCGTGACAGCTGACGGACGCGATAATTTTATTCCCGCCCATATTGCCCATAATCAGTTCGAGTAATTTTCGGTATTCTTCACGGGTCATCACCTCAGCCCGAATTTCGGTTTTTCCCTCAGCCTGAGCCGTGGCGGAATAAATCGCTTTCAGACTTAACGTCAACTCTTTCGCCATATTAACGATGCTCTGCCGCACCGCATCTTCATGCTCGTCAGCACAGGTGATTTTCAGAACATAGCTTTTTTCGCCTTCATGGAGCACGGGCAGCTGATTAATCCGCTGCGCGGCTTCGCGAAGCAATATGTTGGCGCAGAGAATAATTAAGCTGGCCATGGCGGCATTCCAGAACTGGCCTAAACCACATAGCACGCCAATTCCGGCCGAGCACCACAGCGTGGCGGCGGTGTTCAGACCACGAATATTCATTCCTTCACGCATAATGACGCCTGCGCCAAGAAAGCCGATACCGGAGACGATCTGCGCTGCGATGCGCCCCGGGCTATCAGGAGAGGTGGATACCGAGCTTAAGATGAACACTGCCGCGCCCGTGGCAACCAGTGCATTGGTACGAAGTCCGGCCATACGCTGGCGCCACTGTCTTTCCGCGCCAATAATTGCGCCCAACAGCATCGCTGCGAGCAGATGAGAGATATAAGGGAACATCAGCCTGTCGCCTGTAAACGTTATTAAATAATAAGCGTCAGTGCCTTGCTAAGCACATTATAACGCCGTTTAAATGCTAAACGTGTCAGGACGACGGTGGCGGAAAGAGTGAATGTGTAAACATGAACATGCGATGCCCCACAAAATGAGTGGTTTTACTATTTCGGGATACAATCGCTTAAAGAGGATTGCTGCCCACCCTTTCAGGTAAGCAGCGAGAAAATTGCGCTAGCTTACCTTCGTATCGACGATAAAATGACTTTCCAACGAAGGTCTCCTGTGAAAATTTATTGCCAGTATAGTCAGGCGAAATAATGAGTAAAGCGAAAAAACAGCCTCCGTTATGAATTGTTTAAGTTCGCAAGGCATATTTTTTAAGACGTCATCTGATTTTAAAAAATACCCGCTATACTACATTTCCTTTTTTACAGGCGATAACAGACAAAGGCAGGAAGTATGTCTCTTCGTTCGCTGCGGGCATTGTGCCTGACAAGTTTTTTCATCGCGGATGTCCGCGATGGCCTGGGGCCTTTTCTCGGTATTTTCCTGACCGAACGCCACTGGACCCCTGATGATATCGGCATCCTGATGACGGCCGGTGGGCTGGCGGGATTACTGGCCACGCTGCCGGCGGGATTCATCACCGACACCTCACGCAGCAAGCGTACCGTGCTGGCGCTGGTGTGCCTGCTCATCACCCTTAGCACGCTCCTGCTCTGGTTTAGCCAGCAGAGCGGCGTTGTCGCCGTGTCGCAAATTGTCTCCGGTATCTGTGCGGCGTTTGTCGGGCCGCTGATCGCCGGGATTACGCTGGGGCTGACCGGCCAGAGCGGGTTCAGCGCACAGATGGGCAAAAATGAGGCATTCAATCACGGCGGCAACTTTGTTACCGCACTGATTGCAGGGGGCATTGCCTGGTACTGGGGCGTCGGCGGAATTTTCCTGCTGATGACCTGTACCACGCTGTTAACGCTCTGCGCGCTGCTTGCCATTCGCAACGGGGATATCGATAACGACGCGGCTAGGGGGCTCTCTTCTTCAGCGAGCCTGCCGGTCCCCGGTTTTGCAGTGCTGATGAAAAACCGGGCGCTGTTTGTGACCGGGCTGACGCTGCTGCTGTTTCACCTGGCGAACGCCGCGCTGCTGCCGATGCTGAGCATGAGGGTGGCCGCCGCGCCCGCCTCGATCAACCCCGGTTTGTACGCGGCGGGCACCGTTATCATCTCTCAGGCCGTGATGATACCCGTCGCCATCTGGGTCGCCCACCGAATAGACCGCTACGGCTACTGGCGCTTGATTATGCTGGCGCTGCTGGTGATGCCGGTGCGCGCCGCGCTGGCGGCGTCTACGGACGCGCCGCTCATGATGATCCCGGTACAAATTCTTGACGGGCTGGCCGCAGGGATCCTGGGCGTCGCGGTACCGTCGTTTATCGTGGTGCTGCTGCGCGGTAGCGGGCACGTCAATGCCGGGCAGAGTGTGGTGATGCTAATGCAGGGGATTGGGGCATCCATGAGCCCGGCGTTAACCGGCACGATTGCAGGTCATTACTCATTTGCCACGGCATTCAGTGTCCTGAGCGCGATTGCGCTGGTGGCCGTCCTGCTCTGGTGGTGCTTTGCGCACCGGACCTGGGAAACGGACAGTACGCCGGGTGGCGCATAGCCGCCACCCGGCGTCACGCTTATGCCAGTTCGTTAGGGCACGCTTCGCCCTTTTCCAGCTGCTGCAGGTTCCCCAGCGTGGTTTCCGAAATGCTGATCAGCGCTTCGGCAGTCAGAAACGCCTGGTGGCCGGTAAACAGCACGTTATGGCAGGCAGAGAGGCGACGGAATACGTCGTCCTGGATCACATCATTCGACTTGTCTTCAAAGAACAGATCGCGTTCGTTCTCGTACACGTCCATCCCCAGCGCGCCAATTTTCTGGGTCTTCAGCGCTTCGATAGCGGCCTGAGAATCAACCAGCCCGCCGCGGCTGGTGTTGATGATCATCACGCCATCCTTCATCTGGTCAAATGCCGCCTGGTTCAGCAGGTGGTAGTTCTCCGGCGTCAGCGGGCAGTGCAGGGAGATCACGTCGGACTGCGAGAACAGCGTCGGCAGGTCGACGTATTCCACGCCCAGATCCAGCGCTGCGGCGCTTGGGTACGGATCGAACGCCAGCAGACGCATGCCAAAGCCTTTCAGAATGCGCAGGGCAGCCACGCCAATTTTACCGGTGCCGATCACGCCGGCGGTTTTGCCGTACATGGTAAAGCCGGTCAGTCCTTCCAGCGAGAAGTTAGCGTCACGGGTACGCTGATAAGCGCGGTGAATACGACGGTTGAGCGACATCATCATGCCAATCGCATGTTCAGCCACCGCTTCCGGGGAGTACGCCGGAACGCGCACCACCTTCAGACCCAGCTCTTTCGCCGCGTCGAGATCCACGTTGTTAAAGCCCGCGCAGCGCAGGGCGATGTACTTCACCCCTTGTTTTTTCAACTCTTCCAGCACCGGGCGACTGCCGTCATCGTTTACGAAAATGCAGACGGCTTCACAGCCGTGCGCCGTTTTGGCGGTTTTTTCGGACAGCAGAAAGTCGAAAAATTCAAGCTCAAACCCGTACGCCTCGTTAACATGTTGCAGATACTTTTTGTCGTACTGCTTTGTGCTATATACCGCGATTTTCATAAGACTTTCTCCAGTGATTTTGCATTCACGTTAGCATGATTAAAATTATCTTACAATTTCTAAAATATTATTGAATTCAATAAGTTCTATGAATTATTCTAGAGCATGTCTACATCCTAACTCCATGATATTGTTGCTACGAGGAATCTTTGGCTTGAATCTGCTCAGGGCATGTAGAGAAAAATGCAGTGGGTTGAGGATGCGAAAAAAGCCTGTCTGAATTACGTTAAAGAATGGCAAGAGGGTGTGAAAACTGCAATCCTTCTGGATGTGATGGGACGATATCAGGAACCGGGTGAGTTTCTGATAAAGAGGGAGAATGATGCATGTCGCAACAGCTGGGGTTGTCCTTATCTCCGCCAATGCTGCCCGCTTTGTACTATTTCATTGTATCTATAGTAGTTTTTTTCTTGTTATATATCGGGAAACAGAAGGTTAACCGGCTACGAAAATACCCACTGTTCATAGCCTATACGCTGTTTGTGATAGCCATTGCAGCCATCCAGATTAACGTTTTTGCCAACGGCTATGAGTTTGTTCGCGGTTTTTTACATATCGATTTTGATCCCTGGCGGTACGATTCGGTGTACTGGGGGTCATTGATATTCGCAATGCTTTACCTGCTGGCAATGCCCAAGAACAGGTATTAGTTTCGCAGTGTTTTCCTTTTTTACGCCTGAAATGATGCGTAACCCACTGAATATAAAATGTGTTCTTTAGGTTACGCATAGCAAAAAAGTTACCTCATACTATTTCCAGCATCTATCCTTAATCCTGGCGTTAACTTCAACTCAACCGCTAAACATGCGACAATGCTCGGCACTGCCGGCTTAATTCTTTCGCTAAATCAGGATATTAACTGCCCATGAAGGGTAAATACAAAGCCGCTCTTGCGCTTTTACTGCTGTTCATACTGTTGCCGCTGACGCTGCTGATGACGCTCGCCCAGTGGGTCCCGACGCTCGCCGGGATCTGGTTGCCCGTGGGGACGCGCATCGCGTTCGAAGAAAGCCCGAAACTGACCCGCCACGCGCTGGTGATCCCCGATCTTCGCTATCTGGTTGAAGACTGCGAAATTGCCCGCATCGATAACGTGACGCTGTCACATCCGAGCCGCTGGAAGCTGGATATCGGCGCGCTGGATTTAAATTCCTTCTGTCTGAGCAAAATTCCCCAGTCAGCGCCCTCAACGGTCGCCCCGAAAACGCTCGCGCAATGGCAGGCAGTATTACCCAATACCTGGCTCACGATTCACCGTCTGACGCTCTCTCCCTGGCAGCAGTGGCAGGGCGAGCTGCGTGCGTCGCTGACCCCGTCCAGTCAGGAGATTGCCTATAAAGGCGAGCAGGTCAGCATTAAAGGCACGCTTCGCGGTCAGACGCTCTCGGTCAGCCAGTTCGATGTACAGCTCCCGGACCAGCCGCAGCCGATTAAGCTGGTGGGCGAATTTACCCTGCCGCTGGTACCGGATGGCGTACCGGTGAAAGGCCACGCGGTCGCGACCTTTAACGTGCCACAGTTGACGTCTCTGGTCGATGCCGATCTGGACTGGGAAGACAATCAGGGACAGCTGGTGGTGATGGCGCGGGACAATCCCGATCCGCTGCTCGACCTGCCGTGGCAGATCACGGCGGAACAGCTGAACATTAGCGACGGGCGCTGGAACTGGGATCTCTCGGGTATGCCGCTGAGCGGGCGGGTGTCCCTTCGCGCCGACAACTGGCAGCAGGGGCTGGATAAAACCACCCTGACCGGACGGCTGAATGTGCTTACCCACGGTGATGCGGGGAAAGGCAACGCGGTACTGAAGATCGGGCCAGGCAGGCTCAGCATGGAAAACAGCGACATGCCTCTGCACCTGAGCGGCGAGGCAAAGCAAAACGATCTCATTCTTTACGCTAAATTGCCCGCAACGCTGACCGGCAGCCTGTATGAACCGCAGCTGGCCTTTGAGCCGGGCGCGCTGCTCCGCTCGCGCGGGCGCATCATTGATTCACTCGATATCGATGAAATCCGCTGGCCGCTGGCGGGCGTGAAGCTCACCCAGAAGGGCGTGGATGGCCGTCTGCAGGCTATCCTGCGCGCCCATGAAAACGAGATGGGCGATTTTGAACTCCACCTGGACGGTCAGGCCAGCGACTTCTTACCCGATAACGGCCTGTGGCAGTGGCGCTACTGGGGGAAAGGCGGTTTTACGCCGATGCATGCCCGCTGGGATGTCGCCGGGAAAGGCGAATGGCGCGACAACCTTATTGAGCTGACGGCGCTCTCCACCGGTTTTGACAAGCTCCAGTACGGTACGATGGAGGTCAGCAAGCCTCGCCTGGTGCTGGAACAACCGGTGCGATGGTTGCGTGACCCCGAAAAACCGACCTTCAGCGGTGCGCTCTCACTTAACGCCGGGCAAACCCGTTTCGCCGGCGGCAGCGTGTTGCCGCCATCGGTCCTGACCTTTAGCGTCGACGGCAGCGACCCGACTATTTTTCAGTTTAAGGGCGACCTCCACGCGGACAAAATCGGTCCGGTACAGGTAAACGGGCGCTGGGATGGCGTGCGCCTTCGCGGGCAGGCCTGGTGGCCGAAACAGTCTCTCACCGTATTCCAGCCGCTGATCCCGCCGGACTGGAAAATGACGCTGCGCGACGGGGAACTGTATGCGCAGGTCGCTTTCTCGGCGGCGGCCGATCAGGGTTTTGAAGCGGGTGGGCACGGCGTGCTGAAATCCGGCAGCGCCTGGATGCCGGATAACCAGATTAACGGCGTCGATTTTGTGCTGCCGTTCCGCTTCAGCGACGGAACCTGGTCTCTGGGCACGCGCGGTCCGGTGACGCTGCGTATCGGCGAAGTGGTAAACCTCGTGACCGCACGAAACATTACTGCCGATCTACAGGGGGACTATCCCTGGACGGAGGACAATCCGCTGCTGCTCACCAACGTGAAGGTGGAAACCCTCGGCGGGAAGATCACCATGCAGCAGCTGCGGATGCCGCAGCACGATCCGGCCCTGCTGCGGGTGGATAATATCTCTTCGAGCGAGCTGATTAGCGCCGTTAATCCGAAACAGTTTGCCATGTCGGGGCCAGTCAGCGGGGCGCTGCCGTTCTGGCTGGACAATGAAAAATGGATCATTGAAGATGGCTGGCTCACCAACCCGGGCCCAATGACGCTGCGCATCGACAAAGATACGGCCGACGCCATCGTCAAAGATAATATGGTCGCGGGTGCCGCGATTAACTGGCTCCGCTATATGGAAATTTCGCGTTCGTGGACGAGAATCAATTTAGATAATCTGGGTGAGTTGACCATGCAGGCGACCATCAAGGGGAACAGCCGGGTGGATGGCAAAAGCAGCTCCGTCAACCTGAACTATACCCATGACGAGAATGTCTTTACCCTCTGGCGTAGCCTGCGCTTTGGGGACAACCTGCAAACCTGGTTTGAGCAACATGCGGCGATACCTGCTCCCCGCAGTTTGACCGGCAAGGAAAGTGAGGAACAACAATGAAAAAGATGGCTGGTGTGCTCACCGTTGCCGTTGCCGCGCTACTGACCGGCTGTACGCCGCGTATTGAAGTCGCTGCGCCAAAGGAGCCGATTACCATCAATATGAATGTCAAAATCGAACATGAGATCCACATTAAGGTCGATAAAGACGTCGAAACCCTGCTGAAATCGCGCAGCGATCTGTTCTGAGGACGCCATGAAACGAGTAGCTCTGATTTTGCTGGCGCTGGGGATGAACGTACAGGCGGCTACGCTCACCCTCAACGATGCCCGGGCCCAGGGGCGCGTGGGGGAAACCCTCAGCGGTTATCTGGCCCCGATTCAACAGGATGCCGAAACGCTGGCGCTGGTCAATCGCATCAACGCGGCGCGCACGGAAAGCTACCAGAAGCTGGCTGACAGCAATAATTTGCCGGTCGATGAAGTGGCCAAAATGGCTGGGCAAAAACTGGTTTCCCGCGCGCAGCCGGGCGAGTACGTGAAGGGTATTAACGGAAAATGGCTGAGAAAGTAGCTAGCGGTAGCGCCTGCGGTATTCACCCGGCGAGACGCCAAAACGCTGCTTAAACGCCGTTGAAAAATGGCTATGGTCGGTAAAGCCCCAGCTGTAGCCAATGCCCGCCAGCTTTTCATCATCGCCTGCAGTGCGCAGTACCTGCGCGCAGAGATCCAGGCGACGGTTTTTAATGTACTGCGCGACCACCAGCCCCTTTTCGGCAAACATGCGGTAGAGGCTGCGCACGGACATACCGCTCTCGGCGGCAATCCATTCAGGACGCAGCGATTCAGACTGAATATGGTCGTCAATCAGCGCCACCACATGCTGGAACTGGCGCTCCTTGCGCGGCTGAATGATTTCACGTTGCTGGAAAGCGGGACGCAGCAGGCAGATCATCGCTTCGAGCGCGGCTTCACTTTCACGATCGCTCAGGTCGGCATTGCTCATACTCTCCATCAACAGGCGATGGCTCAGCTGCACCGTGGGTAAGGTGCGGGAAAGGGCGGTCGCGCAGCTTATCTCCTGGAAACGACACTGCTGCTCAATAATCTGACGCGGAACCAGGAGCGAAATCTGGCGGGATTTTTCCTGCCAGTTGATTGAACAGGGACGCGACGCGTCAATCAGCGTGATATCACCGGTTTTGAGCAGCGCGCGACGGTCATCCTGCTCAATTTCCGCACTCCCTTCGAGCTGGAATACGGTATAGAACCAGGCATCGTTACTCTGAGCGATCTCCTGGCGGGAGCGGAACAGGTTAACGCCGCCTGCGGTCACGGTGCTGAGCTTCAGGCTGCGCGCATAGCTGGTCTCCAGCTCGCCGTAGAATTTACCCTCGGTGGGCTGTGCGTTAAAACGCCCGCAAACCTGGTTAATTTGCGCCAGCCAATGCTGATACTGTTCCTGCTCGCTTGCACACGCCATCGTTTCTCTCACTGCACCGTCAACGTTTTCGCATTGTTGCATTTGTGTTGCATTTTGTCAGAGCTATGAGGCTGACTATAGGAAAGAACACTCACCGGTAACAGCGATATAAGCGGCAATTATCGCGATTTGCGGAGCCTGTCACAGGTGGCAAAGCGAATGTCACAGAGACAAAAGCGAGAATACAAAACCCCTCTTAGACTGGATGAACACCCTGCGAAGAATAACGAAGGAGTATCCTATGTCTGAATCACAGGTGGCTATTCAGCCTGCCGTGCAGCAGTTTTTAGACCGACAGCATGGCCTGTGGATTGAAGGGCGTCAGGCCGCGTCGGACAGTGAAAAGCGGCTGAACGTCTTCAACCCGGCCACGGGCGAGGTCATTGCCTCAACTGCCGATGCCAGCGTCGACGACGTTGATCGTGCCGTCATGTCCGGCTGGCGCGCCTTTTTGGCCCGCACCTGGGCCGGAAAACTCCCGGCGGAGCGCGAGCGGATCCTGCTCCATTTCGCCGATCTGGTGGAACAGCACAGCGAGGAGCTGGCCCAGCTTGAAACGCTGGAGCAGGGCAAATCCATCAACATTTCCCGTATGTTTGAAGTCGGCTGCACCCTGAACTGGATGCGCTATACCGCCGGGCTGACCACCAAAATTTCGGGTAAGACTCTCGATCTTTCTATCCCGTTGCCGCAGGGCGCCCGCTATCAGGCGTGGACGCGTAAAGAGCCGGTTGGCGTGGTGGCCGGGATTGTGCCCTGGAACTTCCCGCTGATGATCGGCATGTGGAAAGTGATGCCAGCGCTGGCAGCTGGCTGCTCTATCGTCATTAAGCCGTCTGAAACCACGCCGCTGACCATGCTGCGCGTGGCGGAACTGGCCAGTGAAGCGGGCATCCCGGATGGGGTGTTCAACGTGGTGACCGGGAGCGGCGCGGTGTGTGGCGCGGCGCTGACCTCGCACCCGCACATTGCTAAGGTGAGCTTCACCGGCTCAACGGCGACGGGTAAGCAAATTGCCCGCGCGGCGGCGGACACGCTAACCGGCGTGACCCTTGAGCTCGGCGGTAAAAACCCGGCAATTGTGCTCAAGGATGCGGACCCTGCGTGGGTGATCGAAGGCCTGATGACCGGCAGCTTCCTGAACCAGGGGCAGGTGTGCGCGGCGAGCTCGCGCATCTACATTGAGGCGCCGCTGTTTGACACGCTGGTCAGCGGGTTTGAACAGGCGGTGAAATCCCTGAGCGTCGGGCCAGGCATGTCGCCGGAAGCGTTTATTAACCCGCTGGTGTCGCGCGCACATTGCGACAAGGTGCAGACCTTCCTCGATGAGGCGAAGTCGCGCCACGCGGAGCTGATCGTCGGTAACCGGGGGCCGGAAGGCAAAGGCTATTACGTTTCACCTACGCTGGTGGTCAACCCGGATGCCTCGCTGCGCCTGACCCGCGAAGAGGTGTTTGGCCCGGTGGTCAACCTTGTGCGCGTCGCCGACGGGGAAGAGGCGCTCCAGCTGGCAAACGACACCGAATATGGCCTGACGGCCAGCGTCTGGACGCAGAATATCAGCAAGGCGCTGGAGTATACCGACCGGCTGCAGGCGGGCACCGTCTGGGTGAACAGCCATACGCTGATCGACGCCAACCTGCCGTTCGGCGGCATGAAGCAGTCCGGTACCGGACGCGATTTTGGCCCGGACTGGCTGGACGGCTGGTGTGAAACCAAGTCGGTGTGCGTGCGGTATTAAAAAGCAAGCCGGGTAAGGCGTAGCCGCCACCCGGCTTTTATCTACAGCGACCACCGATCCCGCCCGGCCTCCTTCGCCCGATACAGCGCCGCATCGGCGCGGGCGATGATCTCGGTGCCCGCTAACCCTTCTGCCATGCTCGCAATCCCCATGCTCACGGTGACATGGTCGCTAACGGTTGACGCGCTGTGTGGTATGGCTTCCGCGCGCAGGCCGTCCTGAATGCGTAAGGCCACCTTTTCCGCAATGTTTGCCGGGCAATTGAAGAGGATGACCACGAACTCCTCACCACCGTAGCGTGACACCACATCGTCAGGCGTGCGCACGGACTGCTTCAGCACGCGCGCCACGCGCGTCAGACAGTCGTCGCCCGCCTGGTGCCCGTAGGTATCGTTGTAGCGCTTGAAGTAGTCTATATCCAGCATGATCACCGAGAAGGTTTTTTTCTGCTCAACCGCGTTCTCCAGCACCACCTCCATTTTCCGGCGATTGGCGGTTTTGGTTAACGGGTCCTGATGCGCCAGCGCGTCCAGCCGCGAAATCAGCAGCTGATTCTGCTGGTTACGTCGCCAGGCTTCGTCAAACCAGCTCAGCAGAATGAAACGCCCGCAGATCAGGATCAGCGTAAACACGCTCCAGATAACAACGAAGTGTAGGTTGAGGCCATCGTTTCTTATCCAGCTTGCTATCGGCAGGGTGATCCAGAGCGGGAGCACAAAGGCGAGCAGCCCTTCAGGGTAAAAATAGAGCGCCGTCAAACCGGCGAGTAACAGAATAACGCACAGCGGCCAGACGTGCGGGAGCAGCAGCTCGGTGATAAACCAGAAGCAGGATACCGACCAGATGGCGCTACAGATAAACAAGACCACGCTGATACCGGCGATACGCCGCCAGGCCATGAGGATCAGCGCGGCCGAGAGGATGATAATACCGAGCATGGAGGCATCAACCATTCTCGTCAGCTGGGGCGAGTGGGGATAAAGAGGATCGCTGGGCTTAAGCAGAACGTGTCGCAGCAGAATCATCACCGCGAAGCTGATATTGACGAAGGCCAGCCACGGCAGGTTCATCGCCAGCCCGTGCATGACCATGGCATGGCGCGTTGGCCAGGTCGCCCGTTCCAGCGACGGTTTTTTTCTTTTTTCCATAAAGCCCTTTCCCGTCCGGGGGATAAATCATGTCGATGAGATATCTGTAACTATAAGCAAGCCAGGACGATCCTCAAACGCCAGGGCAAAAAAAACCGGGCTATTGCCCGGCGGGTGGTTATTTTTCGTCTTTTTTCTTCCCGAGCGTTGGCGTCTCGTCGAAGAAGTTCCACGGCTTAAGCAGGGTATGCACCCATTCCGTTGGCATGATCGGCCACTCTTCCGCGCGCGCCACGTGGGTGGTGCCGGTGGTCATCCAGACTACGTCGTCCCGATCGTTGAGCGACTCGTTATCCTTGCTGTACTGCCCGAGGCCCGTGTCGTGTACGGAGCGGTTAGGGAATTTACCTTCCGGGTAGAGCTCATCAGGGTGGTAGCGGGTCACCCACAGCTGTTTGTCCATAAAGCTCAGGCGATGGTAGATCCACTCGTCCGGGGCAAATTTCGCGCCGGTCGCTACCGGGTGCGTACCGCCCGCATAAGGGATGATCTGGTACGAGACCGGGTTACCCATGCGGTTCTCTTTACTTGTGTTGCTCAGCAGGCGAATCGTGCCCGGGTCGAACTTCTGCGCCGCCTGCTGCTCGGTATCAATATCATACTGATTGATCTGCATGGTGCTGGTGCGCGGACCCCCGGCGGTATTCGGCTTCACTTCCGGATCCATAGCCACCAGCTTGTTGTTGATGCCATCCACGTCCATATCAAGACGGAAGTTGTAGATGTGCTGGTGCGTGGTGCCCACGATGTTGTGGTCGATCAGCGTGCCGTATTTTGTATCGTCTTTGGCGGTGGCATCGTGCATGGTTTTCGCCTGCACGCCTTTCACCGCTTCGATACCCGTCGCACCGGCGTCAATGCCGATGGTGCCATTTTCATGGAACACCCAGTCGAAGATGTAATCGTAATTGCCCACGGTACTCACCCAGCGCACCACCAGCTCGCGGCGCTCGGTGCTGACGTTAGGCTGGCCCATCTCCTGATGCTTATATTCCGGCCCCGCGTAGCGTTCGAAAATGGCGATCGCGCGCGGGATCTCCATCGGCGCGCCGGTGTAATCCGGGATGGTTTCGTTGAGCATCACCGCGTTGGACGGCACGTCTTTCCCGCGCACCAGAGGGGAGGTCAGGGTGCCCATGCCGTAGTCGCCGGAATCAAGATAGGCCTTGAAGTACCAGCCCACGTCCGGATCGCCGTAAGGGACGATCATCCCGCCGAGCGACCCCTGATACATAATCTGACGCTTTTTGCCGTTGTCGTTATACGTGACGGTTGAAATCATCGGACCGACGCGAGAGTCCAGGCTCAGGTGGAAATCCCAGTTCTGCCAGTGCACCATATCGCCGGTAATGGTGTAGTTCTTACCTTCCGGCTCGATGATGTCGAGCGGTTTTTTCGGCGTTTCTATACGATCTCGGCCATCGTAGGGGCGCGGCGTCATAGGGACCGGAACAACGGCGCCTTCTTCAATCTTCTGGATCTTTTTCTGCTCAAGATCGACCACGGCAACCAGGTTCTCAATCGGGTGCGCCCAGTAGTTGCCGTCGCCTACATCCAGATAGCTCACCACCTTCAGCAGGCGATCTTCCTGCTTCAGGCCGTCTTTACCGTCGAAATAGCCGACGGTCAGCGGCGTGGTAATCACTTTTTTCGGGTCGGTGATGCCGTGTTTTTTAAGCACCTCGGCAAATTCCGTACTCTCGTTAACGATCTGCTGTACCGCAGTGAAATCATCCAACAGCACCATGCCGTGCGCATCTTTCACCGGCTCCCAGCGCAGGATTTTTTTATCCTTCAGATCCACCAGGCTTTCGATAACGTGCTTCCCATCGAGCATCACGATCTTCGCCTGACGCGGGGCATCCACAGCCGTACCGTTAAGCACAAAATCCCACACTTCGGCTTTCTCTGGCTCTGCAAGGGCAATCTGGGTAAAGCGGGTATTCGGTTTAAAATCCGCCGATGCTTTTACAATCTCAACGGCCTGCTTAATTTCGTCCGCCGTTAGCGCGTTTAGCGGGTGAGGGCGTTTTTCAACCTGGAAGGTCTGGTCAAGACCGGACTGGAAAACATCGTTGATGAAGGTATCGGAAATAAAGGCTTTCTTGCCTTTCATCACCACCGGCACCTCGAGCCTGAGGGTTTTGCCGTTGACGATGGCGGTTTTAGCGCCCGGTTTGACCTTCACAAAGGCACCGTCTTTCGCAATGGTGAACATCTGTGCGTAATCATCCCACTGCACGTCGGCGCCAAAGTCCTGCAGCGTTTTTTCCATCGGGACCATATGCGCCTCGCTGCCGTGGGCGAAAACAGGGGATTGCCAGGCGCAACACAGCGCAACGGCCATAGCCAGTGCCGTTCTACGGGCAGAAAAAGAAGAATTGCTTCCCATCGTAGACCTCATCTTGTTGTGATTTTTGGGTATATTGTGTTGTGACAGCCTTATCCTGACAGGCGCCTGATAAAAGCGTTTGCCTGCATCTGCCAGATTATTTGTCAGCCTTGCCAGGTTAAAAAAAGAGCGGGGATAAATCACATGCCGGGCCATTTCCTCTCCCCACAAATGATGTCAGCACAGGCGACCCCCTCTCCCTTGAGGGAGAGGGCTGGGGTGAGGGGGAACATACGGCTGTAGTGGTCATTCCGTTCACTTCATGTTCCTTGCTACTCTGTCACGACATGACCAGTGAACGTGCCAGGGCGGCTCAGTCGCCGCCGCCCTGGCGACCCGGGCTCCCGGCGGTAAATCGCCGCTTCGCGGTGCCCTCAGCTTATTCCTTCAGGCTATCGGGTCGGGCATGAGCCTGCATCCCTGCAGGCCACGCCCTCTCGGCGCATCCCTGCGCCTCGCCCCGGCCTTACGGAAACGCTTCGGCGATTTACAGCCGGACCAGGGTATCGCTGTAAGCCATTAATTTTCCTGAAGCAATTTATCGCTTCTGGTTAAAAAAATTATAGGGATTCCTCTCCCTTTGGGGAGAGGGTCAGGGTGAGGGGACCTTAGCTGAAATCTCCCTGCTGGCGCGCCACCAGCGTCAGGATGGAGTAAAGCGCCACGGCCTGCTGGTGCTGGTTGAAGATCTCAACCGCCCATTCCACCACGCCGGTCGGTTTTTCCTCGGCACTGCGCTGTTTCTTCAGCGTTTTGCGCTTGCAGGTCAGACGCACCTGAATGGTATCGCCCGGTTTGACCGGCTCGATAAAGCGCAGGTTTTCCATGCCGTAGTTGGCAATCACCGGCCCGACGCCCGCATCAACGAACAGTCCCGCCGCGGCGGAGATCAGGAAGTAGCCGTGCACCACGCGCTCGCCAAAGATCGACTCTGCCGCGCCGATCTTGTCCATATGGGCGTAAAAGTGATCGCCGCTCAGGCAGGCAAAGTTCACGATGTCCGCTTCCGTCAGGGTGCGGCGCGGCGTCAGCAGGCTGTCGCCCGGCTGCAGCTCCTCAAAGTATTTGCGGAACGGATGCACGCGATCTTCCTGCACCGCTGCGCCACGCACCCACTGCTTGCCGATGGCGGCCAGCATCGTCGGGCTGCCCTGAATCGCGGTGCGCTGCAGGTAGTGCTTCACCGCACGCAGGCCGCCCAGCTCTTCGCCGCCGCCCGCGCGACCCGGGCCGCCGTGCACCAGCTGAGGAAGCGGGGAGCCGTGGCCGGTGGACTCTTTCGAGGCTTCCTCGTTGAGGATCTGAATACGCCCGTGGGCGCGCGCCGCTCCGATAATAAACTCGCGGGCAATGTCCAGGTCTGCGGTGACCAGCGTGCCCGCCAGGCTGCCGCCGCCCGCGCGGGCAAGCTGCATCGCGTGCTGTGCATTGCGATACGGCATCAGCGTCGCAACCGGGCCAAAGGCTTCGGTTGAGTGGACTGCCGGAGTTTCATCCGGCTGCGGGCAGAACAGCAGCGTCGGCGGGAAGAACGCGCCCGCGGCCTGCAAATCCGCTTTGCCACCCAGTCGGACCTGGCAGCCTGCGGCGATCAGGTGATCCACTTTCTCCTGCACGTCCGCACGCTGTTCGGCGTTGACCAGCGCACCCATCTTTACCCCTTCCTGCGCCGGATCGCCCACCAACACCTTTTCCAGGCGGGCAATCAGCGCCTGGCTCACGGCGTCAATCTGGCTCTGCGGGACGATAATGCGGCGAATGGCCGTACATTTCTGCCCGGCTTTGGCGGTCATCTCGCGGACCACTTCCCGGATGAACAGGGCAAATTCCGGCTGCTCTGGCGTGACGTCTTCCCCCAGCACGCAGCAGTTCAGGGAGTCGGCCTCCATGGTGAACGGAATCGAATTCTCCACGATATTCGGGTGCACGCGCAGGCTTTGCCCGGTGCTGGCGGAGCCGGTAAAGGTGACCACGTCCTGGCTGTCGAGCTGGTCGAGCAGATCCCCCGCGCCGCCGCAGATCAGGCTTATAGCGCCGTCCGGCACCAGCCCGCTGTCGAGGATGGATTTCACCATCGCCTGCGTCACCTGGGCGGTGGCGGTGGCGGGTTTGATGATGGCGGGCATGCCGGCAAGCCAGGTCGGGGCCAGCTTTTCCAGCATTCCCCAACAGGGGAAGTTAAAGGCGTTGATGTGCACCGCCACGCCGGACTTCGAGGTCAGGACGTGACGCGCGGCAAAGCCGCCTTCTTTTGACAGCGGAATTAACTCGTCTTCCGGCCACACGGTGTCATCCGGCAGCTCGCGGCTGCCCAGGCTGGCGTAAGTGAAAAGGGTGCCGATCCCGCCTTCAATGTCCACCCAGCTGTCTGCTTTAGTCGCCCCGGTCTGTGCGGACAGGGCATAAAACGTCTCTTTCTCGCTAAGCAGGTGCTTTGCCACCGCCTTCAGCATGGCCGCACGTTCGATAAAGGTCATCTCGTGAAGCGCTTCGCCGCCGCGATCAATCGCATAGCGGCGGGCGGCCGCCATGTCCAGCCCTTCGCTGGTCACGCTCCACAGCGCTTCGCCACTGATGGCGTGATGAATAGTGCGTTCGCGGCCCCGGCCAGACTGCCAGGAACCGGATAAGAAGCTGGCTAACTGCTGCATCGCTTATCTCCAAATGTTACGTAATTTACTCATTAATGGTTTAATCATGAATCATAAAAATCAAGCGGCGTTTTTAATGAATTGTTAATGATGTGATCTGACTGGATGAATTACAGAATACGAAGGTCCGCTTATCAAGGCTTTCAGCAAAAGGCCTGCGAGCAACGTCACAGAATCAGGAAACAATTCTTGGGGTTATATTTAACCTTTGTGTAACTTTTAAAAAACAAAGTGATTCAACATTACGCTTTAATTTGCAAACTAACGAATCATAAAGGTGATGACGTGACGCAAGAACAACGGTTTGAGCAGCGCATAGCGCAGGAGACGGCGATTGAGCCTCAGGACTGGATGCCTGACGCCTACCGTAAGACGTTGATCCGTCAGATTGGCCAGCATGCGCACTCCGAAATTGTCGGCATGCTGCCGGAAGGGAACTGGATCGCTCGCGCCCCGACGCTGCGCCGAAAAGCGATCCTGCTGGCGAAGGTGCAGGACGAAGCCGGACACGGGCTTTACCTCTACAGCGCGGCGGAAACGCTGGGCTGCGCGCGGGAAGACATCTACCAGAAGATGCTCGACGGCAAGATGAAATACTCCTCCATCTTCAACTATCCGACCCTGAGCTGGGCCGATATCGGCGTGATCGGCTGGCTGGTGGACGGCGCGGCCATCGTCAACCAGGTGGCGCTGTGCCGCACTTCCTACGGTCCGTATGCCCGCGCGATGGTGAAAATCTGTAAAGAAGAGAGCTTCCACCAGCGTCAGGGCTTTGAGGCCTGCATGGCGCTGGCGCAGGGCAGTGAAGCCCAGCGCCAGATGCTGCAGGATGCCATCAACCGCTTCTGGTGGCCGGCGCTGATGATGTTCGGGCCGAACGACGACAATTCGCCGAACAGCGCCCGCAGCCTGGCGTGGAAAATCAAACGCTTCGGCAACGACGAGCTGCGCCAGCGTTTTGTCGACAACACGGTGCCGCAGGTGGAAATGCTGGGCATGACGGTGCCCGATCCCGACCTGCGTTTTGATGAAGAGAGCGGTCATTATCGCTTCGGCGAGATCGACTGGCAGGAGTTTGACGAGGTCATTAACGGGCGCGGCATCTGCAACCACGAACGCCTGGCCGCGAAACGTAAAGCCTGGGAAGAGGGCGCGTGGGTGCGGGAAGCCGCGCTGGCGCACGCCGAAAAACAGCGCGCCCGTCAGGCCGCGTAAGAGGAAACAACCATGAGCAATGTCTACTGGCCGCTGTACGAAGTGTTCGTACGCAGCAAACAGGGGTTATCCCACCGTCACGTTGGCAGTCTGCATGCCGCCGACGATCGCATGGCGCTGGAAAACGCGCGTGATGCCTACACCCGCCGCAGCGAAGGCTGTTCTATCTGGGTGGTTAAGGCGAGCGAGATTGTCGCCTCCCAGCCGGAAGAGAGCGGCGAGTTCTTCGACCCGGCAGAAAGCAAGGTTTACCGCCATCCGACGTTCTACACCATCCCCGACGGCATCGAGCATATGTGAGGCAAACAATGAATTCAGTGACTGCCTATGCCCTGCGTCTGGGCGACAACGGTCTGGTGCTTTCCCAGCGTCTCGGCGCCTGGTGTGGCCACGCGCCGGAGCTGGAAATCGACCTCGCGCTCGCCAATATCGGTCTCGACCTGCTGGGGCAGGCGCGCAATTTCCTGACCTATGCCGCGGAGCTGGAAGGCCAGGGCGATGAAGACACGCTGGCGTTTGGCCGCGACGAACGCCAGTTCCGCAACGTTCTGCTGGTGGAGCAGCCGAACGGCAGCTTCGCCGACACCATTGCCCGCCAGTATCTGATGGATGCCTGGAACGTGGCGCTGTACGAACGGCTGACCCAAAGCAGTGACGGCCAGCTTGCGGCCATCGCCGCCAAAGCGGCTAAAGAGGCGCGCTACCACCTGCGCTTCAGCCGCGGCTGGCTGGTGCGTCTGGGCGACGGGACCGAAACGTCCGCGCAAAAAATGCAGCAGGCCATCGACAGCCTGTGGCGTTTTACGGCCGAGCTGTTTGAAGCCGATGACGTCGAGCTGGCGCTGATTGAGTCTGGCGTGGCGGTTGACGCACGCCTCCTGCGACAGCCGTGGGAAAGCGAAGTCTTTGCCGGTCTGAATGAAGCCTGCCTGCAGGTGCCCGCCGAGGTGGCGTACCGCACCGGGGGCAAACAGGGGCTCCATACCGAACATCTGGGCCCGATGCTGGCGGAAATGCAGTATCTCCAGCGCGCGTATCCCGGTCAGCAGTGGTAAAGGAGAACGCTATGCAACGCCTCGTCGACATCGCGCCCGCGCAAATCCCGCAGATCTGGGCGCTGTTAAGCCAGATCCCCGATCCGGAAGTGCCGGTGTTAACCATCACCGATTTAGGCATGGTGCGCAGCGTGAAGGCGCAGGGTGAAGGTTGGGTTATCGGCTTCACGCCCACCTACTCGGGCTGTCCGGCGACGGAACACCTGCTGGGGGCGATCCGCGAGGCGATGACCGCGCACGGCTTTACCACGGTGCACATTGTGCTCCAGCTTGAACCCGCCTGGACCACCGACTGGATGACCCCCGACGCGCGCGAGCGCCTGCGGGCGTACGGCATCAGTCCGCCGGTGGGGCATAGCTGTCACGCGCACGCCCCGGTGGAGGTGAGCTGCCCGCGCTGCGCCAGCACCGACACCGCGCTTATCAGTGAATTTGGCTCGACGGCCTGCAAAGCGCTCTACCGCTGCAATTCCTGCCGTGAACCCTTCGACTATTTCAAATGTATTTGAGGCTGCCATGACAACGTTTCATTCATTAACAGTGGCAAAAGTGGAACCCGAAACCCGCGACGCGGTAACCATCACCTTTGCGGTGCCGCAGGCGCTGCAGGAGGCCTACCGCTTCCGTCCCGGCCAGCACCTGACGTTAAAAACGAAGCTTGGCGGGGACGAGCTGCGCCGCTGCTACTCCATCTGCCGGAGTGCAGCCCCGGGCGAAATCAGCGTGGCGGTCAAGGCGATTGAAGGCGGGCGCTTCTCCCGCTATGCCCGGGATGAGATCAAAGCGGGCATGGCGCTGGAGGTAATGGTTCCTCAGGGGCAGTTTGGCTACCAGCCGCGGGCCGAACGCGAAGGCCACTATCTGGCAATTGCGGCAGGCTCCGGGATCACCCCGATGCTGGCAATTATCTCCGCGACGCTTGAGACCGAACCGAACAGCCATTTCACCCTGATCTACGGCAACCGCAGCAGCCAGAGCATGATGTTCCGCCAGGCGCTGGCGGACCTGAAGGACAAATACCCGCAGCGCCTGCAGCTGGTCTCCATCTTCAGCCAGGAGCGGCTCGACAGCGACCTGCTGTATGGCCGCATCGACGGGGAAAAGCTGCAGGCGCTGGCGAAAACCCTGATCAACTTCCGCCAGTACGACGAGGCGTTTATCTGCGGCCCGTCCGCAATGATGGACGACGCGGAAGCCACGCTGAAGGCGCTGGGGATGCCGGACAAATCCATTCACCTTGAGCGCTTTAACACCTCCGGTATCACCGTTAAGCGCGCGGCGCACGTGCAGGTTGATGGACAAAAAGTGACCGTTCGCCAGGACGGGCGCGACCGTGAAATCACCCTGACGGCGGACGACGAAAGCATTCTCGATGCCGCCCTGCGTCAGGGGGCGGATCTGCCTTATGCCTGTAAGGGCGGCGTCTGCGCCACCTGTAAATGCAAAGTGCTGCGCGGGAAGGTGGACATGGCAACCAACTACAGCCTGGAGCCGGACGAGCTGGCGGCCGGGTATGTGCTGAGCTGCCAGTCGCTGCCGTTAACCGCCGACGTGATCGTCGACTTCGACGCGAAGGGGATGGCATGAGCGAACTGATTGTTACCCGTCATGGCCGCGTGCTGCAGCTGACGCTAAACCGTCCGGCGGCGCGCAACGCCCTCAACAACGTGCTGTTGACCCAGCTTGCGGAACAGCTTGAGGCCGCCGCCGTGGATGCCGAGATTTCCGTCTGCGTAATTTACGGCAGCGAGCGCTGCTTTGCCGCCGGGGCCGATCTCAACGAAATGGCGGAGAAAGACCTGCCCGCCACGCTGAACGATATCCGCCCGCACCTGTGGTCACGCATCAATACGTTCAGTAAACCGCTGATCGCCGCCGTGAACGGCTTCGCGCTGGGCGCAGGCTGCGAGCTGGTGCTGCTGTGCGACGTGGTGATGGCCGGTGACAACGCCCGTTTCGGCCTGCCGGAAATCACACTGGGCATTATGCCCGGCGCGGGCGGCACCCAGCGTCTTATCCGTAGCGTCGGGAAATCGCTGGCCAGCAAAATGGTGCTGACCGGTGAGAGCATTACCGCAGAGCAGGCGCTGAGCGCCGGGCTGGTGAGCGACGTTTTCCCGGCGGCGCTGACGCTGGAGTATGCCCTGAAGCAGGCGGCCCTGATGGCGCGCCACTCGCCGCTGGCGCTGCAGGCGGCGAAGCAGGCGCTGCGCCAGTCTCAGGAGGTGCCGCTTCAGGCCGGTCTGGCCCAGGAGCGCCAGCTGTTTACGCTGCTTTCTACCACCGAAGACCGCCGGGAAGGCATCAACGCCTTCCTTCAAAAACGCACTCCCGACTTTAAAGGACGCTAATTGTGGAATTTATTCTCAGTCATGTAGAACAGGGCGTGATGACCATTACGCTGAACCGTCCGGAGCGTCTGAACAGCTTTAACGACGTGATGCATCGGCAGCTGGCCGAGTGCCTGAAACAGGCCGAGCGCGATGACACCGTTCGCTGCCTGCTGATCACCGGGGCAGGACGCGGCTTTTGCGCCGGTCAGGACCTCAACGACCGCAACGTCGACCCTAACGGCCCGGCGCCGGATCTGGGTATGTCGGTTGAAACCTTCTACAACCCACTGGTGCGCCGCCTGGCAAAGCTGCCGAAGCCGGTCATCTGTGCCGTTAACGGCGTGGCGGCGGGCGCGGGCGCCACGCTGGCGCTCGGGTGCGACATGGTGATTGCGGCGCGTTCCGCCAGCTTCGTGATGGCCTTCAGCAAGCTCGGCCTGGTGCCGGACTGCGGCGGCACCTGGCTGCTGCCGCGCTTGGCCGGACGCGCCCGCGCCATGGGGCTGGCGCTGCTCGGCGACAAGCTCAGCGCCGAACAGGCGCAGGCGTGGGGCATGATCTGGCAGGTGGTGGATGACGAGCAGCTCTCCACCACGGCACAGCAGATGGCCCTGCATTTTGCGTCGCAGCCGACCTTCGGCCTGGGGCTGATCAAGCAGGCGATCAACGCCGCGGAAACCAATACTCTGGACGCTCAGCTCGATCTCGAGCGCGACTATCAGCGGCTGGCCGGGCGCAGCGACGACTACCGCGAGGGCGTCAGCGCCTTCCTCGCGAAGCGCGCGCCGAACTTTACGGGGAAATAAGATGCTGAACATACGTACGGTCGCCGTGATTGGCAGCGGCACGATGGGTGCCGGGATTGCCGAAGTGGCGGCCAGCCACGGGCATCAGGTGCTGCTCTATGACATCTCCAGCGATGCGATATCACGCGCCATCGACGGGATCCGCCAGCGTCTGGCCTCCCGTGTGACGCGCGGAAAACTCTCCGCCGATGCCGGGAGCCAGACCCTTGCCCGGCTGCTTCCCGTCACGGATATCGACGCGCTCTCCACGGCCGATCTGGTGATTGAAGCGGCCTCAGAACGGCTGGAGGTGAAAAAGGCGCTGTTTGCCCAGATGGCTGAGATCTGCCCGCCGCAGACGGTGCTGACCAGCAATACCTCCTCCATCTCCGTCACGGCGATTGCGGCGGACGTCCACCACCCGGAGCGCGTCGCAGGGCTGCATTTCTTTAACCCGGCGCCGGTAATGAAGCTGGTGGAGGTAGTCAGCGGGCTGGCGACCTCCCCGGAAGTGGCCGACGCGCTGTGCGAGCTGGCGCTGAACTGGGGCAAACAGCCCGTTCGCTGCCAGTCAACACCGGGGTTCATCGTCAACCGCGTCGCGCGTCCGTTTTATTCTGAAGCCTGGCGCGCGCTGGAAGAGCAGGTCGCGCCGCCGGAGGTGATTGATGCCGCCCTGCGCGAAGGCGGCGGCTTCCCGATGGGGCCGCTGGAGCTGACCGACATGATTGGTCAGGACGTAAATTTTGCGGTGACCTGCTCGGTATTTAACGCCTTCTGGCAGGAGCGTCGTTTTCTGCCTTCGCTGGTGCAGCAGGAGCTGGTGCTGGCTGGAAGGCTGGGCAAGAAAAGCGGGAAGGGCGTGTACGACTGGCAGGGCGACAAACCTGACGTGCAGTGGGTTGAGTCGGTGAACGACAGCTATAGCCCGATGCGCGTGGAAAAGCGACGTGACGGTGTCACGGAAGTTGATGATGTGTACCTGATTGAAACGCAGGGAGAGACCGCGCAGGCGCTGGCGCTGCGGCTTAACGGCCCGGTGGTGGTTGTCGACCGCATCGAGCGTGACGTGGCGGTCATTGCCGCCGCCGCCAGCAACCCGCATACCGCGACGCAAAAAGCCATCCGCTACCTGCAGCAGCAGGGACACAGGGTGGTGCGAATTGCCGATTATCCCGGCCTGCTGATCTGGCGGACGCTGGCGATGATTGCCAACGAGGCGCTGGATGCCCTGCAAAAAGGGGTCGCCAGCGAGAAGGATATCGACACGGCCATGCGCCTGGGCGTGAACTACCCGAGCGGGCCGATCGCCTGGGGCGAGCGCCTGGGCTGGCAGCGCCTGCTGACGCTGCTGGAGAACCTGCAGCGTCATTACGGCGAAGAGCGCTATCGCCCCTGTTCACTGCTGCGCCAGCGCGCGCTTCTGGAGAGTAGCTATGAGTCATAACGCCTGGCATAACGCCCGCACCATGTACGAACGGGACGCCTGCGCGCAGGCGATGGGGATGGACATTGTCGAGATGGACGAGGGCTACGCGGTGGTAACCATGACCATCACCCCTCAGATGCTTAACGGCCACAAAACCTGCCACGGCGGGCAGCTGTTTTCGCTGGCGGACACTGCCTTTGCCTACGCCTGCAACAGCCAGGGGCTGGCGGCGGTGGCTTCCGGCTGCTCAATTGATTTTCTGCGTCCGGGCTTCGCCGGGGACACGCTCACCGCCACCGCGCGGGTGAAGCATCAGGGCAAGCTGACCGGCGTGTACGACATTGAAATTCAGAACCAGCAACAGAAAACCGTCGCCCTTTTTCGCGGAAAATCTCACCGCATTGGCGGCAGCGTGACAGGAGAGGCCTGATGCGTGACGCATTTATTTGTGATGGCGTTCGAACCCCGGTGGGCCGCTACGGCGGCGCGCTTTCCGCCGTTCGAACTGACGATCTCGGCGCCGTGCCGCTGCGCGCGCTGCTGGCCCGCTATCCGCAGCTCGATCTGGAGCGGATTGACGACGTGATCTTCGGCTGCGCGAACCAGGCGGGGGAAGATAACCGCAACGTGGCGCGCATGTCGTCGCTGCTGGCCGGGCTGCCGCAGACGGTGTCCGGAACCACCATTAACCGCCTGTGCGGGTCGGGGCTGGACGCGATTGGTTTTGCCGCGCGCGCCATTAAGGCGGGCGACGGCGACCTGCTGATTGCGGGCGGCGTGGAGTCGATGTCCCGTGCGCCGTTCGTGATGGGCAAAGCCACCGCCGCGTTTCAGCGTCAGGCGGAGATCTTTGATACCACCATCGGCTGGCGATTTGTGAATCCGCTCATGCATCAGCAATTCGGAACTGACAGTATGCCGGAAACGGCAGAGAATGTAGCTGAATTGTTAAATATCAGCCGTGCCGATCAGGACGCGTTCGCCCTGCGCAGCCAGCAGCGTACCGCGCTGGCACAGCAGAACGGCATTCTGGCGCAGGAGATCGTGCCGGTGCAGGTGCCGGGTAAAAAAGGGGCGGTCACAGCGTTCAGCGTGGATGAACATCCGCGGGCGGACACCACGCTTGAACAGCTTGCCGGGCTGAAAACGCCGTTCCGTAAGAACGGGGTGGTCACGGCGGGGAATGCCTCCGGGGTCAACGACGGCGCTGCGGCGCTGATCGTCGCCAGCGAGAAGATGGCGCTGGCGCAGGGGTTAGTTCCGCGCACGCGGATCGTGGCGATGGCGACGGCAGGCGTGGAGCCACGTCTGATGGGGCTCGGCCCGGTGCCGGCCACCCGCAGGGTGCTGGAGCGCGCCGGACTCAGCATTAACGATATGGACGTCATCGAGCTTAACGAAGCTTTCGCCGCGCAGGCGCTGGGCGTGCTGCGTCAGTTGGGCCTGCCGGATGATGCCGCGCACGTTAACCCGAACGGTGGCGCGATTGCGCTGGGCCACCCGCTGGGCATGAGCGGCGCCAGGCTGGCGCTGGCCGCGGGTAATGAACTGCACCGACGCGGTGGGCGCTACGCGCTGTGTACGATGTGCATCGGTGTGGGTCAGGGCATTGCCATGATCCTTGAGCGTGTTTGAGCATAAAAACAATGTGAGTACCCTACAATGACAAATACAACAAAGCTTGATCCGATTGAAACGGCCTCCCTTGACGAGTTACAGGCGCTGCAGACAGAGCGTCTGAAATGGACGCTGCATCACGCCTACAGCAACGTGCCGATGTACAAACGCAAGTTTGACGCCGCGGGCGTTCACCCTGACGATTTCAAAGAGCTGGCGGATATCCGCAAATTCCCGTGCACCACCAAGCAGGACCTGCGGGATAACTATCCGTTCGATACCTTTGCCGTGCCGATGGAGCAGGTGGTGCGCATTCACGCGTCTTCCGGCACCACCGGCAAACCGACCGTTGTCGGCTACACGCAGGGCGACATTGATAACTGGGCCAACCTGGTGGCCCGCTCCCTGCGCGCGGCGGGCGGCAGCGCGAAGGACAAAATTCACGTGGCGTATGGCTACGGCCTGTTTACCGGCGGGCTGGGGGCGCACTACGGGGCCGAGCGTTTAGGCGCGACGGTGATCCCGATGTCCGGCGGCCAGACGGAGAAACAGGCGCAGCTGATCCGTGATTTCCAGCCGGACATGATCATGGTGACGCCATCCTACTGCCTCAACCTGATTGAAGAGCTGGAGCGCCAGATGGGCGGCGATGCCAGCACCTGTTCCCTGCGCGTGGGCGTCTTCGGTGCCGAGCCGTGGACGCAGGCCATGCGCCGGGAAATTGAAAAACGCTTAGGCATTACCGCGCTGGATATTTATGGCCTCTCCGAAGTGATGGGGCCGGGCGTGGCGATGGAGTGTATCGAAACCGTCGACGGCCCGACCATCTGGGAAGATCATTTCTACCCTGAGATCGTCAACCCGAACGACGGCACGCCGCTCGATGACGGCCAGCAGGGCGAGCTGCTGTTCACCACGCTGACCAAAGAGGCGCTGCCGGTGATCCGCTACCGCACCCGCGACCTGACGCGTCTGCTCCCGGCCACCGCGCGCAGCATGCGCCGTATGGACCGGATCAGCGGCCGCAGCGACGATATGCTGATCATCCGCGGCGTCAACGTCTTCCCGTCGCAGCTGGAAGAGGAGATCGTGAAGTTCGAACATCTTTCGCCGCACTACCAGTTGGAGGTGAACCGTCGCGGACATCTTGATTCACTTTCCGTGAAGGTGGAGCTAAAAGAGAGCAGTCTGACGCTGACCCACGAGCAACGTTGTCAGGTGTGCCACCAGCTGCGCCACCGCATTAAGTCGATGGTGGGGATTTCCACCGACGTGACGATCGTGAACTGCGGCAGCATCCCGCGCTCGGAGGGAAAAGCCTGCCGGGTGTTTGACCTGCGTAAAGCGGCGGCCAACGGCTAAGTTTCCTCTCACCCCGGCCCTCTTCCAAAGGGAGGGGGTTAGGGTGAGGGGCTATCCCATGATCCTATGCTATGATTCATCCAGGACAAAAATAACAACAGAATGAATCACATGAATAAACTCGACGCCTTTATCCAGCACGCGGTCAGCTCCGTTCCCGTCAGCGGGACCTCGCTTATCTCCTCGTTATACGGTGACGCGCTTTCCCATCGCGGCGGTGAGATTTGGCTCGGCAGCCTGGCTGCCTTACTGGAAGGCATGGGGTTTGGCGAACGGTTCGTGCGTACCGCGCTGTTTCGCCTCAACAAAGAGGGCTGGCTGGACGTCTCGCGCATCGGACGACGTAGCTTTTACCGCCTGAGCGATAAAGGGCTTCGCCTGACGCGTCGCGCGGAGAATAAGATCTACCGCGCGGAACTGCCCGCCTGGGACGGAAAATGGCTATTGCTGCTCTCAGAAGGGCTGGACAAAACCACCCTTGCCGACGTCAAAAAACAGCTGATCTGGCAGGGGTTTGGCACGCTGGCGCCGAGCCTGATGGCCTCGCCGTCGCAGCATCTTGCGGACGTGCAGTCCCTGCTTCACGATGCCGGCGTGGCGGAAAACGTGATTTTCTTTGAAGCCCACTCGCCGCTGGCGCTCTCCCGCGCCGCGCTGCGTTCACGCGTGGAAGAGTGCTGGCAGTTAACCGAGCAAAACGCGATGTACGAGTCGTTTATCAGCTCGTTCCGGCCGCTGCTGCCGCTGCTGAAAGAGGCCGCGCCCGAGGAGCTGACGCCGGAACGCTGCTTCCAGATCCAGCTGCTGCTGATTCACTTTTATCGTCGCGTGGTGCTGAAGGATCCGCTACTGCCGGAAGAGTTACTGCCCGCGCACTGGGCGGGGCAAAGCGCCCGACAACTCTGCATAAATATCTATCAGCGTGTCGCGCCGGGAGCGCTGGCGTTTGTCAGCGAGAAGGGCGAAACCTCCGTCGGCGAACTGCCCGTGCCCGGCACGCTCTACTATCAGCGCTTTGGTGGTCTCACAAGCGCATAAGGAGGGAAGATGCCTGTTTATCAAATTGACGGCCTGACGCCGGTCGTGCCTGACGAGAGCTACGTTCACCCAACGGCGGTGCTGATTGGCGACGTGATTCTGGGCAAAGGCGTTTATGTCGGTCCTAATGCCAGCCTGCGCGGTGATTTTGGCCGTATCGTGGTGAAAGACGGGGCGAACATTCAGGATAATTGCGTGATGCACGGCTTCCCGGAAGAGGACACGGTGGTGGAAGAGGACGGGCATATCGGCCACAGCGCCATTCTTCACGGCTGCGTGATCCGCCGTAATGCGCTGGTGGGCATGAACGCGGTGGTGATGGACGGGGCGGTCATTGGTGAAAACAGCATCGTCGGCGCGGCTGCGTTCGTGAAGGCGAAAGCGGAGATGCCCGCCAACCATTTGATTATCGGCAGCCCGGCCAAAGCGATTCGCGAGCTGAGCGAGCAGGAGCTCGCCTGGAAGCAGCAGGGCACGCGGGAATACCAAGTGCTGGTGGAGCGCTGCAAGCTGACGATGCATCAGGTTGAACCGCTGCGCGAGGTTGAGCCTGAACGGAAGCGGCTGACGTTTGATGAGAATTTAAGGCCGAAGTCGGCGGTGTAGGACGGGAAGTCTGCGCCAGGGCACTAACGGGAAGATGTGACCCCGCCTCATCATGCTATAAATCCTCCGACACAGACTCATCACGATAAAGGACGCAGAGTTATGCTGAGAGGAAAACGCGCTGTTATCACGGGCGGCGGCGGGGGATTTGGTCAGGCGCTTTGCGTCTGGCTGGCGCGAGAGGGCGTTGACGTTGATTTTAGCGCCCGTCGCGAGGAGGATATAGAAAAAACTTGCGCCCTCATCGCGGCTGAAGGGGGTGTGGCAAGAGGGTATCTCTGTGATTTAGCCCAGCCGGAATCCGTTTCTCAGTTCTCTTCGCAAGTCTTACATTCAGACAGGCCAATCGATATTTTAATACTGAATGCTGCTCAGTGGCTGTCAGGAACAATAGACGAACAATCGAGCTCTGAAATCGTCAATACCGTCAGTTCAGGCCTGACAGGTTCAATCCTGCTCACCCAGACGCTGCTTTCAGGATTGCGACGCTCAGACGGCGCAGACATCATTGCGATTATATCCGCATGCGGTATTCCGAACTTTACAGATTCCATTGCCCATCCCGCTTTTTTTGCCAGTAAACACGGGCTAAGCGGCTTTCTAACGAAACTGTCAGCACACTTATCCAAAGAAAATATTCGGGTAACCGGGTTATATCCGCCTGATTTTGAACTGACCGGTTTAGATGCACATGTCGATCGTCAAACAAGAATGGGGGAGCGTCTGGTGAATGGTCGGTCCATCTGGGAAACGATGCGTTTTGTGCTGACTCAGCCTCGAAGTTGCCATATTAGTACCATCTACTTTCAGGGGCCGACTCGTGAAGATCTGGCGCATCAGGCCTGAATCTGACGGCGGGCGCTCACCGTAATTGCTGATAAACGCGTTCAGGCATCCCATTATTCGCAAAACGGTTGCCAGAGATAATAAGGCTGTCTTTTTTCGCCATATCCATCAACAGCGCGATGCCAATATAATTACTCCAGTTAAAGGTATTTTGCAGCACCACCACCGCATTGCCTTTTTCTTTGTCATAACCGATAAAGCTGGAGTAGCCGCCGATATAGCCGACCTGATAGGTGATTTTTTCCAGACCGATAAAGTCGGTGGTCCATGCAATACCCTGTACCCCGTCGGGACGTTGAATATCGGTATTTCTGACTTCGGCAAAGACGCTGTCCAGCAAGGGATTGTGGGTCGTCGATACGTGATAGCGCGCATAGGCCGCCAGATCTTCGGCGTTGCTGTATAAGCTCGCTGCCGCCACCATGTTGTTGGAAAAATGCCAGTCCGGCGTGAGCTGTCCGCGCGGGATGAATTTCGGCTGATCGCCCGCGTGGCCGAGGGCGCGCTGCGGGTATCCTTTTAGCTGCTGTGGCGTAAAGCTGCTGTTAGCCATCTGCAGCGGATGGAAAATATAGCGCGAGGCTAAACTCTGGATATCTTCGCCTGTTTTGTGTTTCAGGATATAGCCGATCAGCGCGTAGCCGGTATTGGAGTATTGCGGCACTTTACTCTTTGGCGCTTGCCAGTCGGCGAGGTAACGCAACACGTTATCGCTATCCAGCTCGCCGTAGAAATTATCGCCCGTGCTTAAATAGCTGATGAATTTTCCAAGCATCGGAACATCCATATTCTGACGCGGCAGGCCGGAGGTGTGGGTTACCAGTTCAAGCAGGGTGATTTTTTGTGCATCCACGCTAAGCGGCGTACCCGGCGGTAACAATGTTGCCAGGCTATCGTTCCAGTTCAGTTGCCCTTCATTGACCAGACAAGCCACCACTTCCGCCGTGATCCCTTTGCTGAGCGAGCCGAGTGCAAACAGGGTGTCGGGCCTGACCGGATAACGATTGACCGCATCGGTTACGCCCCAGGTGTAAAACTGCGGTGAGCCGTGATTATGAATGACCGCGACCGTCATTCCTGGAACGGATTTTTGCGCCATGTAGTGACGCACCACGCTGTCAACGTCGCCATCCAGCGAATCATGAGTGAGAAGTTCCTGAGTACCTTCCGGGGAGGACATTTGTGAAAGTGTGCCACAACCGCTGAGGAGTGGGAGAGTAAGCAGAAGCCAGCGAATTTTTTTTGTTATGTTCTGCATACCTGATAGCGAGTGTGGTGGTCATTGGCGCGCCAGGAATGTATCACAAATAGCCTGCTTGAATGTAAACTTTCTACACGGTGACGGCCCTGTGGGTGGTCAACGTGACTTTTCGGCCAGCTTTGAGGGATTTTAGTATGACTCGCTTTTATCAACTTACCGCCACCCGTCTGGATGGACAGCTTACCTCTATGGCCGACTATGCCGGAAAGGTGGTTTTGGTCGTGAATACCGCCAGCCAGTGTGGCTTCACGCCGCAATATACTGGTCTTGAAGCGCTGTACAAGAAGTACGCCGATCGGGGGTTAGTGGTGCTGGGCTTCCCCTGCAACCAGTTTGGTAAACAGGAACCCGGCGGCGCCGACGAAATCTCGAAAACCTGTTACATCAACTACGGCGTGAGTTTCCCGATGTTCGAGAAGGTTGAGGTTAACGGTAGCGCAGCGCATCCGCTGTTTCGTTATCTGAAAAACGAATTACCCGGCGTGCTGGGTGAGCGAATTAAGTGGAACTTTACTAAGTTTCTTATCGGACGCGACGGTAAACCACTGAAGCGCTTTGCTCCGATGACTACCCCAGAGAAAATGGAGGGGGAGATTGTTGAGGCTTTGCGGAGGTGAGAGTTTTGGTGACAGGAATTATCGAGCACCTCTGTTCCCTGCATAAACAACATGTCACTTAAATACACCTGTAGAATGCGCAAATGCAGACGCTGCATCTTGTGTTGACTACATAAGGTTTTACTTAAGTCGCTTATTTAATAGCATGTTATCATTTGATGCCACCCAAACGGTAGAACAGTAGCATAAACTTTTGACTATTTCGTGAATGATTAACTTGCCCGGATGGCATACTCTTCTTTATATTTTTACTCATATCCCATGAGCTAATGACAAAATGTGACACTCCAGGTTGAGATAATCACACTTTGTAAAAATACGGGGTCGATAGTTCGTCGATTCGTTGCAACGAATAAGGAGAAAGTTGTGAATAACGTCAATACCTTCCTTAAGGAAAATTTATCTTCAGTAAGTAAGAATGTTTTTGTTGCTCCAGGTATCCCTGAAAAAAAACTAAATAACGTCGCTAAAGCATTCAATGTCGCTGATAACCTGAATGCTGTGTTGGCCATTTATGACAATACGGTATTTGGTAGTGCAAAAGATGGCATCGTTTTTACCGGCGAAAAACTGGTTATAAAAGAAGCTTTTGAAAGTCCTTATGACGTGTACTACAACAATATTGAAGCCGTAGAATATATAGAAGACGTTACAGTGAATGATAAAGGGAAGGAGAAACGAACAGAATTTGTCTCACTCAAACTAAAAAATGGCGAGGTAAAGCCACTCAAAAGTTTGATGGAGTGCAACTATAAGAAACTGAGCGACATTCTTGAGCATGCCATCAGTGACTTTGATGAGTTTAAAGAAGAAGATCAGCTCATTACCCTTGCTGAAATGTCAGAAGCTCTGAAAGTGGCTTACGTCAAAACCATTGTTAACATGGCGTTCTCAGATGACGGTCAGGTTGATAAAAAAGAGTTTGCCGAAATTCTCCTGCTGATGACGCGACTTGAGTTAACGACCGAATCCCGATTTACACTGCGAAGTTACATCGGTACTGATTCCAGTCTGATACCGGTTGAAGAGTTAATTGCGATAATTGATCGTGAATGCGTGCCTAGCCATAACAAGTCAATAAAGATCTCTCTTGTTAAGGACCTGATTAGCATTTTCATGAGCGTTAATGATGGTGAATATATAAAATTTCCATTTCTTCAGCAAATGCAACCCTTGCTGGGTGTAACTGACGAAGAAATAGAGCTCGCGGTGATGGCTATTCAGCAAGACTTCAAGATGTTACGAGAAGATTTTTCTGACGATGCACTGAAACGCAGCATGAAAGAACTTACGGCGAAAGCCGGTGCGGTAGGTGTGCCGCTCGCTGCAGTCTATCTTTCTGGTTCTGTCATCGGTATGTCCGCTGCAGGCATCACTTCAGGCCTCGCAACGCTTGGACTTGGCGGTGTGCTTGGTTTTTCAAGTATGGCAACGGGTATTGGTGTTGCGGTGTTATTAGGTGTCGGGGCCTATAAAGGGATTCGTCATCTTACGGGTGCTAATGAACTGGATAAATCCAAGCGCCGGGAACTCATGCTCAATGAAGTCATCAAGCAGACACAATCCACATTGTCCGCGTTAATCAATGATCTCAATTATATTTCTGGCAAGTTTAACGACGCTCTGGATGCGCACAACCGGCAAGGTGAAAAAATTCAAAAGCTCCAGAAGATGATGAATGCATTGACCGGTGCGGCGGATGAATTAAATAAAAAATCGAATAAAATGCAAAACAGTGCACTCAAACTTAAGTGTCCTGTCTATCTTGATGAGGCCAAACTCAGTTCTCTGACCCGAGAACCCATCAAAAAACAATTCTACGATATTGTTCTTTCATTCTATGAAGAATGTATTGTCGAAGAGCAACACGATGGTAAGATCGTTGAAGTGAAAAAACGTAAAATTAAAGAAGATACAGCGACTCAGCAATTAGAGAAGCTTGCCGCCATCTTTGAAGGCATCGGCTATTTCAGAGCGGGGGACGTTATCAAAGGCAAACTGACTGGGTTGTTCTCATAATGAAAAAACCGGATACTCAGGTATCGGCCTTGCTGGTGCAGAAGCACCAGCTTGAACAAAGCGAGAGACAATTGAGTGACCTTGATGCCGCTCTTGACGCCCTTAACGCTTTGCAAACTGATACCGATGCTGCTTTAGATGAAATGATTCTTGCGATGGATGGTGTTCTGGAACACGCAGGTATCACTTTTGATGATAATTTCCACATAACGGTTTCCAGTGAATTCAGCGATTACCTTGAATCCGGTTTGACCCCGTCATTGTCCAGTATCAGTAAACTATCGATGATAGAAACGATAGCGTTCACCAGCGATACGGACTGGGAAACTTATTCCCAGTCCGTATCGCACTATGCCCATAAGCACAATATCGATTTAACGGTCGATCCGTTTAGCGCCCTGATGTCGCCAACTCAGAAAATTGCTCTGGAGAAACGCATTCAGGAAGACTTCACCTTAAAGACTGCCCGCTGCGACAAATATGATTACATGATCGCTGGCACCTGTGGCGTTATTGGCGGGCTTATCGATATTTTTCTGGTAGGTGCTCCGGGTGAAGGTAAGCTGACCCAGCTTGCAGATAATGCAGTGGACGGTGCAGTCGAGAAATTCGCCTCTGCCTTTGGGTGGAAAGGGGGCGCAGAAGGAAGTGATCCCACAAAAAGCGCTATCGGTTTTCTGGAGAGAAAATTCAAGGTTAACTATGACCATCGGCATGGTGGTGATGTTGATGGTCTGTTCAGGATGAACACGAAGAATCACCATATTAAAAATCTTGCCCACTCCCCGGACTTAGTCGGTTTATTTTTCTCGATCCTTGATCAATTTACCAGTACGGCACATTTTGTGGCAGACGGAAAACTGATTTCCGTAGATACCGAAACTTTTGAGCTTAAAGGGAATAACCTTGTCTCTAAGGTATTCAGTGGTTTCGTAAACTGGATGGGCCATCTTTTCTCTGATATGGCAGGCTCTTCCGGTGCTGAAGGGAGAGGCTCTGGAATCCCTATACCTTTCTTTTCATTACTTCAGTTTATAAACGTGGGTGAATTTGGTCAGCATCGCCAGTCTTTCGCGACCGTCGCCGTCCAGGTTTTTGAGAAAGGATACGACTTACGGCATGGATTAGCCATGGCGATCCCTGTTCTGATTACTGAACTGCTTGTGAGGATCACCTGGACGGTGAAACAACGTTGCTACCATAAGAAGGGCTGGGGTGAATGTGTCCCTTCTGCGAATAACCCAGAACTCAGGCGAATGTTGCTGGTTGCACATGGAACCTTGTGTTTGATGGATGCAGGTGATGCGGCACTTCGTTCAGGAGGAGAAATTATTCAGTTCCTCCTGAGAACGAACCTCATCGGCTGGGCAAGGTTTGGAACTCTGGCGATTAAAGAACTCCATGTCTGGTATAAAGCCGGTGGAATTGATGCCAGTGCTGTCGATGAATATATGGAACATGAACTTCGACGAATGCTAAAAGCGGGTTAACGTTACGACCTCATTGAATATCGCAAAGCCTGGGTGCATAGCTTTGCGAATCTGTCTACGCAAAGCAGAAAAAGGACCTTCATTGCAAGGCAGAAATATCCTTTGAGGTGCATGACTGCTAAAAGCAGGCCAGTGCCAGCAACTTAAGGTGCTCTAATATTAAAAGTTAAAATCATGCGTAAGATAAGTTTCAATTTAATCATCATTGATATTTGCTTTTTTACGCCGCATTGTTTTACTTTATGGTCAGCAATACGTACAATAGTAAAAAAATGGAATGAGCGACTAAAACTGATGACCCCGGGAAAAACACTTAAAAAATCATTTATTGCTGTTGTTTTGAGCGGTGTTCTTGCCATTTCTGGATACTTTGGAGCGCTAAATACAGTGTTTGACTTGTATCAGAATATCGCAGATAAATTTTTCCAAAAACAAGCGGAAGATAATCTCCACGTAATTTATACCGGGGCATCGATAAAATACATCGAATCAATTTTTGGCGCACCTGTGAAAGAAGAACATTCTGAGGATGGCAAGGTTAATGAGTATATTTACTCGTTCAGGAAGTTCTATCTACAAGTGGTTTATGATAATAAGAATACTGTGATACTCTATTCTGTAACCAGCAAGGATAAGGACTTTCATCCTGAAGTGCCTTATCTGGGTAAAACCCTTGGCCATAAGTTTAAAGACTTTGGAAATCATATTAACTATTTGCATTTTGACCATTCTTCGAAATTCTATCAATATGAAGAAGGGCACTATTTAGGAAATCCTGGTAACTATAGAAACTTTTACCTCGCTTATAATCCTGCTGGCGTTGATTACGTTGAGTTGCAGTCGCTCCCTGATTTTTATAATAACGATGAGCCTTCTCCAAATAAAAAAGATGTTGAAGTGTTCAGAAGCAAAAATGCTCCTAATACATTTGGTGTAGGCGATATAAACGGAGGTCCCGAGGGTCTTGAGTTAAGCTTTAGACTTGGGATTGATTATTACGATGCGAGAGATATTCCAGATAAGGATTAGTGGTGGTAATCAAACATTGTATAATTTTTTATTTCGCTTGAATGTAGGCTATCATCATTAGATTAGCCATTCAGTTCAGATGTCCACTTTTCGCTTGAAGCAGACTCACGATCCATTTCTTCAGCAGCATGGTGACAGGAGCGTAAGTTGTAAGTATTCATCCATAGCAAATGGGTTCATGAATCTGCTGATGGTCGACAGTTTTCATTTTTATACACCTTTGGCATATAAATGGAGTCAGGAAGTGATTTCTATAAAGAACATTCTAAATATGAACATAGCAAAAAACATCTACCTTTCCCTGATAGGGGGCGGTGTGGTGGTGTTTATGATTTACTCTATGAGAATTGGCTTCTTACCTACAGGATTATCACTTTCTGATGTCATATTTTTTCTTCTTGTCATTATCTCTTTTTCAATTTTTCTTACATTCTCTCTTGCAATATGGTATTCAATGTCGGTTGTAACCTCTTATTACTGCTCGATGTTTATTTTACTCCTCGCACCCAATAAAAAAATAAAGCGTAAAGAATGGCGTGGAAAACTGAAAGCAACCCTCAAAGCGGGGAGGATAATGAGGGTTTATGTTGCTTTGTATGCCCATTTAATTATTGCTTTTGTGGGTGCCGTTATTCTTTTTATTGGTGGCGCTAATGGAATGTTTGATGGGAAGTTTGTTTTATTGTCGTTACTATTCACCGCATTTTTTATTACACTGATTATCTATACTTGCATTGATAAAATGGTAAAAAAAGAAGATAAAAGAAGTACCGTTATATCAATTTTAGTTTTAATTTTTGTTCTATTTTTTATGCTTTCAGATATGGCGCCTGTGCTTAGCGATGCAGGCATGAAGTATATCGGCGTGCGCAAAATCAATGTGACAATCCTTCTGAAAGGAAGCGATCTGGAAATGGCAAGACATTTAACCGGCAAACAAGATCAGACCTTCTTTAAAGGGGACGCACTATTTACTGGTGTAGGAACATCTTCTCTGCTGATTATCAACAACAAAAAAATTATCGTGAAAAATGAAAACCTGACCTTGTCATTCTGATCGCCATGATTCGTCTGCTGAGTTGCTAATGCTAATGCTAATTCATACCTAATGAAGTTAATAATGTCTGCTCCTTGCTCAAAGCAGACATTCCCCTAAATAAATCCGCCCAAAGCAAACCCCCATTACCCCCGCAGCCACGGCGTAATCGTCAGCCCGGTAAGCAAACCTTCCGGGCTGAGCAGGCGAGTGACGGTTTGCCCCCACGGCTCTATACGGTTAGCCACCAGCAACCGATAGCCTTTTTCGCTCAGAACGCGGGTAGCCGAGTCCAGATCCTGTACTTCGTACTCAATCCATCCCTGCGGTATCGGGTGCTCCGTGGGCCACTGTTCTTCTTCAAAACAGGACGCAGCCACCTGTGCGAGCGGCCAGACGGCAAAATGCTTCACGCCTTCCAGCTGGCCCGCTTCAGTGAGCAGATATTCGCTATTCCCCTCCATCGGCTTCAGCGGAAGGCCGAGTGCCTGGACATAAAACGCGGCGCTGGACTCCGTATCCCGCGATATGGGCCCGAACCCGGCGACGAACAAGACATCAATACCCGGTAACGTTTGCAACATATCCACTCCTGAATGAGGTGAAATTCACCCTGAAATTATCTCACGATCGGCTGAAATACGACTCTCAATTCTGGTATCGCATTCACCGTGCCTGAACGTCCACGACGGGTTTAAAATTCAGCGCGATGACGATCAGCAGCACGACTCCCGCACTCATGATCAACCATGCGCTGGTCAGCGAGACCGAACTGTCGCGAACGATCCCCGCAATTAACGGCATAAGCGCGGCAATCATATATCCACCTCCCTGAACTTTAGACAGTAACTTCCCGGCCTGCGCGGGCGTTCGCGCATGATCGAACGTGACGATAAGCGACAGCGGGAAGAGGGCGCCGATCCCAGTGCCAAGCAGCAACGTGGATAAGACGGGCGTTGTACCCGGCGAAAAGACCAGGCACAGTAATCCCGCCAGCAGCAGCAACAATACGGCGATCAGCGGCACGCGGCGATCGGGGAATTTACCAATCAGCGCGGAGACGACAAACCCAGCGACAACCTCGGTTAACGTCAGCCAGGCCAGCATGTAGCCGCTGCTGCGTGCGGTCCATCCCGCCTGAATATAGAGCGGGGGCAACCAGGCCAGTACCAGCGTATAGGCTCCCGTTCCCACGCCGAAAAAGAACAACAGTAGTGCCGTACGGGAGGACGAGAGCGTAACGGTTTCGTGGGCTGTTTTTTCCCCGCCAGGATGCTTCACCAGCGTTATCCAGAGCATCAGCGCCAGCAGCGCTAACAGCCCTGCCATTGCCAGCGCGGGCTTCAGCGTTAGCCATGAAAACAACGGCTCAGCGCTGGCGGCGGCGACAGCCGCACCGGCCATAATGCCCGTGCTGAATAGCGACATTATCGTGCTGGCCGTTTGCGTATATGCCTTTTTTACCAGGGCAGGCATTAACGCCTGGATCGTGCCGATGCTGGCCCCGCCCAGTAACGCGGTGCCCATAAGATTCGCCGGTGAAGCGCTAAACCCGCGTAACAAACAGGCCGCAAGAAGGATGAAGAGCCCGAGCATAATTCCCCTGATTGCTCCGACTGTGACCAAAAGCCAGGGACCACACAGGGCGGCGAGTCCCATCATCGCCACCGGCAGGGTAGTCAGCAGGCTAAATTGCGTCGCGGTCAGCCCCGCTTCGCGCTGCAGCACGGAGAACAGTGGTCCAACCGAGGCCAGAACGGGGCGAAGGTTCAGCCCGACGATAAAAGCGATTATTGCGAAGAGTAATGGCGATGTGCGTTTCAACATGGAATCCTTTTCGGGTGTGAATTGCCCGGGCAAATCGCCGCGAGCATTTATCTTAACGTTAAGATAAAATGTGTTTTTGCGTAAGATGTACCGCACAACAGGATAAATACCCACCCCATTAGAGGTGAAAATGAAAGACCATTTAGATTTCGTCGTCGGCCAGTGGGGCCGCGCCATGCCGGAGCTGGACGCCTCGTCGATGAAAATTTTTGGCCGAATGCTCCGGCTGATGAAGCATCTGGGAAAAGAATGGGCTGAGGCGATGGCTCAGTTTGGCTTTCGCGAGGGCGAGTTTGACGTGCTCGCCACGCTGCGCCGCGCCGGTGAGCCGTACTGCCTTTCGCCCACGCAGCTGTATACATCGCTGTTGATCACCTCAGGGGCGATAACGAACCGGCTCAACCGTCTTGAACAACAAGGGCTTATCAGGAGAATTGCCGATCCCGATGACAAGCGCAGCTCGCTCGTCAGCCTGACGCCGCGCGGGCAGGCTCTTATCGAACAGGCGCTGGTCGTGCACACGGAAACGCAGAATGCGCTACTGAGCAGCTTGTCGGACGCGCAACGCGCGCAGCTTGAGTCCCTGCTGAGGGAATTGCTGCTGGCGTTTCCGGCTGAGGAATGGGATGAAACGTCACCGTGTGCCGATAATACAAAAACTGCATGATTACACCTTACAGAAAGGGAACGTATGTCTTTACCGCCACTGTATGCGCTGCGCGCGTTTGAAGTTGCCGCACGGCTGAACTCCTTCAGCAAAGCGGCTGAAGTCCTGAATATCACGCCGGGTGCGGTCAGCAGGCATGTCCAGACGCTAGAAATGTGGTTCGACTGCGAGCTGTTTAAACGACAGGGGCCGAGAGTGGAGGTCAGCGACGCCGGGCGTATTCTGGCCGGTCAGCTTAGCGAAAGTTTCTCGAATATTGAGTGGGCCTGTCGCGCATTTAAAAGTGAAAACCACCTTCTGCGACTCAAAGCACCAAGCTCCCTGACGATGCGATGGCTTCTGAATGTGCTTAAATCCTTTCGCGAGAACCATGCGAAGCCGAAAATCGAAATTGCCAGCGTCTGGATGGACTTCGACACGGTTGACTTCAGCCGGGAACCTTACGATTGCGCGATCCTCCTCGGTAATGGCTATTTCGGCGAGTCGACAGAAAGCAGGCTGCTCTTCAGTGAATGGCTTATTCCGGTTTGTACCCCGTCTTTGCTGGAGTCTGCCCGGCATCAGCTTGCCCAGTGCGAGCTTATCCACCCCTCACCGGACCGACGAGACTGGCGACGCTGGCTTAAAAGGACGGGCTTATTCCCCGGACTCGACATGAGCGGCGGGATCGTGTTCGACACCCTGGAGCAGGGAAGCCTTGCGGCCATGCACGGACATGGTGTTGCTATAGCCGATCTTCGACTCACGCTGGAAGCCCTGAAAAGCGGGCTGCTCGCATTGCCCTTCAGGGAAGCCATCGCAACCGGTGACGGCTACTATCTTGTCTGGCCCAAAAGTTCGCTCAGAGGAGAGAGCATTGAACGGTTGCTGGCCTGGCTTAACCTTAATGCGCCAGTGGTGCCTTCTTTGGATATCGTCTGTATTGATTTCAATGAAAAGCGGGTTTAATAAATAGCGGAATATTAATTGCGAGATATTCCGCATATTGAACGTATTTATGCGTAGGGGATATTTGCCATCTTTTTATATCTATCCGGCAGGGCGCTGTTCAGGTTGAGTAATTTATCCAGTATATAAAGCGCAGGCGTTCCCTTTGCGCGTTCAGCGTCGATCAGCGCAGAGCGTAACAGATTGGCAGCCGATGTCATTTCACGGAAGTACTCCTCAGATTCAGCCGTCTGAACTTCGCCTGACGCGGCGTAATGCACCCTTGGCCAGTCCGCAAAGTCAAGCAGCGGAAGGAGACCATCTTCTTTAGGCAAATGCGCTGAGAGCAACTCTTCAGCGTTACCCGGATTGCTTTGGGCGAAAGACAGAAGATGCAGTCGATGCAAGAAAGGCGAAAGCGCTTCTGAACTTTCTTTTTCTGCTGAAAGTAATGTTATTAACTCATTCATATTTGCATCGGCGCTAAATTTACGCGGCGAGATAATATTTATTACAGGGAATAAAACATCGAGAGTCATAGGTGCTCCATACAAGCTTAGTAATATTTTTTTCTATCCCAGGGATGAGGGGATGGTATTCAGGGCAATCACTTTTTAAAAACGATAAATAGTGGGAATCAATGTGAGTTTTACTCAACCTAGAATGTTGACACATCACGCTATACTTACGTTCTGTAACCAAACGAGTGGCTGAGGATGGTATGGCTGGCGAAAACCTGTCCAGAATGGGGGCAGCAAAAGTCCAATTGATTGCAGATCAACATGGCAACCAGGTAATAGAGAAATGCCCTGTTAGTGATGTTGAATACAGCTTTTATGAACATGCAGCAGATCCACTCTGTGGCGTTATTGAATCCCCTCGACTGTTGCACGCAGATACCCATAGACGCAGCCTGACGCTCGAATACGTTCCTCATAAGATCTCCCAGGAAGAGGTTGCAGGGGACGACATACTGAATCGACTTTCGCGCCTTCACGATTATCCTGCTGAACCGGGATGGATTTATCACAGCCATACCTGGTCTGAGTCAGCGCTTGAAAAATCCTTATCTCTTTTGGAATTACCCGTCCGCGCCGAGCAGCAGATGCGATGTTTTCAGCAGGCGGGCAGGGTTTTGTTTAGTCAGGAAGGTTTAATTTCTGGTGATACCAATGCGGGCAACTGGGGCAGAAGAGAAAACGGCGATGCGGTGCTCTTCGACTGGGAAAGGTTCGGCACAGGCAGCCCGGCTATTGACCTTGCTCCACTGGTGAAGGGGATGGGCTCAAAACATAGCATTTCACAGCTTGCCGAGCGCTACTGTGTTTTTGCCACGCATTCGGCCGCAGGCAGGTTAGCCAGAGAGATTGCTCTCGCTAAAGCATGGATAGTGACTGAAGTCGTATTACTTCTGCACGAAAGGAAAAAGAGTGATTTTCATCGCTACCTGAGCTGGTACAGAGAACATCTCCCCGGCTGGCTGGATGAGTCCATCACACTGCTTTGAGCACGCTGTAACAGAGCATGCGAAAACGTTGCAGCGTTTTGTTTCACAAACGCCATAGCTCATCGGCTTTTCAGGATGGTATAACGTCCTGCGGCAACCGGATTGCCGTCCGCTGATCCCATCCACAAAGGTGTATATGAAACAAATTACTTTCAGTGACCTGCAGCAGCAAAGCGAGCAGGCGGCTAATTCCCCTCGCTTACGCGCGCATCGCAATTTACATCCTGAGCTTAGCGACCCGGTGCAGCGCCTGGCCATTGCAATGGAGCCCGGCACCTATGTTCGTCCCCATCGCCATCCGCACACCTTTGAACTGCTGACGGCGCTGAGCGGTCGCTTTCTGGTGCTGAACTTTGATGACAGCGGTAGCGTGACCCGGCGCGTCGTATTAGGCGAAGAGTGCAAGGTGCTGGAGATGGATGCCGGTACCTGGCATGCCGTGCTGTCGCTGGATAAAGGCGGCGTCATTTTTGAGGTTAAGCACGGGGGGTATCAGCCCGTGCCCGAGCACGATACCGCCCCATGGTCACCGGCAGAAAACGAGCCCGGCACCGGGAAGCTGATGAAATGGTACGCTCAGGCACAGGTGGGTGACGGTGGGTTTACCCTGTAATTATTCTCTTATGTGCCCGGCGCGCGGAAAGGCGAGCCGGGTAAAGAGATAAGCGATCACCTGAGTCAACTCACCGTACTAAAAAGCCAGTCACGAGCAGTCGACAGCGTCACAAACGGGCCTGCCAGCGTGCTGTTGTGATGGGCAATAATGTCGCTGGCGGATAAACAGTCATTATCCATTGTGGTATGCGCATCAGAAATTAATACCGTCCTGAAACCCAGCCCCGGTGCGGCCCGGCAGGTCGTATCGACGCAAAACTCTGTTTTCATCCCGGCAATGACCAGCTGTTTGATGCCTCTCTGATTAAGTTCTCGCAGCAATACCGTATCCCGAAAACAGCTGGGATAGCGCTTGGTGAAAACCATATCCTGCTCCTGGACGTCCAGCTCGGGTATGAGCTGTGTTAACGGCCCATTTTCTGAGAGCGGTGAATCATCTGGTCCAATATGGCGGGCAAAAAAGACGGGCGCCTGAGCGTGTCGCGCGTTGGTGATTAACAGACGGATATTGGCCAGAACGGCATCGGCGGAGCAAGGGGAAACCGGGCCCCGAAAGAGGCCCTGCTGCATGTCGATAATCAAGAGAGCACTGTCAGATGAAACCATTTTCTTTCTCCATTCAGAGGGTGGTGAACGGAGAGAGATTTCCCCGTCCATGTCGGCGGGGATTGAGGTTCTGTTTGTCAGTCGTTTGCTACAGATACGCTCGCACCGCCGAAGGTTCCGGTGGTGGTGAGAGTGGTTGTTGGCTGAACTGACGTAAACATGTTATGACCTTCGCTGATATATCTCGGACGAGCCGTTAAACTTTAACAAATTGCTGCCGATAGTTCTTTTCAATACCATCAATATGCATGTAAAGATGAACAAAATCATATCAGCATATTTGGTAGTTGCGTATTTGTCGGCTCGACTTATTGCACAATCCAACTGTGCGAGAGACTGGATAAAAACCGTTGTGCTTCGATAAAAAATCACAAAAAGGATGTGCATATGTTGAAAAGATTAGTCGCGGGACAGATGAGCTTACCGATGACTTTCTGGGGATGGGGAATTTGCGGTAATTTTCTACTGGGTCTCATTGGGCTTGCTGGAGTGCAGACCGGTCACCCGGCCATGGTGCCGCTTTCCTATATACTAAAAGCCATTCTGTTCAGTGCTGTACTTTCCGGCATAACTTTCATTCTGCGTCGAAAAATCACGGTATTGGGTGGGATCGCTTTTTTTATTATTTTGATTCAGGTGATTATGAGTGTAGTGATGACGATTGGCCTTTTCTCGTTATTTTTTGAATAATCACAAGAAAGAGAGTTCCGGTTTGCCAGCAGGATCCCTGACGGTTAGTAACATCGAGAACTCGTGCCTCCTTATGGCGAAGGAGGCACGCCGTTGCTGGCTGGATAGCCAATATTATTTTAGGTTGCCGATCTCGCTCAGGAATTCGTCAACCTGCTCGGGCGTCGCCGTGTCTGCCTGGTAAAGGATATCGAGCTTGACGTTCTTCAACCCGCAGAAGCCAAACACGCCTTCGATAATCTGCGTCTGAATCGCCGTCGAATAGCCGTGTTTATCAAATCCGGTCAGATCGCTACCGCCAGTGGCAATCAGGCGGACGGGAACATCCCTTAAGTTGCCCACAATCCGGCCGTCTTCGGCCACCTTATACGCCCAGTTCAGGGTTAACACGCGATCGAACCAGCCTTTCAACAGCGCGGGAACCGACCACCAGTACACCGGGAAGACGAATACCAGCATGTCCGCGCGCTCGACGCGCTGCTGCTCGCGCAGAATATCGTCGGGAAGGGCGCTCGGATTGCCGTGATACAAATCAAGATCGGCGCGGGTCATCGCCGGATTAAACCCTTCAGCATGCAGATCGGCGAACTCAACCTGCGTACCTTCCTCGCGTAATTTCCCGGCAATACGGGCTGCCAGCGTATGGGATAACGAATTGTCGATCGGGTGTGCCGTCACGATCAGCGCGTTTTTAATGGCATGTGTTGCAGACATAGCGACCTCCAGATGGGGGAGAAGTGACTCATATATTACTATTGGTAACTTAGGTGTCAATCCGCCCCCGGCGATCATTTTGTGCTATTCGCGTAAGTCTCCAGCACCCCGGTCATGGCGCCGCTGAGCGTATCTTCCGCCACGTTCCGGGCGAGCACGCCGTTGCCCGCCGCGGTGCTGAGCGCCTCCGCCGCGCCAATAATAGCCGTCAGTACCGCTTCCCCCTGAACGCCTTTTAAGACGATAAAAGGGGAAAGCGCGGTGCGCAGGCAGTCGGCACATTCGGCCACGCATGCTTCCCGAAACGTCTGCAGCGCGCGAGAACCGGACAGCGCCGCGGCGATTGGCCCGGTTTCAGGCCCGGCGGCAATCGCACAGTCGATATAGGCCGCGCTGAAAAAGCGGATCGTCTTCTCCAGCGTTTTGCTGTCGACCGCCAGCGTCTCGCGGAATTTCGCGAGCTGCCGATCGCTATAATCCTTGTACAGCGCCATCAGCAACCCTTCACGATCGCCAAAGTGGTCGTAGGGGATAGGTTTGGTCACGTTGGCCCGCTCGGCCAGGTAGCCAAGCGTCAGCGCCTCCGTGCCTTGCTGACGCACGATCCCTCGCGCAACCTCCAGCAGCTGCACGCGGCGATCCTCTTTTCTTAAGCGCTTAACAACCATGTTTTCCTCAGAAGTGTTATCTACTCATGGTAGTTTACACGTTTTCAGCAACGTGCTGCACGCGTTGTTCCGCGGGGCGGATCCGAAACCAGATCGCATACATCGCGGGCAGGAAGACGAGCGTAATGATCGTCCCGCCCAGCGTTCCGCCGATCAGCGTCCAGGCCAGCGTGCCCCAGAATACCGAATGCGTCAGGGGAATGAACGCCAGCACGGCCGCCATGGCGGTCAGTAAGACCGGGCGTGCGCGCTGGACAGTCGCTTCAACCACCGCCTGGAACGGCTCGAGGCCGTCCTTCTGGTTATGATCGATTTGACCGATCAGGATCAGCGTATTGCGCATCAGAATGCCGGAAAGGGCGATCAGACCGACCAGCGCGTTAATGCCAAACGGCTGATTAAATATCAGCAGGGTCGGCACGACGCCAATCAGCCCCAGCGGCGCGGTTAAGAACACCATCACCATCGCGGAGAGTGAGCGCACCTGCAAAATGATGATCAGCAGCGTCAGGGCTATCATGATCGGGAACAGCGGTAACATCGCCTGCGTCGCTTTGCCCGATTCCTCAATCGAACCCGCCATGTCAATACGGTATCCGGCCGGCAGCGCATCAACGATCGGCTGGAGCTGCTTCATGATGGCGACCGACACGTCCGGTGGCTGAAGATTGTCGGCAATATCGCCCCGCACGGTAATTGTCGGGGTGCGATCGCGACGGCGAAGGACCGGGTCTTCCATGCCGACCTCTATCTTGCCAATTTGAGACAGCGGCACGCGCTGTCCCGCATTGCCGACCAGGGTAAAGCCTTCGATTTTTGCCGGGTCAAGACGGATATCGCCCGCCGCGCGGGCAATGACGTCTACCGATCGAATATCTTCCCGCACGGAGGTGACAGGCACGCCTGAAAGCAGAAACTGAAGCTGATCGGCCACGGCGCTGGAGGTTAAGCCGGTCGCCTGCAGGCGGTTTTGATCGAGAGTGAAATGCAGGACGGGAACGCGTGACCCCCAGTCGGTGTTGACGGTTCGCATCATCGGGCTTGCCTGGAGCACGGCTTTCACCTTATCAGCGATGTCATGCACCTGTTCGACATCCGGGCCCGACACGCGCCAGGCAACCGGGAAGGGCGAGTAAGGGCCGAATACCAGCTGCGTCACCCGCACGCGGGCTTCGGGCACAAGACCGCTGGCGACGGCCTCCCTGAGCCTGAACTTGAGCGCCTCGCGTGACGTCTCGCTGTCCGTCAGGATCACGATTTTCGCAAAAGAGGGATCGGGCAGTTCAGGCGCCATTGCCAGATAAAAACGGGGCGACCCCTGACCAATATAGGCAGTGACGATTTTGGCTTCCGGCTGCTGGCCCAGCCACGCTTCTATTTTTGCGGTGGCGGTGCTGGTTTGCGCAATTGAGGTGCCGTAGGGCATCTGTACTTCAACCAGCACTTCCGGGCGATCGGAGGTCGGGAAAAACTGTTTTTTTACCAGCCCCATGCCGAGCACGGCCAGAATGAGAATGGCGACCACGGACCCGGCCACGCGCCACTTTCTGGCGATAACGCGGCCAAGCAGCTGGCGAAAACGGTTATAGCGAGGCGTGTTATAGATGGCGGCATGGCCGCCTTCCATTTTGGGGATCGCCGGCAGGATCTTCACCCCAAGATAGGGCGTGAACACCACCGCGACAAACCACGATGCAATCAGGGCGAGGCCGACAATCCAGAACATATTGCTGGTGTATTCCCCGGCGGTCGACTGGGCAAACCCATTCGGCATAAAGCCAATGGCCGTCACCAGGGTTCCGGCCAGCATGGGCGCGGCGGTATGGCTCCAGGCGTAGGCTGAGGCTTTGATTCTGTCGTAACCTTCCTCCATCTTCACCACCATCATTTCGATGGCGATAATGGCATCGTCAACCAGCAGGCCGAGGGCGAGTATCAGGGAGCCCAGCGTGACGCGGTCAAAGTTTATTCCCGCAGCCTCCATCACCACGAAGACGACCGCCAGCGTCAGCGGGACCGCCGCCGCAACGACTACCCCCACGCGCCAGCCCATGCTGACAAAACAAACCACCATGACCACAAGCAGTGCGACAAAGAATTTGATCATAAACTCATCGACCGACGAGCGAATATTGACGGACTGATCGGTGACTTTGGTCAGGGACATGCCAAGCGGCAGGCTATCATTAATTTTTGCCGTTTCCGCATCCAGCGCTTTACCAAGCGCCAGACCGTTCCAGCCTTCGCGCATTACGATGCCCAGCAGAAGGGCGGGTTCATGCTGATTGCGTATCAGCATCGTCGGGGGATCTTCGTAGCCTCGCTCAACCGTTGCCACATCGGACAGCTTGAGGGTTTTGCCCTGAGCGACAAAAGGCGTATCGCGGATTTTCTTCAGTTCATCGAACGCGCCGTCAAGGCGGATAAAAATCTGCGCTCCTCGGGTCTCAATCGAACCCGCCGCGGTCAACGCGTTCTGGCTGTTGAGGGCATTGAAAATATCCTTGGGTGAGAGCCCTATCGTCGCCAGGCGGTCGTGGGAGAAGGCGACATAAATCCGCTCGGCCTGTTCGCCGATAATGTTCACTTTCTTCACGCCGGGAACGTGCAGAAGCTGCTGGCGCAGGCCTTCGGCATCGCGTACCAGCTGCCGCTGCGGTTCGCCTTTTGCTTTCAGGGCAAAGAGGGCAAAGGTGACATCCGAGAATTCGTCATTGATCATCGGGCCGATGACGCCCGCCGGGAGACGCTGCGATTCATCTCCAAGCTTTTTACGCGCCTGATAGAACTCCTCCTGCACTTCGGCTGGCGGCGTTTTGTCCTGCAACGACAGCGTGATAAATGCCATGCCGGGACGGGTATAGGTTTCGGTACGGTCATACCACTTGAGTTCCTGCAGGCGCTTTTCCAGCGGCTCCGCGACCTGATCCTGGGTCTCCTGCGCGGTCGCACCCGGCCAGACGGTTATCACCGTCATTTGCTTCACCGTGAAGGGCGGATCTTCCGCGCGGCCGAGCCCAAAGAAGGCGTAAATTCCGGCAATCGTCACCAGAACGATCAGAAACAGCGTGATGGAACGTTCGCGGACGGCCAGCGCGGACAGGTTGAAGCGGCTTCCGCTCATGGCGTGTTCTCCGCCAGGGCGTTATTGCGTTGTTTCGCGAGCCTGACGACCTCACCTTCGTGCAGAAGATGTGCGCCTAGCGCAACAATCTTCTCACCGGGCTTCACGCCGCCCGTGACCAGCACGGCATCTTCACCCACGCTCAGCACCTTGACGGGCGTCCATGCGACCTTTGCGGGCTGGGCTGAAATGCGCCAGACGCCGGGACCTTTTCCTGCATCATAGAGTGAGGCCAGCGGGACCTGCATGACCAGACCTTCCGCTTTATTGTCCTGAATGTTCAGCGTGACGGTCGCCCCCAGCGGCGCGTTCGCCAGCAGGCCATCCAGCACGTAGCGGGCTTCATACGTGCGGGTCGCGGCATCGGCCGAGTCAGAAAGCAGGCGCAGCGTTGCGGTGACCGGGTGTTTTTCATTGCCATAAAGCGTGGCCTGCGCTTCGCTGCCGACGGCAGGGCGCAATGTTTCCGGAAGCTGCACGAGCGCTTCACGCTGTCCCGCTCTGGCGAGCCTGATCGTCACCTGTCCGGCACTGACGACCTGACCCGGCTCGGCGAGCGTCTCCATGACCACGCCGTCTGAATCCGCCAGCAGGACGGCATATCCCGTGGCGTTTTGCGCCACGTTGGCCTGCGCGCGGGCGGCGCTGAGATCGGCCCTGGCCGTATCGGCTGCCGCTTTGATCTGGTCATACTCCGAGGCAGAAACGGCGCCGGACGCCACAAGTCCGCGATAGCGCGCCTCATCGCTGGAGGCTTTTCGCGCGCGCGCCTGAGCCGCATCCACCGCACGCTGCTGCGCCTGTGCCTGTAATTTCAGGTCAACCGGATCCAGGCGCAGCAAGGGCTGACCCTGTTTGACGGTCTGGCCCGTATCAACCAGTCGCTCAAGGATTTTGCCCTGAACTCTGAAACCTAAATCGCTTTGCGTTCTTGCGACCACCACGCCCGTGAAGGCGCGGGCGCTATTGTTCGCAAGCTCGACGGATGCGGATCGGACAAGCGGTGGCTTTGTACGCGGATCGTCACTTGCGGAAATATCGCCGCATGCCACCAGGGCAAACGGCATGAGACAAACGGCAACGCGGGCTGAAGTGAGCCTGAGCATGGGAAACCTTTTCGACGTAACAGGACGGTTTCCGCATTCTCTGACTGGTGACCAAAAATGTCAATGGTCACAAATTAGGGGGCAAGGCTTCTTAAAATGAGTGAAGAGAGAAGCACCGCCGCGGTGGGAGCCATTTCGAGATTGTATTGCAGCTGAACGGGATTAATAAAAGGACACATCACCATGTGGATAGCCTGAGTGACCTCATCCAGCGGCGTTTTTCTTTCAAACTCACCGGCCTGCCTGCCTTCGATAATGATGCTCTCAATCAGCTTCATCAGACTTTCTGCATACCGCTCTGTCGACGGCCACTGCTCGCGCGCGGCGACGGCGGCGATGTCGTAAAGCTTACGATCGTGGAAAAACAGCTCGCTTCCCGCCTCGGTGAGCGCCTTGAAAAGGCGGCGGAGTTTTTCGCTTGCTGACGGCGCATCCTCAATGGCGGAAAGCACCGCCGCCATGATCAGCTCCAGGCGGTTAGCGCAGATCACCTCGCCAATAGCCTGCTTGGAATCGAAGAACTTATAAATGTAGGATTTTGAAAAACCAATGGATTTTGCCAGTTCGGCGACGGTGGTTTTTTCATAACCGTAGTGACCGAAGTGCTCAAAAGCCGCTTCGACGATTTGCTCTCTGACAGAATGGTCAAGTGGACCACGTATTGATGGGGCGTTCGTAGTTTTAGTCATTATGTAAGCTTAGCGTGACGGGCCATGGTTGGCAACGAGTGACCATTTTGTATTTTGGTTACAGTTGTGCTACCTTACGCCGTAAAGACGGGACAATCGGCTAGGTGGAGTAAGTGTATCACTGTTTTTTACGTTAATGTTTTTTAAGCCAGTCGAGAAAAAACTGGCTAAACGCCGTTACCTGAAGCGGCTGCAGTTTGCGCTGGGGGTAAACAAGCTGCAGCCCGACATCTTTGCGATCGTATCGGCTAAACCCGGTGAAGCTGTCGGCAAACAGCACCGTGAGCCTTCCGGTTTCAACGTCGTCTTTGACGTCCCACCACGATTTCCCCGCGATGCCCGCTCCGCTGAGCGCCCACTGACGAAGCAATGCTCCGTCGTCGCACACCATGGCGGGCTCAACGCGAACAATGCTTTCCTCACCTTTAGTTTCAAAGCGCCATTCGTTCATCACCACGCCCTGCGACTCCAGCGCCAGGCACCGGTGCCGGGCTAAATCGGCAAACGTGACGGGGACGCCGTGGTCGTTAAGATACGCCCCGGAGGCGACCAGCACCCGACGGTTCGGGCGGATGTTTCTGACAACAAGACTGCTGTCCGGCAGGTTGCCAAAACGCACGCTCATATCCAGCCGGTTAGCGACCAGATCCTCAACGTGTTCTTTTAGCGAGATGTAAAATTTGACGGCAGGATGGTGACGAGAAAATTCAATGACGGCGGGGCTAAGATACTGTCTGCCAAAATCCGAGGGCGCGGAAAGGCGAATATTGCCGCTGAGCACGCCCTCTTTTTGCGTCAGTAACGACTCGGCATGATGCATCTCTTCCAGCACGCGCAGCGCGGCATGGTAAAACTCTTCCCCGGCGCGGGTCAGGGTGAGGGATCGCGTTGAGCGGTGAAACAGGCGCGTCTGGTAACGCTCCTCAATCGCCTTCAGCCTGGCCGTCATGGTAGCGGGGGAAAGCGACAGGCGTCGTCCGGCGGCGGAAAGACTTCCGGCCTCGGCAACTTCCACCAGTAAGGCCATGTCTTCGAGTTTGCCCATTATTCATATTTTCCGAAAAGTGCATCTACTTTTAGCGTAATTATCAAAATCAGATGCCGGCTGTAAAGTGATTTTATCCAAACCATAAGGGTTAAAATCATGCAACGTACCTCACTTTTTGAACGCTACAGGCTGGGTTCGCTGGACCTGAAAAATCGTATCGTCATGGCGCCGATGACCCGCGCGCGCTCCCTTCAGCCGGGAAATATCCCCTCCGCGCTGATGGCAGAGTATTACCGGCAGCGTGCCAGCGCGGGATTAATCATCACGGAAGCCACGCAGATTTCGCCTCAGGGCCAGGGATACTCATGGACACCCGGCATCCATTCGCCTGAACAGGTTTCGGGATGGCAACTCACGACGGGCGCCGTGCATCAGGCGGGCGGAGTGATTTTTTCGCAACTCTGGCACGTCGGGCGAATGTCGCACGCCAGTTTTCACCAGGATGGTCAGCCCGTCGCCCCGTCAGCGCTGGCCCCAGATGCGCAGGTGTGGGTGGTGAATGAGCGTGGGGAAGGCCAGATGGTTGACTGCCCGCAGCCGAGAACGCTCTCGCGCAAGGACATTCAGAACATCGTCGCGGACTATCGCCAGGCCGCTTTGAATGCCGTTCAGGCCGGGTTTGATGGTGTCGAGGTCCACGGCGGAAACGGGTATCTGATAGACCAGTTCCTGCGCCAAACCTCCAATAAACGCACGGATGAGTACGGCGGTACGCTGGTGAACCGCATCCGTTTTGCCCAGGAGGTGTTAAGCGCCATTGCCGAGGCCATTGGTCACGAGCGCACGGGCATCCGCCTTTCCCCATTTATTACCCAGCGCGGGATGAACGACCCGCAGGTCTCTGAAGCCATACTTGCGCTTGCGGCCTGGTGTGAACAAAAAGGTATTGCATTCATCCATCTGGCGGAAGCCGACTGGGATGATGCCCCTCAGGTACCCGAGCGTTTCCGTCAGTCCCTTCGCGAGACCTTCAGCGGAACTCTTATCGTCGCGGGTAACTATGACCTTGATAAAGCAGAAAAGATCCTTGCTGCCGGCTATGCCGATTTGATTGCCTTCGGCCGACCTTTTATTGCCAACCCCGATTTGCCCCACCGGCTGGCAAACCAGCTGCCTCTTGCCCAGGTGCGCGACCCCGCCACGCTGTTTGGCGGTACCGGCACGGGATATACCGATTACCCAACGTACGCTCTACAGGAGGAAACATTATGACCCGTAAAACTTTAATTATCGGCGGCGCTTCCGGCATCGGTTTCGCCGTGGGCAGCCTGCTTGCCGGGCGCGGTGAGGAGATTATTCTTGCCGGACGCGACAGCGCAAAACTGGACACCGCGCGACAGCGGCTGAGCGCCCACGCCGCGTCCGTTCACACCCTCGTGCTGGACATCAGCCGTGAGGAAGAGCTTGTTGCGCTCGGTGAAACGCTGGGCGAGGTCAATAATGTTGTCGTCACGGCGGGTTCACAGGCGCCGGGCGGGTTGCTTTCCGGACTGGATCTCCGTGCGGCAAGGCAGGCCTTTGATACAAAATTCTGGGGAAGCCTCAATGTCGCCCGCTATCTCAGCGGGAATATTGCCCCCCGCGGTACGTTGACGTTCACCAGCGGTTTCGTGGCGCGCCGCACCGTGGCGGGCTCCATCGTAAAAACAACGATGAATGCCGCCATTGAGGCTGCGACAAAAGTGCTGGCGAAAGAGCTTTCACCGCTGCGCGTCAACGTCGTCAGTCCGGGGCTGACCGACACGGAAGCGTATGCGGGGATGGACGCCGCCGCGCGGGAAAAAATGCTCGCCGGCGCGGCGGAAACCCTGCCAGCCAAGGCCTGGGGAAGGGCGGAGGACATCGCGCAGGGGTATCTTTTCGCCATTGATAATCCCTTTGTCACGGGATCGATTATTGATATTGAGGGCGGGGCGTTAATTAACTGACCCTCATTAATTTGATCCGCAGGGCATCGTCTGCGGGTGGCGTAATACTCTATTGAGAAACAACATGAAATATACGACGTGTTTTCGTCCCGCTATCGCGGCGCTTATTTTTGCTGGTCTGTCGGGCAATGCTATTTCCTCGCAGGGGAAATGGCTGCAGCCGAAACAGCTTATTGTGGACAACAGTCTGTCACAGGCACAATTAAAGGCGAATGAAGCTGCTGCCAGAAAATATGCCACGTTCTGGAACACCGGTAATGAAACTCTGGCGCGTGATGCCCTGGCAGTAAACTTTATTGATAAAACGCCCCCGGAAGGACGTAAGCAAGGTCCCGAGGGCGCTATTCTAGCTTCCAGGGCGTTTCGAACAGCCGTGCCTGATTTGCGTTGTGACGTTGAGCAAATGATTATTTCAGGCGATCGCGTGGTTTCGCATCTACATTTTCACGGCACCTTCACCGGGACATTTGGCAAGCTGAAAGGACAGGGGCAGAAAATAGATTTTATCGCCACCGATATTTATGAAGTCGCTGACGGTAAGATTGCGGCAAACTGGCACATTGAGGACAACCTGACGCTGATGAAACAGCTCGGCGCGCTGTAAAGTCACCACTCCGGGGCGGCCCGGAGTGGTGCGAAAATCCTATAAGCCAAGATCGCTCAGCGAAGGGTGATCGTCCGGGCGTCTGCCCAGCGGCCAGTGGAACAACCGCTCGGATTCTTTTATCGGCATATCGTTTACGCAGGCAAAGCGGCGCTTCATCAGGCCGTCCGGCTCGAACTCCCAGTTTTCATTGCCGTAAGAGCGGAACCAGTTGCCGGAATCATCATGCCATTCATAGGCATAGCGCACCGCGATCCGGTTATCCGTAAATGCCCAGAGCTCTTTAATCAGACGATACTCCAGCTCTTTTTTCCATTTCCGCTCCAGAAACGCCTGGGCTTCTTCACGGTTGGTGGCGAACTCTGCGCGGTTACGCCATTGGGTGTCCAGCGTATAGGCAAGCGCGACTTTCGCCGGATCGCGGCTGTTCCAGCCATCTTCTGCTAGCCTGACTTTTTCGATGGCGCTTTCACGAGTGAAGGGCGGTAAAGGAGGGCGTGTGTTCATGGCGATTACCTCAGTGTGATTTATGTAGACAGGTCTGTCTACTTGCGGTAATCTATGCCTGAAAAATAACGCTGTCAACACTCTTTTTGAGGCTGTCGAAAAAATGAAAACCGAACCTGCAGATAACGAGACAAAAATCAGCGTCAGAGATAAAATATTACTCACGGCGCACGATCTTTTTTATTCCACTGGATTCAGGGCGACGGGGGTGGACACGCTGATTAAAGCGTCAAAAGTTACTAAGGTGACGTTTTATCGCCATTTTCCGAGTAAGAGCTTGCTTATTCTCGCCTACTTACACTATCGACATGAAATATGGATTAACTGGTTTGAGGCCACGCTTCGTCGACATCTCGTGGACGGCCAAACGCCTGCAGACGCTCTATCGGCTACCCTTTATGAATGGTTTATTTCGCCCGAGTTCCACGGCTGCGCGTTTATTAATGCCAGCGCGGAAGCCAAATCCGAAGAGATTGAAAGCGAAATAAAAGAGATATGCCGCGATCATAAAATCGAAACAAAGAAGATTATTGCGTTGCTGATGAAGATTGCTGATGAGCGCGTCGTCAATGAAATCATGTTGCTCATTGACGGTGCCATTATTCATGCGCAAATGGGCATGGATACAGAAACGATAATAAATGCGTTAAAAAGGGTCTTAGCGGAACTGACCGGCCAGTGAGATTCCGGTGCTTAATCAACTCTTGCACCAAGTCGATTAAGCATCCGCGTTACACTGTTGGAATGGTGCCGCCATCAATCACAAATTCAGTACCTGTGATACTCGCAGCATGCGATGAAGCGAGGAAGACGATGAGGTTGGCAACCTCAATCGGGCGGGCAGGGCGTCCGAGCGGTATTCCACCTAACGCCTTCATAATGATCTGTTTGCCACCTTCGTAGTCTGTTCCTGCTTGCTTTGCCAGTCTCTCCGCAAGTGCCACCGCCGCTTCAGTTTCGATCCAGCCGGGGGCAACGCGCACCACCCGAACACCTTTCGGCGAGACTTCCTTTGAAAGACTTTTACTGTAGGTTGAGAGGGCTGCCTTAGCCGCCGCATAACCCGTTGTTGAATCCGGTAAAGGCAGTTCGCGCTGGATAGACGTCACGTGAATAATCACCCCATTTCCCTGCTCAAGCATTCCGGGAAGCAGGGCGCGATCTAAGCGTACTGCAGGTAACAAATTAAGATTGAGCTCCTGCTGCCACTCGTCTTCGCCAAGTGCAGCAAAACCGCCACCGGGTGAGGTTGAACCGCCTGCAACATGGATAATTACGTCGACACCTCCCATCTGTTCCTGCACTGCGGATGCGACTGAGGCACATCCAGCGACCGTAGTAAGATCAGCGGCTACGAAAGTATCCGCGATATTTACGTCTGGATCGTGGCGCGCCGTGGTAAATACCGTTGCACCGAGTTGTTTTAAAAGTCCGACGACTGCTTTGCCGAGCCCTTTCGTGCCAGCGGTAACAAGCACGCGCTTGCCTTTAAAATCAATATCTAATGACATGGACTTTCGCTCCCATTATTTACAGTACAGGTATATTTAACATAGACTGAGTAATTAACAAGTACGCACGAAAAAGTGAGTTACTAAATTATGAGTAAGTTATATAGTCCGGAATCTGCCGCAAGCGGCGTGGAGCAAGTATTACGGTTGCTGGAAGGGCGCTGGAAATTAATTATTCTTTTTCATCTTTTCGACGGAAAAGTGCAGCGCTATTCTGATTTCGAAAAATTGATCCCCGGTATTTCCCAAAAGATGCTGGCGCAGCAACTTCGACAACTCGAGTCCGACGGTATCGTTTCGCGGATGGTTTACCCTCAAGTGCCACCGAAAGTAGAGTATCGCCTCACCGATTGGGGGCAGGCATTATGTCCGGCGCTTGATGCCATGCTGAAATGGGCAGAAAAACGTGAGGCTTACGCAAACCTGTAAACCTGGCGGTCAGCACGCTTCAATGGAATAGCGTTATCCGTAACCCATTTGTGCAAAGGAAACGAAAAAAATGAGAACACAGAAACGATGCCTTGGCTGCGTAGCTATTGTGGTTGATGACTACGATCGCGCCATTGAGTACTACACAGATAAGCTGGGGTTTACCCTTGTAGAGGATACGCCGCAACCGGGGAAACGCTGGGTAGTCGTCTCACCCAACCCGGAAAGCGACTGTAATATCCTGCTGGCTCGTGCGTCTAACGAGAGGCAGGAAGGTTTTATCGGTAATCAATGCGGCGGCAGAGTTTTCCTGTTCCTTCAGACTGATGATTTTTGGCGCGATTACCAGGCCATGAAGGCAAAAGGCGTTCATTTCTGCGAAGAACCTCGTGAGGAAGAGTACGGTACGGTGGTGGTGTTTGAAGATATTTACGGCAACCGCTGGGATCTTTATCAGACTGCGCAACCGTGAATACCACCGCAAATGATGTGTCATTCGCCTTTTGTCCTGTACGCTTCCCAGCAGAGCGTACTCAAAATTATGGGGATATCTCTTTAGGGCCAGGGCTCTCGTCCCGCTGTGCCAGCGACAGCGCGCTGGCGCTGGCGGGATCGAACAGCGAGATGCTCTCAATCTGATTGAGTAAAATCACCTTGCGGAATGACATGGCGCTGCGGGGTTCAGAGTCGAGCGTAATGTCATGCTCCGCATACCACCTGCTGTAATTATTCTCGATGCGCAGGTTCATCGTCTTCGCATCCCGGTACCCGCTCAACATCGGGATCAGCACGATATTGGCCGTTTTTTCATATTCCAGAGTTGCGGTGTGGATCATGCCGACGTAAATCCGTCTCGAGCGGAGCGTGACCTGCGCCAGCTCGCCTTGTTCCATACACTGGTATAGCAGTTGTTCGATCCCGCTCGACTGCGCCAGACGTTTGTAGAGCTTTTTCCGGCTTTCGCCGTCCAGCCTGGCGCTGCCCGCCCAGTTAGAGCGGTAGAGGCAAAACAGGATGGCGAACGCCAGCATCACGACCACCGGCGCCTGAATGCCCAAAAAACTCCAGTTCATAAAGTCGATTTGCCAGTCGGTATATTTCGGTGAGGCAAAGTGAAAAGCGTTATTGGCGGCGGAAAGGGCGAGCAGCAGCAGCCAGAGCAGACCCGTGGCAATCACCCCCTGCAGAACGAAAATACAGCCGTACAGCGCCACAAGAAAATAGACGTCCCAGCCAAAGGAACGCTTGATTTTAAAGCGGGTCGACAGGTCGCGGCTGGTGTACCAGTACCCGCAGACCATCAGCACCATAAATATCGCCGTTCCCATATCAGGCCCTCTTCAGCATGTTGACGTGACGCAGAAAATCCTGCCGCACCTCGTTGCTTTTGTAGTTCACGGAGGCGTTTCCGTCCTGGTCGATAATGATGCGGTCGCCATCTTCGACGGCTTCAATAATTTCCTGCTGGCTCATCACCTGCAGTAAGGATTCCGGGCTGGAGAAAAGGGAGAGAAAGAAACGTTTCATGTCAGGCATCCTTATGAATAAAAAGGATAAGCCTGGAAGATGACCGCTGAATTTGCCTTAAGGATAACCTGAAAGTGAAAGCTGGGTGGCGGCTACGCCTTACCCGGCCTACAAAAACGCCAAATGATTGAGTTATCAAGTTCTTGATATTTATAAGTAATAAAAAATAAATTTGCACAAACTTGGACAAATAACGTTAATTGTGTAAGTTTTAAGTATGCGATTACGCCACGTTGTTTACAGCCAGGATGTGACCCATGAGCACTTTGCCCTCTGTCGTGAGTCGGTTTGTTGAGTACTACGCCGCACTGGATAGCCAGCCGCCGTCCGCGCTGGTCGGGCTTTACCATTCAAACGCCACGCTTGTCGATCCGTTCGGCGAGCATGACGGTATCTTTGCGCTCCAGCGCTATTTCACCCATCTGCTGGCCAACGTCGAGAACTGCCGTTTTTCTATCGATCCGCCGCTGTGCAGTGGGAACCGGTTTGTTGTCACCTGGGTGATGCACTGGTCGCATCCGCGCATTGCCGGAGGTGAGCCGCTCGATCTGCCGGGGTGCTCGGTGGTGGATACGGAAAACGATCTCATCACGCGCCAGCGCGACTACTACGATGCGGGAGAGATGATCTACGAGCATCTCCCTCTGCTGGGCTGGGCGGTACGCGGCGTGAAGCGGAGGGTTAAATCATGAAGACGGTGCTGATTACCGGCGCCAGCTCGGGCATTGGCGCCGGGCTGGCAAAATCCTTTGCCGCTGACGGCTACCATGTGATTGCCTGCGGGCGCGATCCGGCGCGTCTGGAAGCGCTGCATCAGACCTGCCCCAATCTCACCGTTCGTCTGTTCGATATGACGGACCGGGACGCCTGTCGCCAGGCGCTGACCGGCAGTTACGCCGATCTGATTATTCTCTGCGCCGGTACCTGCGAATATCTCGACCAGGGCGTGGTGGACGCGGCGCTGGTAGAGCGGGTCATGAACACTAATTTCCTCGGGCCGGTGAACTGCCTTGAGGCGCTACAGCCGCAGCTGGTTGCCGGTAACCGCGTGGTGCTGGTGAGCTCGATGGCCCACTGGCTTCCCTTCCCGCGTGCAGAGGCCTATGGCGCGTCCAAAGCCGCGCTGAGCTGGTTTGCCGAAAGCCTGCGCCTGGACTGGGAGCCAAAAGGGATCACTGTCACGGTGGTCTCGCCGGGCTTTGTCGATACGCCCCTGACGCAAAAAAACGATTTTGCCATGCCGGGCAGGGTGACCGTCGACGAGGCGGTGAAGGCGATCCGTATCGGTCTGGCGGCCGGGAAAATGCACATCGCGTTTCCGTCCGGGTTTGGCTTCATTTTGCGGCTGCTCTCCGGGCTGCCTGCGTTTCTACAGCGCGCGCTGCTGCGCAGGATGGTGCGTTCATGAACATTGCGATTATCGGCAGCGGCATTGCCGGGCTGACCTGCGCCTGGCGCCTGGCCGGGCATCATCAGGTGACCCTGTTTGAAGCGGGATCCACACCGGGCGGCCATACCGCAACGGTTGACGTGACGACGCCCCAGGGCACATACGCGATCGATACCGGTTTTATCGTTTACAACGACCGCACCTATCCGCGCTTTATGGGCCTGCTCAGCGAGCTGGGCATCAGCGGGCAAAAAACGCAGATGAGCTTTTCGGTACACAACCCCGAAACGGGGCTGGAGTACAACGGTCACACCCTGACGTCGCTGTTTGCCCAGCGCCGCAACCTGGTGAACCCGGCGTTCTGGCGTCTGCTCGGCGAGATCGTCCGCTTCAATCGTCTGGCAAAACAGGCGCTGGACGGGGTGGTGGACCCGAACGCCACGCTGCAGACGTTTCTGGACCAGCACGGCTTTACGCCGTTTTTTGCGCGCCACTATATTTTGCCGATGGGAGCCGCCATCTGGTCATCCTCTCTGCAGGAGATGAAGCGCTTCCCGCTGCCGCTTTTCTTACGTTTCTTCCAGAATCACGGGCTGCTGGATATCACCCATCGCCCGCAGTGGTACGTGGTGCCGGGCGGCTCGCGAGAGTATATCCGTGCGATGCTGGACAAATTAGGCGATCGGCTGACGCTGCATCTCAATTCACCGGTGCAGCGGGTGAGCCGCCACGAGCAAGGGGTTACGCTTCAGCTTGAAAACGGCAGCCATACTTTCGATCGGGTGATTTTTGCCTGCCACTCCGCCAGTGCTCTGGCGATGCTTGACGATCCCACCTCCGCAGAGCGCGAGGTGCTGGGCGATATTGGCTGGCAGCGCAACGAGGTCGTGTTGCACAGCGACCCGCGCTGGCTGCCGGTGCGGCCGCGCGCGTGGGCGAGCTGGAACTACCGCCTGAGCGCGCAGGAGCAGGCGAGCGCCTGTGTTACCTACAACATGAACATTCTGCAGGGGCTGCCTGCGGGCAGCCCGCTTTTCTGCGTCACCCTGAACCCTGACGTGCCGGTAGATGAACGCTTCGTTCTGCAACGCTTCGTTTATGAACATCCGCTGTTTAACCCGCAAAGCTGGCGGGCGCAGGCGCGGCGCGGCGAGATCAACGGTCATAACCGGAGCTGGTACTGCGGGGCCTACTGGTACAACGGTTTTCATGAGGATGGCGTGCGCAGCGCGCTGGACGTGGTCAATGCGATAGCGGCCGGAGAGGGGAACTAAGATGAACAGCTGCCTCTACCACGGCGTATTACGCCACCGCCGCCTCCAGCCGAAAAACCACGAATTCAGCTACAGCGTCTTTATGGCCTGGCTGGATCTCGATGAACTGCCGCTGCTGCCGTCCGTCGGCGTACGGCACAATCGCTTTGCCGCCACCTCGTTCCACGACTCGGACTATCCGCTCGGCACGCCGCTTAAAGAGAACGTGCTCAGCAGGCTGGAGAGCCTGACCGGAGAACGGCCGGACGGGCGGGTCATGCTCCTGACGCAGCTGCGCTATTTCGGCTTTCATTTCAATCCGGTCAACTTTTACTACTGCTATGACGAGAAGGAGACGCTGCGCTGGGTGCTGGCGGAGGTCCGCAACACGCCGTGGAATGAACGTCATTACTATGCCGTCAACGGACAGAATGCACAGCCCACGGAAAAAGCGTTTCACGTTTCCCCCTTCAACCCGATGGACATGATCTACCACTGGCGCTTCAACGATCCGGATAACACGCTGCATATGCACATTGAAAATCATCAGGAAGCGAAGGTGTTCGACGCCACGCTCGCCCTGCGCCGGGAGCCGCTGACCCGTCCGGCACTGCGCGCGCTGCTGCTGCGCATCCCGCTTATGACCCTGAAAACCGTTTTCGCCATTTACTGGCAGGCGCTGAGGCTGTGGCTCAAGCGCGTGCCGCTGTATAACCATCCCGTCAGCAGGAGTGAACGCTCATGACCGATCCCGTCTTTGCGTTAGAACCCGATATCCCGCGCAACGCCCGCCTCGCGCGATGGCTGCTGTTTCGTCTGTTAAGCGGCATCCGCGGTGGTTCGCTCACCCTGCGTGAAGGGGCGCAGACCTTCCATTTTGGCGAGACATCCTCCGCGCTGCACGCCGACGTACAAATCCTCACGCCCGGAGTATACTGGCGCGTCTTAACGGGCGGTAGCCTTGCTGCCGCAGAAGCCTGGATGGACGGCGAATGGGAAACCACCCATCTTACGCCGCTTCTGGAACTGCTGGCGCTCAACGGCGAGGTGCTTGGCCGTCTGGAAAACGGGTTCCGCCTGTTCGGCAGGCCGCTGGAGCGTCTGCGCCACTGGACGCGGCGTAACTCCCGCGCGCAGGCGCGTGAAAATATTGCCGCTCACTACGATCTGGGCAATACCTTCTATGCCCATTTTCTGGATAAAGAGCTGCTCTATTCCAGCGCCTTGTTTACGGAGGACGAGCAGGATCTGACGGCGGCCCAGCAGGCCAAAATGGCGCGCCTGTGTGACCAGTTAATGCTAGAACCGAATGACCACCTGCTGGAAATCGGTACCGGCTGGGGCGCGATGGCGGAATACGCGGCCCGTCATTATGGCTGTCGGGTGACTACCACCACGCTGTCACAGGAGCAATACGTCTGGGCGACCGAGCGAATTGCGCGCGCCGGACTGCAGGATCGGGTCGAGGTGCTGCTCTGCGACTATCGCGACCTCACCGGACAGTACGACAAGCTGGTCTCGATAGAGATGATTGAAGCCGTCGGGCAGCGCTATCTGCCCACGTTCTTCCGTACCTGCCAGGCGCGGCTGCGCCCGGGAGGACGGATGGCGATTCAGGCCATCACGATTCAGGACCAGCGCTATCGCGACTACAGCAAAAGCGTCGATTTTATCCAGCGCTACATCTTCCCCGGCGGCTTCCTGCCGAGCATCACCGCGATGAACGAGCTGATGACGCGCCACACCGATTTCGTGGTGCGCAATCTTTTCGACATGGGACCGGACTACGCCCGCACGCTGGCCCACTGGCGGCAGCGCTTTGTCCACGCCTGGCAGGATATTGAAAAGCTCGGCTTCGATGAACGGTTCCGCCGCATGTGGCTGTACTACTTTGGCTACTGCGAAGCCGGGTTTAACGCCCGCACCATCAGCGTGGTGCAGCTGACCGCCGAGCGCGTATGAAACGATATCTTCAGGTCTTTCTGCTGGCCGTCGCGTTCGATCTTTACTGGACGCTGGTGGTGCTCTTTCGCGAAAAGGGCCTGATTATCTGGCTCGCGCTGGCGGTTCTGGCGTGCCTGCTTTTGCCGTCTGTATACCGTTTTTACGCCATTGGGCTGGCCGCGGCGGGAAGTTTGCTGGATACGCTCTGGGCGCTGACGGGACTGATTGCCTTTACGGGCGACTCCCTGATGCCGCTATGGATGGTGGCATTGTGGCTGATGTTTGCCACCGTCTGGACGCAGCTTACGCGCACCACCACGTTGCCTGGCTGGCTGCTGACCCTGCTTGCCGCCGTGGGAGGTCCGGTAGCGTACCTGATTGGCGAGCGGCTGGGTGCCATCACGTTTCTGGAGCCAACCTTTATCGTCGTCAGCTGGATGGCGCCGGGGTGGCTGGTATTGATGCTGTTTTTCCACCTGCTGATGGGGAGACAAAAATGAGAGCTGCATTTTTGCTGCTTTGTCTGACGCTGGTTGTTCCTGTTGCCCAGGCCGCCGACTGGCTGGCGTGGCGGAAGGTGGGCGACGCCACGCTTACCTGGGGGCCGTTCACGGTCTATACCTCCCAGTTGCGTACTCCGGATGGGCGTTACGGTCGGGAGGACCAGGATCAGGCGCTGATTATTACCTATGCGCGCGACATCGATCGCGATGAACTGGTCGAGGCGACCCGCGACCAGTGGCAGGCGCAGGGTATCCTGGCGCAGGAAGCGCAAAGCGAAGCCTGGCTGCGGATGCTCCAGGCGCTGTGGCCTGATGTCCGACAGGGCTCACAGCTGGCGTTTGTTCTCAACGATAAGCAGGGGCAGTTCTGGTATCGCGATCCGACCCTTCAGAAAACCTTTATTCCCCTGGGACCACGCCAGTCAGAAGCGTTCAGCACCCGCTTTCTGGCCATCTGGCTCGATCCCCGCACGCAATACCCTAAACTGCGTCAGCAGTTAATCGGAGGCCAAAAATGAAACGTTTCCTGATGATGGCGCTGGCATTGACGATGCTTCTGGCGGGCTGTAGCACGGAGGTGACCGAGTACCGCCAGCAGCAGCCGCGGCTGGATATCTTCCACTACTTCCAGGGTAAAACTGAAGCGTGGGGGATGGTGCAGGATCGCAGCGGCAAGCAGATCCGTCGCTTTCACGTTGAGATTGCCGGGGATGTGATTGGCGATACGCTGACGCTCAACGAGCACTTCGTTTATGACGACGGTGAGAAGCAGCAACGGGTCTGGCATATCCGGCGCCTGGGGAACGATCGCTACGAGGGCACGGCGGGGGATATCGAAGGGGTGGCGACGGGGCAGGCCGCAGGCAACGCGTTCAACTGGCATTACAGCATGAACGTGAAGGCCAACGGCAGCACCTGGCTACTGAACTTTGACGACTGGATGTACCTGCAGGATGAGAACCATCTGTTTAATAAAACCGAGATGAAGAAGCTGGGCGTCACCGTCGCCACGGTAACGCTGTTCTTTACCCGTAAGACATGAGTCTAGTCGCGGGTGCTGTGAATTTTACTGCTCGAGTAGATGAACCAGAGAGCAATCCCCAGGCAGACTACCGCCCCCAGACGGCTCGGCGAAAAGGGAATAGCGGCATTACCGAGCCAGCCAAAGTTATCAATCAACATGCTCATGGTGAGCTGGCCGAATATGACCGCCACCGTGGCGACGGCGGTGCCGATGCGCTGCACCGCCACGACCATAATCACAATATAAGGCACGCCAAACATTGCCCCGAGAAGCTGCCATTTCGGCACGTCCAGCAGGCTGACGGCCTGCTTAGGCTCAAAGAAGAAAATCAGCAGGGCGGTCACCAGCGCGCCGACGGAGAAGGTCAGAAACGCGCTTTTAAATACCCCCACGCTGCTGCCGAGCTGGCCGTTAATGGCGGCCTGAATGCTCAGCGTTGCGCCGCCGCAGACGGCCAGAAGAATCATAATCAGTGTCATACGTTACCCCTGTGCGACCAGAACCAGTGCTGCAATAATGAACCCCAGTGCAATAATGCGCTTTGCGTTTATCTTCCTGTGCGGCGAACCCAGCAGACCATAGTGGTCAATGATCAGGCTTTTAAAGACCTGGCCGGCCAGAATGCCAATCATCGTCATGGCGATGCCGATGGTGGGTGTCGCCACGGTCAGGATGACCACGTATACCGGACCGAGCACGCCGCCGAGCAGCTGCCAGCCGGGCTGTGCGAAAAACGACGGGCTGTTGCGCGGGCTGAAAAACAGCATCAGCAGAAACGTTAGCGCGGCACCGACGCCAAAAATACTGAACGTCGCCCATAAATCCCCGACCTTTCCACCCAGCGGTCCCAGCAGCCCCGCCTCGACGGAGAGGCCCATCCCGCCAGCAATCACCAGTAAAATCAAAACAAACTGCATTTTTCTTCCTCCCTTTTCAGGCGAAGAAGATTACGTGGGTTGTTCAATGAGAAAAATGCCATAATGCAGTAAACACCTTTGCGAGAAATGCATTAATGGTTGACGCCAGCAACATTAACATCCGCGCGCTGCTGATCTTTATCGACGTGTATGAAGCGCAGAACTTCTCCGTCGTGGCGCGGCGGCAGGGGATATCGGCCTCGCAGATATCGCGCGTGATCCACCAGCTTGAGGATGCGCTCGGGCAGCAGCTTTTCTATCGCAATACGCGGGCCGTCATTCCCACGGAAAGCGGTCATCTGTTTATTCGCTACGCCCGGTCAATGGCGGAAAACCTGGAAGAGGCGCGCCGGGAGCTGGACGCGCGTGCGGTGGAACCGTCCGGTGCGATCCGCATTAACGGACCGGTGTTTTTCGGCCAGAAGCACATTGCGCCCGGCCTTCCCGGCCTGTCGGAACGCTATCCCCGCCTGAGCGTAGAGCTGACGCTGACCGATGATTTTATCGACCCGCACCGGGATGCCGCCGACGTTATCTTCCGGATTGGCGTGCTAACGGACTCATCTTTTCACGCGCGGGTGTTCGGGCAGCAGGTGTATCATCTTGCGGCGTCGCCTGGCTACGTGCGCCGACACGGTGCGCCTGAAGGGCCGGACGATCTGAATCGCCATCACTGTCTGGTCTATCGCGGATCGTCAGGGCCTAACCGCTGGCTGTTGCGCAGGGCGGGCGAGGCGTGGACGCATTATCCCGTGACGCCATTGATGACCTCGAATAATGCGGAAGCGCTGCTGGCTGCGGCGCGGGGCGGGATGGGGATCGTGCTGTTCCCGGACTGGCTGGTGAGCGAGCCGCTCCAGCGCGGTGAGCTGATTCCGCTCCTGCCCGCGCTGGAGTGTGCCATCAATACGGAACAGCAGGCGATCGCGGCGATCTACCCTGATGCCCGACATCCGCCCCTGAACGTCAGGGCGGTAATTGATTATTACGTTGAGCGTTTTGGTACGCCGCTTTACTGGCAAACGTAAGGGATTACGCGCCAAGCTCTTTGCGGATAATCTCTGCGCCAGCGCTGAGTGCTCTCAGCTTGCCGTTAGCAACCTGACGGGAGAGGGGAGCCATGCCGCAGTTGGTTGACGGATAAAGCTTGTCCGCATCGACAAACTGCAGCGCTTTTCGCAGCGTATCGGCCACTTCCTCCGGCGTTTCAACCGTGTTGGTTGCTACGTCAATCGCGCCGACCATCACTTTTTTACCTCGGATCAGCTCCAGCAGATCCATCGGCACGCGGGAGTTGTGGCACTCCAGGGAGATGATGTCGATGTTAGAGGTCTGCAGCTTAGGGAAGGCCTCTTCGTACTGGCGCCACTCGGATCCGAGCGTCTTTTTCCAGTCGGTATTGGCCTTGATGCCGTAGCCGTAGCAGATGTGGACCGCGGTCTCGCACTTCAGCCCTTCGATGGCGCGCTCCAGCGCGGCGATGCCCCAGTCGTTGACCTCGTCAAAAAAGACGTTAAACGCCGGTTCGTCGAACTGGATAATATCCACGCCCGCGGCCTCTAATTCGCGCGCTTCCTGGTTGAGGATTTTGGCGAATTCCCAGGCCAACTTTTCGCGGCTTTTATAGTGCGCGTCGTAAAGGGTGTCGATCATGGTCATCGGCCCCGGCAGGGCCCATTTGATCGGCTTGTCCGTAAGCTGGCGCAGGTACCTGGCATCGTCGACGAAGACCGGTTTCTGGCGCGCAACCGCAGAAACTACGGTCGGCACGCTGGCGTCATAGCGGTTACGAATGCGCACCGTCTGGCGGTTCTCAAAATCCACGCCGCTCAGGTGTTCAATAAAGGTGGTGACGAAGTGCTGGCGGGTCTGTTCCCCGTCGCTGACGATATCGATTCCCGCACGGATCTGCTCATCCAGAGACAGGCGCAGCGCATCCTGCTTGCCCGCCAGCAGTTCCTGATCCTGTAATTTCCAGGGTGACCACAGCGTTTCAGGTTGCGCAAGCCAGGTCGGCTTTGGCAGGCTGCCAGCGGTAGAAGTCGGGAGCAATGTTTTCATAATAAAAGACCTTTTTTAATGTATTAAAGCGTGTAGTTATCAGACCACTGCTCAAGAATGTGTTTGTAAGGCTTAATAAAGTATTCTTCGGTAAATCGACCCTGTTCAATCGCCAGACGGCTTCGCTCTTCCCGGTCATACACAATTTTGGTTAAGGAGTGATCCTGCTGGTTCAGATCCGGTCGGTAGCACAGCCCGGCCGCCGAGTTGGCGTTATAAATCTCCGGGCGATAGATCTTCTGGAACGTCTCCATCGTGCTGATGGTGGCAATCAGTTCGAGATCGGAGTAATCACTCAGCAAATCCCCGGTGAAGAAGAAGGCGAACGGCGCCACGCTGTGTTCCGGCATAAAGTAGCGCACGCTCAGGCCCATCTTCGCGAAGTACTGCTCCGTTAGCGACTCGCCGTCCGGCTGATACTCCACGCCCAGCACGGGGTGCTGGTTGCCGGTGCGGCGATAGGTATCTTTGCTGGATACGCTCAGGCAAATCACCGGTCCTTTTGTGAAGTTCTCTTTGTATTCCGGTGAACTCACAAAATGGCGGAAAATATTACCGTGCAGTTCGCCAAACTTTTCCGGAATGCTGAAGTGCTGCTGGTTCTTGTTGTGCTCCAGCAGCAGGACGCTGAAATCATAATCCCGCACGTAAGACGAGAAGTTATTCCCGACGATGCCAGGGATGCGCAGATTGTTTTTCTTGTCGACAATAGTGGTTTGCAGTATCTCAATAGCCGGGAACGGCTTTTCCGCGCCAATGTTCAAATCGACAGAGATGATTTCAAGCTCAACCGCATAGCGATCGGCGTTTGGGTTATCCCAGCGCGCCAGAGCGTTGAAGCGGTTGTTTATCATCACCAGCGTATTGCGCAAGTTTTCCTGACGTTTTTCCCCGCGCGCCAGGTTGGCAAAGTTGGTGGTCGTACGCGTATTTTCAGACGGGTTGTAATTCTCATCGAAGCAACTGCGCTTAAGGGTATATGTGAAAGCTTTGCTCATTGTGGTTATGTATCCTAAGTTCATGTTGCTAAGAAGTTACCAATGCATAATTTATGCCTGAGCCCGCGGCGCAGGGGAAGTGACTTAATTTCACTGCAACATGAGGGAAGTTCATGAACAGGATTGCGCAAAGGCTGGCATAGTAAGAATAAGGGGCATCGCGCCCCTTAGCGTTATGCTGTAGGACGTTCGTTCCAGGCGTCACTGTGCATGATGTTGCCATCGACAATGCGCCAGGTGATTTTTTCGTACTGCAGACTTACGCTTTCAACATGGTTTATTTTATCGTTAGAAGCGATCTTCACGTTCGGCACGCTGCAGTTAACACCAGTAACCTTTAGGTTCTCCATCAACACGGTGTAATAACAGACTTCCTGTCCGGCATCATTAATATGATAGAACTTGATTTCAGCGCTTTTAAGCGCCTGACCGGTAGATGCTGCTTTATAGAGATAGGGCGTGGAGCTATCAACCTCCTTTTCAATCCGCATGGATGAGTGTTGTCGCGTGCCGGTGATCTTGCCGTTAGCGCTGTCTACCGGTAGGTTAAGGCCATGACTCAGCCCTATGATCTCAATGCTACCTTCACGGTCCTGAACATCAACGGAACCTTTAATATCTGCTCCACCATCGTCTTTTAGCCACATGTAGGGAGGAATTGGCATTCTTTATTTCCTTGTTTTATTGAGTAGCAGTGTTGTTAAGCGATAAATAATAGTCGCGAGGGTCAGTACAATTAAAATATCGATATTGGCATATGTGTCATATATTGTTTCAGCATTCACGTCGCCATAAATAAAATCACATATAAATGAGGCCACGTCATGATCAAGATAGCGTTCAGCGGGCCCCAATATGCGGCCTACTATAATGCTGATGCATAGAAACCAGACCGTTTTGAATAGCCTGATGCCCCATTTACGGACAAGTGTTGGTGTAGCCACTTTCAATCACCTCAACCCAGCCGCGTGCCATCAGTGAACGCATACAGGGAACCTGAATAAGGTCCGTACTCATCAGAGCATTGCGGATCAATGCGTAATCAGAATCATGGGCAATCGTGATACATCCCTCAGATAGCGTACCCGGATGCAGCCGAAATAAACCCCGATAGACGTTATCAATCCAGGTGCCATCATCGATTCCCCAGTCATCCTTGTATAAAGCAAACCACTCATCGCGGCCAAATTCTGCCCCGGATCTAACCTTGTTCCACCGATCCTGAACCTTCGCTTTTAACCCTGAAAAGAAACCTCCAGTCCCTCTGTCAACAATCCAGTATTTCCCTGGAGGAATTGGACCTGAGCCTTTAACAGCACCACATAATCCATTGTTTCTGTAAATTCCCTGCCCGGAATGCGCCATAAACACGCCAACGCCGTGCAGGTTAAAAGGCGCATAGTCAGCACCGTTAAGCAGCATTGTTCCTTTTAAGGCCATATTTTCTCCTTAGTCTTTTAATTAGACAAAGGCAGCCTACGCCTGATGTGGGTACAGATATTCAACTCACATCATATTTCTGCGCTGCTAATTTTTTTTAAGATAATGACCTGACAATTTTTAATCTCTTTTGCGGCTGTAACGTTAGTAAACGCTGAATAAATAATAAACAAGGGTCAGGCAACAAAACGCCATGCCTACTTCTCTGGCACACGCTCCGCAATTCCCGCTATAATCCCCAAAATTTCCAACCGGTTTAGAAACAATCATGACAAAACTCACCTTACAAGAGCAGATGCTGAAAGCGGGCCTGGTCAGCAGCAAGAAAGCGGCGAAAGTGCAGCGCACGGCAAAGAAATCACGCGTTCAGGCGCGTGAGGCTCGGGAAGCGGTAGAAGAGAACAAGAAGGCGCAGATCGAGCGTGACAAACTGCTGAGCGAGCAGCAGAAGCAGGCCGTGATGGCGAAAGAGTTTAAGGCGCAGGTGAAGCAGCTGATTGAGATGAACCGCATCACCGTGGCGAAAGGCAACATCACCTTTAACTTCACCGACGGTAATCTGATCAAAAAAATCGAAGTCGACAAGCAAACCCAGGCTCAGCTGATCAACGGTCGTCTGGCGATTGCCCGTCTGGTGATTAACGCCAGCGGCGACTGCGAATACGCGATTATCCCGGCGGTGGTGGCCGATAAAATTGCCCAGCGCGATGCCGACAGCATCGTGTTAAACAGCGCGCTCAGCCAGGAAGAGCAGGACGAAGACGATCCGTACGCTGACTTCAAAATCCCTGACGATTTGATGTGGTAAAACGCGTTCAGAACGGGGCGGCGTGACGGGCGTTAACCGGCTCTCCGCTCATGGGATGAATAAAATTCAGCTCGCTGGCATGCAGCATCAGCCGGGGCGTTCCTTCAGCGCCCGGTACGTCAAGACCACCATACAGATCGCAGCCCAGAATCGGGTGCCCCAGCCGCTGGCAGTGAATACGCAGCTGATGGGTTCGCCCGGTCTCCGGAGTAAGTTCAACCCGCGTTAACGGCAGTCCCGTCTCCTGATAAAACCGTTCCACCACCCGATAGCGGGAGCGGGCGGGTTTCCCGGTGATGGCGCAGATCGACATCAGCGGGAACAGCGCCGGGTCTTTGGCAATCGGCGCATCGATTACACCTTCGTCATTTTCCACATGTCCGCAAAGCAGGGCGCTGTAGACTTTCTCCACGCTACGCTGGCTGAACTGCTGGCACAGTGCCGCGTTGATGGCCTTATTGCGCGCAACCACCATCAGCCCGGACGTGCCGAAGTCCAGGCGGTGTACCAGCGTGCAGCCGGGGAAGCTCTGGACCAGACGATAGTGAACGGAATCAAGGTTTTGCGGATTTTTGCCCGAGAGGCTGAGCAGGCCGGAAGGCTTATCGATCAGCAGCAGATGTTCATCCTGCCAGAGGATCTGAATGTCATCGTGACACGGTGGGGCAATAAAAGAATCAATGATCGCAGACATCAGGCCGCCCGGCTGGAGAGTGGGAGCGGATGATAACGAAATGCGGGAGAAAAGAAAAACCCTCCCACCGGGCGGTGAGAGGGTGAAGTCTTACGCTGCAACCAGGCTGTCGATAGCGGCTTTCGCGTCGGTCTGCGCTTTGGTCGCCACTTCAGGACCGTAGGCGATGCCTTCAGCGAACACGAAGTTCACGTCAGTGATGCCGATGAAGCCCAGGAACAGGCTCAGGTACGGCGCAACCAGGTCGGTTGGGGTGTCTTTATGGATGCCGCCACGGCTGGTCAGTACGATCGCACGTTTGCCTTTCACCAGACCTTCAGGGCCATTCTCGGTGTAACGGAAGGTTACGCCAGCGCGTGCCACCAGGTCGAAGTAGTTCTTCAGCTGGGTAGGGATGTTGAAGTTGTACATCGGGGCGTTGATGACGATAACGTCGTGCGCCTGCAGCTCGGCAATCAGCTCGTCAGAGAGCGCCAGGGCTTCCTGCTGACGTGGGCTCAGCGGTGCATCGCTTGGGCGCAGCGCGCCAACCAGCTCGCCATCCAGCACAGGAATTGGGTTTGCAGCCAGGTCACGCACGGTGATTTCGTCAGCAGAATGCTGTTCACGCCACTGTTCAACGAAGTAATCAGACAGCTGACCAGACTGAGAGTACCCTGCCAGAATACTGGATTTCAAAACTAATACTTTGCTCATGGGTGATTCCTGTTTTTGCATTTGATTGAAGGGGGTTGCCCCGTTGCTTGTTGACACTCTATTCACAATCCTGCCATAGAGATAGCGCAATATATCGAAGCCTATGTTCGAATTTTTTGAATAAGGCGCGGAAGGCGTCAGTGTGGTACTCTATAGCAATCATTAAAAAGAGAATTTATCAGGGCGTGTACTGCCCTTTAACGCTATGACAGAACAACAAAAATTCACCTTCCCGATGCTCCTGCAACAGCTCGATTCTCTGATGCTGCGCGACAAACAGCGTTTCGCCCGTCGTCTGCACGGCGTTAAGAAGGTTAAAAATCCTGATGCTCAGCAGGCCATTTACCAGGAGATGGCGAAAGAGATTGAACAGGCGGCAGGGAAAGTCTTGCTGCGCGAAGCCGCGCGACCGGCGATTACCTACCCGGAAAACCTGCCCGTCAGCCAGAAAAAACAGGACATCCTTGAGGCCGTCCGCGACCACCAGGTGGTGATTGTCGCGGGTGAAACCGGTTCGGGGAAAACCACCCAGCTGCCGAAAATCTGTATGGAGCTGGGCCGCGGGATCAAAGGCCTGATTGGCCACACCCAGCCGCGTCGTCTGGCGGCGCGCACCGTTGCCAACCGTATTGCCGAAGAGCTGCAGACGGAGCCGGGCGGCTGCATCGGCTACAAGGTCCGTTTCAGCGACCACGTTAGCGATAACACCATGGTCAAGCTGATGACCGACGGTATTCTGCTGGCGGAAATCCAGCAGGATCGCCTGCTGATGCAGTACGACACCATCATCATTGACGAAGCGCACGAGCGCAGCCTGAACATCGATTTCCTGCTCGGCTACCTGAAAGAGCTGCTGCCGCGCCGCCCGGATCTGAAAATCATCATCACCTCCGCGACCATCGATCCGGAGCGCTTCTCGAAGCATTTCAACAATGCGCCGATCATCGAGGTATCAGGACGCACGTATCCCGTGGAAGTGCGCTATCGCCCGATTGTGGAAGAGGCGGACGATACCGAGCGCGACCAGCTGCAGGCCATCTTCGATGCCGTTGACGAGCTGGGCAACGAAAGCGCGGGCGACATTCTGATCTTCATGAGCGGCGAGCGCGAAATCCGCGATACCGCCGATGCGCTCAGCAAGCGCGACCTGCGCCACACCGAGATCCTGCCGCTGTACGCCCGTCTGTCCAACAGCGAGCAGAACCGCGTCTTCCAGCCGCACGGCGGGCGCCGCATCGTCCTGGCGACCAACGTGGCGGAAACCTCGCTGACCGTGCCGGGAATTAAATACGTTATCGACCCGGGCACGGCGCGCATCAGCCGCTACAGCTACCGCACCAAGGTCCAGCGGCTGCCGATTGAGCCGGTCTCTCAGGCGTCCGCAAACCAGCGTAAGGGCCGCTGCGGCCGCGTGTCGGAAGGGATCTGTATTCGTCTCTATTCCGAAGATGATTTCCTGTCGCGCCCGGAGTTTACCGACCCGGAAATTCTGCGCACCAACCTGGCGTCCGTTATCCTGCAGATGACCGCGCTGGGGCTGGGCGACATCGCGGCGTTCCCGTTCGTCGAAGCGCCGGATAAACGCAACATTCAGGACGGCGTGCGTCTGCTGGAAGAGCTCGGGGCGATTACCACCGACGAGCAGGCGGCGGTTTATAAGCTGACGCCGCTGGGCCGCCAGCTCAGCCAGCTCCCGGTCGACCCGCGTCTGGCGCGCATGGTTCTGGAAGCGCAAAAGCACGGCTGCGTGCGCGAGGCGATGATCATCACCTCTGCGCTCTCCATTCAGGACCCGCGCGAGCGTCCGATGGACAAACAGCAGGCGTCTGACGAAAAGCACCGACGCTTCCACGACAAAGAGTCCGATTTCCTCGCCTTCGTGAACCTGTGGAACTACCTCGGCGAGCAGCAGAAAGCGCTCTCCTCGAACCAGTTCCGCCGCCAGTGCCGCGTGGATTTCCTCAACTACCTGCGCGTGCGCGAGTGGCAGGATATCTACACCCAGCTGCGCCAGGTGGTGAAAGAGCTGGGCATTCCGGTGAACAGCGAACCGGCGGAGTACCGCGAAATCCATATCGCGCTGCTGACCGGCCTGCTGTCCCACATTGGAATGAAGGACGCCGAGAAGCAGGAGTATACCGGCGCGCGCAACGCCCGTTTCGCCATCTTCCCGGGTTCTGGCCTTTTCAAGAAGCCGCCGAAGTGGACCATGGTCGCGGAGCTGGTGGAAACCAGCCGCCTGTGGGGACGCATTGCGGCCCGTATCGATCCGGAATGGGTGGAGCCGGTGGCGCAGCATCTGCTTAAGCGCTCGTACAGTGAACCGCACTGGGAGCGCGCGCAGGGCGCGGTGATGGCGACCGAGAAAGTGACCGTTTACGGCCTGCCGGTGGTCGCCGCGCGTAAGGTCAACTACAGCCAGATCGATCCGGCCCTGTGCCGCGAGCTGTTTATCCGCCACGCGCTGGTGGAGGGTGACTGGCAGACGCGGCACGCCTTCTTCCGTGAAAACCTGAAGCTGCGCGCCGAAGTGGAAGAGCTGGAGCATAAATCGCGCCGCCGCGACATCCTGGTGGATGATGAAGCGCTGTTCGAGTTTTACGACCAGCGCATCAGCCATGATGTTATCTCTGCCCGCCACTTCGACAGCTGGTGGAAGAAGGCCAGCAAAGAGACGCCGGACCTGCTCAACTTTGAAAAGAGCATGCTGATTAAAGAGGGAGCGGAGTCGGTCAGCAAGCTCGACTACCCGAACTTCTGGCATCAGGGCAACCTCAAGCTGCGTCTGACCTATCAGTTTGAGCCAGGGGCAGACGCGGACGGCGTGACCGTCCACATTCCGCTGCCGCTGTTAAACCAGGTGGACGAGAGCGGGTTCGAGTGGCAAATCCCCGGCCTGCGCCGCGAGCTGGTGATTGCGCTGATCAAATCCCTGCCGAAACCGGTGCGCCGCAATTTTGTGCCTGCGCCAAACTACGCGGAAGCGTTTTTGGGCCGCGTCACGCCGCTGGAGCTGCCGCTGCTGGACGCGCTGGAGCGTGAATTCCGCCGCATGACCGGGACGACCATCGACCGCGACGACTGGAACTGGGATCAGGTGCCCGATCACCTGAAAATCAGCTTCCGCGTGGTGGATGATAAAAACAAAAAGCTGCTGGAAGGGCGTTCGCTGAGCGAGCTGAAAGAGTCCCTGAAAGGGAAAGTTCAGGAGACGCTTTCTGCGGTGGCGGACGACGGCATCGAGCAGAGCGGGCTGCATATCTGGAGCTTTGGTCAGCTGCCGGAAAGCTACGAGCAGAAGCGCGGCAACTATAAGGTCAAAGCCTGGCCTGCGCTGGTGGACGAGCGCGACAGCGTGGCAATCAAACTGTTTGATAACCCGCAGGAACAGCAGCAGATGATGTGGCGCGGGCTGCGTCGCCTGCTGCTGCTTAATATCCCGTCGCCGATCAAGTATCTGCACGAGAAGCTGCCGAACAAGGCCAAGCTGGGGCTCTACTTTAACCCGTACGGCAAGGTGCTGGATCTGATTGACGACTGCATCTCCTGCGGCGTGGACAAGCTGATCCACGAGGCGGGCGGTCCGGTCTGGACGGAAGAGGGCTTTGCCCAGCTGCATGAAAAGGTGCGCGCGGAGCTGAACGACACCGTGGTGGACATCGCGAAGCAGGTGGAGCAGATCCTCACCACCGTGTTCAATATCAACAAGCGCCTGAAGGGGCGCGTGGATATGACCATGGCGCTCGGGCTGTCAGACGTGAAGGCGCAGATGGCCGGCCTGGTTTACCGCGGCTTTGTGACCGGCAACGGCTTCAATCGTCTCGGCGATACGCTGCGTTATCTGCAGGCGATTGAAAAACGGCTGGAGAAGATGGCCATCGATCCGCACCGCGATCGCGCGCAGATGCTGAAAGTGGAGAGCGTGCAGCAGGCGTGGCAGCAGTGGCTCAACAAACTGCCGCCTGCTCGCCGCGATGATGAAGACGTGCAGGCGATCCGCTGGATGATCGAGGAGCTGCGCGTCAGCTTCTTTGCCCAGCAGCTCGGTACGCCGTATCCGATTTCGGATAAGCGTATCCTGCAGGCGATGGAGCAGATTTCAGCTTAAAACCCTTGCCCGGTTTTCTCCCTCTCCCTGTGGGAGAGGGTCGGGGTGAGGGCATCAGCCCGCACAATTTTCACCCGTTCACAATCGCCAGCGTAAACCCATCCCATCCCTTAACCCCCACCGTTTGCAGCGCGGTGGAGGTTAAACGCGGATTATCCCCTATCATCTCAATAAAACGCCGCACCCCCAGCACGCGCGCGTCGTCGCTTTGCCCGTTAATGACCTCGCCATCGCGCACCACGTTATCGCCGATAATCACCGTACCGGGGCGGGAATAGTGCAGCGCCCACTCCAGATAGCCGGGATTGTTTGGCTTATCGGCATCAATAAAGATCAGGTCGAACGGGGGAACGTTGCCGAAATTTTCCAGCGAACTCAGCGCCGGGCCCTCAATTAATCCAATGCGTTCGTTTAACCCCGCAAGCTGAATATTCTCGCGCGCAACGCGGGCATGCGTGGGATCGGCCTCAAGCGTAATCAGCTTACCGTCCGGCGGCAGCGCACGCGCCATCCAGATTGAGCTGTAGGCACCCAGCGTACCGATCTCAAGTATCCGCCGCGCCTGCGTCATGCGCACGAACAGCGCCAGCAGCTGCCCCTGATTGGCCGCTACGTCGTGCTCGGGGAGCCCGGCGCGTTTGTTGTTTTCCAGAACCTGATTCAGTACGTCATCGTCAGAGATAAGAGAAGAAATCATGTAATTATCTACGGCAGACCATTTTTGTTGCATAGATTGACTCCTTGGGTTTTCTTCCTGGCCCTGTGGGAGAGGGCCGGGGTGAGGGCATCAGCGCCCAAACCGGGTTTACGCGCTATTCCAGCCGCCGCCCAGCGCTCTGTACAAATCAATCTGCGCCAGCAGCAGGTTGTTTTTCACCTGCACGACGCTGGTCTGAACCGAGTACAGCGTGCGCTGGGCGTCCAGCACGTCAAGATACGAGGAGTAGCCGTTGCGATTGCGGTTCTGCGCAATGCTCAGCGTCTCCTGGGCCACCTCCTGCTGGGCAAGCAGCTCCGTCAGCTGTTCCTGATAGCGACTTATCGCATCAAGGCTGTTGTTCACTTCGGCAAACGCGTTACGCACGGTTTTTTCATAGGCGTAGAGCGCCTGGTTACGCTGGGACTGAGAAATATCCACCTGCGCATTCAACGCCTGGCGGTTCAACAGCGGGGCGAGAATACTGCCCCCGACGCTCCAGAGTTGAAGCGGGTTGTCCAGCAGGCCGGAAAGGGTGCGATCCTGTACCGAACCGGTGGCGGTCAGGTTGATCGACGGCAGCAGGCTGGCGCGCGACGCCGCGAGCGAGGCATCCGCCGCAACCAGCTGTCGTTCGGCCTGAACGATATCTGGTCGACGGTTCAGGAGCGTAGAAGGCAGCTGTGACGGCAGCTTCAGGGGCGTCAGCGTCTCATAGCGTTCACTGCGAGCCACCGCGCCAGGATTGCTTCCCAGCAGCAGGCTGAGGGCATTCTCCTGCTGCGCAATCTGATGCTGCAACAAGGGAACTTGCGCCCGCGTTGAGCGCAGTTCGGAATCCGACTGCATTAGCTCCAGGCGCGAGCTGTAGCCCGTCTCAAACTGACGTTTCGCGAGGTTAAACGCCTCTTCGCGCGATTTCAGGGTGGATTCGGTCACGCGCAGCTGTTCGTCAAGCGAGAGCAGGGTGACGTAGCCGGATGCAACGGAAGACGCGACGGTCAAATCCGCGGCCGCGGCGGCGGCTTTTTGCGCCGCCAGCGAAGCCTCAGCGGCATTGGCCGTGCTGCGGTTGACGCCCCAGATATCCACGTCATAGCTCGCCGTCAGGCTACCTCTGTACAGCGTGCCGTAGACCGGCAGTCCGGTCGCGGCGGACTGCGAACGGGCGCGCGTCCCGGTTACGCCCGCGTCAAGTGAAGGAAACAGGCTCCCGTCAGCTGCATAGACCCGCGCCTGATACTCGTTAATTCGTTCGCGGGCGATCAGCACGTCGCTGTTATTCTTAAGCGCCTGATCCACATAGCGGTTGAGGTGGTTGTCATGAAAATTGCGCCACCAGAGCTGCTCCGCCGGGCTGGCAGGGCCAGAGACGGTGCGCCACTGCGCAGGAATTTGCAGCGTCGGCTGCGCCGGTTTTACGTCGACGGACTGGCATCCGGCCAGCATGACCGCCGCCGCCAGCGCGGCAATCGGACGAAGGATCATTACTTCGCCTCCCGCGTATCAATTGTCACCTGTACCGACATGCCCGGACGCAGCAGGGCGGAGTCCTCAGGCTTACCGAGCACCTCAATACGCACCGGAATACGCTGGGCGATTTTGACAAAGTTGCCGGTGGCGTTGTCCGGCGTGATGGCGCTGAACTCCACGCCGGTCGCCGGGGAAATACTCTCCACGCGGCCCTGATACGCTTTGTTGTTCAGGGCATCTACGGTGAACTTCACCGGCTGGCCGACGCGCAGCTCTGCGAGCTGAGTCTCTTTAATATTCGCAATGACCCAGTGCTGAGGCGGCACAAGGGTGGTGAGATGGGTTCCGGCGGTCACATACGCCCCGAGACGCACGGCGATCTGGCCGAGCTGGCCGTCGCGCGGGGCGATGATGCGGGTGTTTTGCAGGTCAATCTGCGCCAGCTCAAGCGCCGCTTTTGCGTTTTCGACATCCGCCTCCAGCGCGCCGCGGTTCACAATCACCGTCTGCAGATCCTGACGCGACATCTCAAGGGCGGCTTTCGCCTGGTCGATGTCGGCGCTGCCCTGGGCGGCACTGGCAAGCGCCGCGTCGCGCTCGCGGATGGAAAGCGAGCCGTCGGAAGTCAGCTCTTTCACCCGCTTTAAATCCGCCTGGCTTTTCAGGCTCTGGGCGCGGGCATTTTTCAGCGCGGCGTCATTTTTGGCGATGACGGCTTCGGCGCTTTTACGCTGCTGCAGGTTGTTATTCAGGGCGGCAATTTTCATCGCCAGCTGCGCCTCGGCCTGATGCACGCGCTGCCGATAGATTCGGTCATCGATCTGCACCAGCAGGTCGCCTTTTTTGACCTGCTCAAAGTCCTGAACCTTGACCTCAGTGATATAGCCGTTTACCTGCGGGCTTATAAACGTCGTCTGACCGCGCACGTAGGCATTATCGGTAAACTGCGCGTGACGGGTGAACGGCGGCAGCTGCCACGCGTAAAGGATCACCAGCACGCCGACGATACCGATGGCGGCGGCGGTGAAAACGGAAACAATGCGCACATTTTTGCGGGTGTTGGCCTGCTCTTTGGCGGCATCCTGCTGACTCATAAACTCTCCAGAACTCTTTCAATTATTTATTGCCGGTGGCGTTCTTCAGCGCCAGACGGGCAGTGATGCGCAGGCGCAGCAAGCGCCATAAAATCCAGACCAGCGTGGCGGCAGCGATGCTCGCCGTCAGCAGATAAGTATCGTTATAAGCCAGAATATTCGCCTCCAGCGTTGTGACCGTTTGCAGCTGCGTTATCGCCTGCGTTCCCAGCAGCGCGCTGTCGCCAATCAAGCTTTTATACATCTGGGTATAAAGCTGAATTCGCTCGTTGACCAGCGGGTTGAGCGTGGTGAGCTGGTCCGCCAGCAGGCTGGAGTGGTACTTCTCGCGCCAGGTCTGGAAGGTGCCGAGGATCGCGGAGCCCAGCAGGCCGCCGAGGTTCTGGCTCATGCCAAACATCACCGAAAAGCTGACCAGGTTGCGCGGGTCGGCGATCACGCCGCCAATGGCGGCCAGCATGGCGGGCGCCAGGAAGAAGGCGCTGCCGAATCCCAGCAGGAACTGGCTTACCATCAGCTGATCCGGGCGGGTCAGGTTGTTGGACTGGCTGTCCAGCAGCGAGGCAACAATCATCAGCGCCAGAGACGTGATGATTGGCCACGCCAGTTTCGTCGGCTTGATGGTGAGACAGCTGGTGACAATTCCGCAGACGATCCCAGCGAAAATAGACCACGCCAGGTGCGTCATCTGCTCGTTCTGTAAGCCTACGTACTGCAGCCAGCCGATGACACCGGTGTTTTGCTCTGCCAGCACGATACGGATCAGCAGCATAATCAGCCCCAGGCGGACGATGCTGCCGCTCGACAGCCAGCGGGTGTTCAGCAGCGGGTTAGTGCGGTTATGTTCAAAGACGATGGCCGCCACAATCAGCACCAGCGATAGCGCCAGCGACCAGCCAATCCACGGCGCTTCGAACCACCAGTCAAGGCGGCCTAACGAGAGTACGGCGCAGAGCAGGGCCATCCCGGGGGCCATTAAAAAGAAGGTGATAAAGTCTTTTTTCTCGAATACCTTGCGCCGGTCGCCCGGCGGCAGTTTTAAGGCTATCACGCAGGCCAGGGAGATCAGCGCCAGCCCCAGCTCGAAGAAATAGAGCCCGCGCCACTCGTCCAGCTGCAGCAGCTCGGTTGAAAACAGGCGCGCCAGCGGGATGGCGAGCGACGACCCGGTGATGCCGATGGTCAGCGCCTTCAGGCGGTGCTTCGCAGGCCAGGCCTGGATCTGGTAGTAAATCCCCAGCGAGCTGAGCGCGGCGGCCACCATACCGTGCGCGGCGCGCACCATCAGCGCCGAGCTGAGGTCGTTTACGAACAGGTGGAAAAAGGTGACCAGCACGTACAGCACCAGAAACCCTTCCGTAAAGGCGCGCAGACCGTACTGCTGGCGGAATTTGACCAGCAGCAGGTTAATGGAGATGTTGGTCATCACATAGACCGCGGGCAGCCATGCGATTTCGGTCGACCAGGCGCCGAATGTCCCCTGCAAATTTTGCAGGTTGGCGGTCACCACCGCATTCCCCAGCGCCCCCGTCAGGCAGACCAGCAGGCCCACGACGCCGTAGGCAATGCGTTTTGGCGTACTGTGTTCGGGCGTGGAGGGCGAACCCAGCAGGGCGGGTTTCTCATGTGGCTGCCACTCGCGAGGAGCATAAGGGTCGCGTTCGGGCAGGCGCATAACGTCGTTTACCTTAGAAATGATTGAATAATTAGCGGGCTAGCGATTCTACGTCTGCCGCAAATGATAATTCAAGTGAATATGATTTACGCATGTTAATCAAATGGTGAAGGGAAATTTAAGGAAAAAGAGCGGCCCGCAGGACGGGCCGGGAACGGTCAGAGACGTTCGGGCTGCGCCTGGATGAGTGTTGCACGCTTAACGCGGCAGGCGCAGAAAATCGCGATTAAGGAAATGGTTACCGTGACGGCAAGATACCATGCCACCGGCACCCAGTCGCCGTCATATTTTGCCAGCAGGCCGGTGGCAATCAGCGGGGCGGTACCGCCGGCCAGCGCGGCACCCAGCTGATAGCCGAGTGTAATGCCGGTGTAGCGCACGTTTGCACTAAAAATTTCAGAGCACAGCGTGCCGAGTACCGCCGTGACAGGGGCCCACAGCACGCCAAAGGCTATGACCGTCGCGAGCACGATGCCCCAGGTTGTACCGGTATTGAGCAGCATAAACCACGGTACGATAAACAGGCCAAGCACGAAGACACTGATTGCGTACATGCGCTGACGGCCTACCTTATCGGAGAGCAACCCCATCAGCGGGATCATTATGGTCGCCACCAGGGCTCCAAGCGTCACGGCTTCCAGCGCCTGTGATTTTTGATAGGTCAGCGTGCTGGTGGCATAGCTCACTACAAACGTAGAGAAGATGTAGAAGGGGGCGGTTTCAACCACCTTCAGACCGGCGGCGATCAGCACTTCACGCCAGTGATGCTTCAGCGTATCGCGCAGCGGGGCCTTAGCCACCTGACCGGACGCTTTGACTCTCTTAAAATCGGGCGTTTCATCAATATCCTTGCGGATCCACAGGCCGAGCAACACCAGAACCGAACTCAGCAGGAACGGGATACGCCAGCCCCAGGAGAGAAAATCCTCCTCGCTGAACAAAGTCATCAGCGAAACGATAAAGGTTGCCATCAGCATGCCGATGGTGACGCCCGCTTGCGGAATGCTGCCGAAGAAGCCTTTACGTTTTTCTGGCGCGTATTCATAGGCCAGCAGCAGCGCGCCGCCCCATTCACCGCCGATGCCCATCCCCTGAATGATACGCATCAGGATCAGCAGAGCGGGAGCCCACAGGCCAATCATCTCATACGTGGGCAGCAGACCAATCATGACGGTTGCACCTCCCATAAGTGAGAGGGTTAGAACGAGGGTTTTTTTACGTCCGATACGGTCGCCAATATGGGCGAAAAGTACCCCGCCAATGGGGCGAATAAAAAAGGTTAATGAGAAAGAGAGATACGAGAGAATGAGACCGATCACCGGATCGACCATCGGGAAAAAGATCTTATTGAAGACCAGCGCGGCCGCCGTACCGTAGAGAAAATAGTCAAACCATTCAATGGCGCTCCCGGTAAGGCTGGCAATTAATACCTTTTTATTTTTTCGTAATACCGTCGTCGTACTTTCATGTTCTGTCATGACCTGAAACCCCGCCACGTTGATGATGAGAGAGAGGTGTCACCTGGCGCGCTTCAGGTGCAACCTGTGATGATGAAAAAGGTTGTGAAATTGTTAAGCAACTTAGGGTTGGATGTTGTTTTTGGCAAGCGAAGGGGGGATAAAACTGGTCAGATCACGGTGAAATAAGCAGCGCCGGGTGCTTTTACACAACGTCTGCACAATACAATGTTTTGTAAGGCTGGGAATCAAAAGCATAATAGACAGGTGCAACCCGATGATTTTTGGATGTTTCTGGTTATTTCAGAAAATGATAAATTCGGCGCTTCAACAACGTGAGGAGTTCATCATGGTTCACCCCCATTTTCCCCTTCTGGCGGATGCCACGCTGGCGGCCATCAATACTGTCGGCGCATGGCTGGCGCAGGACGAACTGAATGTGACGCGTCAGTCCCCGGAGATTGATGCGGTGATTCTGGCTGGAAACGCGGTGATCCCAACCATTGACGCGGCCTGCCGTTTTGCCGCGCAGAGAGAAGTCCCGCTACTGGTTAGCGGCGGCATCGGGCATTCGACCACCTTTTTATATGCTGCCATCGCCAGTCATCCGCGTTACCACACCGTACCGGTCGCAGGGCGGGCCGAAGCAAGCATTCTTGCCGACATTGCGCGGGAGTTCTGGCAGATCCCGCAGGCGCATCTGTGGGTTGAGGATCAATCCACCAACTGCGGTGAAAACGCGCGCTTTAGCTGGAACATGCTGAAACAGCGTCATCGAACGGCCGGGCGGGTGCTGGTGGTGCAGGATCCGACGATGCAGCGCCGCACGATGGCGACGTTTGCCCGCGTTTGTCGGGATGAGTCCGAGTCACCGGAGTGGACAAGCCATCCCGGGTTTACGCCAACGCTGCAAAACGGAAAAGAGGGCGTGGAATTCGGTGAGGGCAACACCGGGCTGTGGCCCGTTGACCGCTATCTTTCTCTAGTTCTGGGGGAACTGCCGCGCCTGTATGATGACGCCAACGGCTATGGCCCGGCCGGGCGGGATTATATTGCTCACGTTGAATTCCCCGAGGCCGTCATGGCCGCATGGAAACAGCTGCAGCAGGATCCGGTCCTGAAGGTGACGCGAAAAATCATCTGAGCACGGAACAATTCCCTCGCCCCAATGGGGAGAGGGTTAGGATGAGGGGATAAAATCACAGCGCCGCAAACTTATCCAGCGTCCGCACCAGTTGCGTCACAAACCCGTATTCGTTGTCATACCAGGCAACGGCTTTCACCAGCTGAAGTTCTCCCGCCTCTGACACCTCCGTCTGCGTGGCGTCAAACACCGAACCATAGTGCGAGCCAATCACATCTGACGACACAATTTCTTCGTCGGTATACCCAAACGATTTATTGCCCTGCGTCGCCTTTTTCAGTGCGGCGTTGATCTCCTCAACGGTGACTTTCTTGCCCAGAAAGGCCACCAGCTCGGTTACCGAACCTGTTTTTACCGGCACGCGCTGCGCGTGGCCCTTAAGTTTGCCGCTGAGCGCAGGGATCACCAGGCCAATGGCTTTGGCGGCACCCGTGGTGTGCGGAATAATGTTCTCTGCCGCCGCCCGGGAGGCGCGAAGGTCTTTCCCGCGCGGGCCATCTACCAGCGCCTGCGTACCGGTATAGGCGTGAATGGTGGTCATGGTGCCCACCTTAATTTCAAACGCATCGTTCAGGGCTTTCGCCAGCGGAGCGAGGCAGTTGGTGGTGCAGGAGGCGACGGAGATGATGGTATCACTGGCGTCAATGGTGTCGTCATTAACGCTGTAGACGATAGTTTTCATGTCACCCGCAGGCGCAGAAATCAGCACTTTCTTCGCGCCGGCGTCCAGGTGCGCCCGTGATTTCTCTTCAGAAGTATAAAAGCCGGTGCACTCCACGACGATATCCACGCCTGCGGCTTTCCACGGAATGTGCTTCGCCTCTTTCTCGGCGTACACCGCAATGGTTTTACCGTCCACAATCAGCGCATCCTCGGTGAAGTCCACGCTCCACGGGAAGCCACCGTAGTTGGAATCATGCCTTAGCAGGTAGGCCAGCACTTTCGGGGAGGTGAGGTCGTTGATGGCGACGACGGTATTACTGTCCTGGGTTTCAAGAAGGCGACGCAGTACAAGGCGCCCAATGCGTCCAAAGCCGTTAATGCCAATTTTACTCATGGTGTTCTCCTGTAAACGTGTCGATGCGACAGTTTGAACTCATCCAGGCTTAGACCATCACGGGCAGGGCGGCAATTGAAGATGCTTCATGCGGGAGGAAGTATTTGAAAAACCATACAGAAAAGTTAATGAATTTTTAAGGAAAGGGGATTATGTTGGCGCGGTAACTGTTTTTAATCGAGAAATCACATGCGCACTAAATATACAAGCCTGCAAATCGGCATCCACTGGCTGGTGTTTCTGTTAATCATCGTCGCCTACTGCGCCATGGAGTTCAGAGGTTTCTTCCCGCGCACCGCGCGCCCGGCGATCAACATGATCCACGTCTCATGCGGTATCAGTATCCTGGTGCTGATGGTGACCCGTCTTCTGGTTCGTCTGAAGTTCCGCGCGCCACCGATTCAACCGAAGCCAAAAGCGATGGTGACGGGGATGTCCCATCTGGGGCATCTGGTGGTGTATCTGCTGTTTATTGCGCTGCCGCTGATTGGCATTGTGATGATGTATAACCGGGGCAGCGACTGGTTTGCTTTTGGCCTGGCGATGCCGCATGCGGCAGAGTCAAATTTTGACCTGGTTGATGTGCTGAAAGAGTGGCACGAAACGCTGGCAAATCTGGGCTATTTTGTGATTGGCCTGCACGCCGCGGCGGCGCTGATGCACCACTATTTCTGGAAAGATAATACCCTTCTGCGCATGATGCCGAAAAAGCGTTCGTAGTCTTAAACGCTTGCCGGGTGGCGATGCGCCACCCGGCTTGTTTTTTAACCCAGCAAAGCACGCTCTTCGGCAGTTAACGCCAGCCCCTGAGTTGACCCCGTCTCCGACGACTTCACCGCCGCTTCCAGGACGGCCATCACCGCTAATGCCTCAACAGGATGGACAGGATTGGCGATTTCCCCGCGTAGCGCATCAAGCACGTTAATATAGTACTGTCGCTGATCGCCTTTTGGGGTAGGGATCGTCTGCGGCGCGCCGTCAGCGCCGAAGAACACCATACTGTCGCTGTCTTCGCCCCAGGACTCACTGCCGGGGATCACCCCAGAGAGCAGCTGTGCTTCCTGCTGATCGATTCTGGCCTTCACCACGCTGCCCTTGTCCCCGTGAACGGCAAAGCGCGCCGTACCGCCTGCCACCAGCATGCTGGCGTGCAGAATCACCTTATGCTCCGGGTAGTTTAAGACCACGTGCGCCCAGTCGTTAATTTCTGCGCCGTCGCGCAGCGTCGCGATATTCCCCTGAACCGACTGCGGCAGGCCAAAGAGCTGTAGCGTCTGGTCGATAAGATGAGGCCCCAGGTCAAACCACAGGCCGCTCCCGGGGACATTCTGCTCGCGCCAGCGCACGCGCACTTCCGGGCGGAAGCGGTCAATGTGCGATTCAAGGTGTTTGACCTTGCCGAGCGTGCCTTGCTCAATAACCTGCTTAATGCCGAGGAAATCGCTGTCCCAGCGGCGGTTGTGGAAGACGGAGAGCAGCAGCTGCTTTTCCTCCGCCAGCGCAATCAGGTCGCGGGCTTCCCGCATGTCGAGGGTGAAAGGCTTATCCACGACCACGTGTTTACCCGAGTTCAGGGCCAGCGTCGCTAGCGGGGCGTGCGTGGCGTTGGGGGAGGCAATCACCACCAGGTCAACATCAGGATGCTGAATAGCCTCTTCAGGGGTGGCGACCACCTGTACGTCCGGCAGATCGCGTTTTACCTTCTCTTCATCGCGAGAAGAGACAACTGCCAGCTTAAGCCCGTCCACAGACTGGATCAGCGGGGCATGGAAGGTTTTCCCGACAAATCCATACCCGATCAGCGCAATGTTGATTGTTTGAACTTTACTCATGACCTTCTCCACGTTAATTCGCGCACACCGTGACCTGCAATGCGCCAGAGTCCCCAAGCTCAGGCCAGGGACGATCTAAAAAGAGTTGTTGAATGTTGGATAACCCGGAAACCAGATACGGCTCGCAGCGGTTAATTTTCAGATGATCGGCGACAATCCAGTGCACGTGGCTTGCGTCGAGCATTGCGCGTTTAACCTCGGCATCTGCTTCTTTACCGGCGCTCAACCCAAGTTCGGCATGAATGGCGCACGCCCCGAGGATGGCGATATCTGCCCGATAGCGGGACAGCAACGACAACGTGGCGCTTCCGGCAAACAGGCGCTGCTGGTGATCCCATTTCCCCCCGAGCAGGATCAGCTCAACGTCTTCCCGGTCGCTAAAGTGCTGGGCGATATCCAGCGACGTGGTTATGACGGTGAGCGGCCCCTGAAGAAAGGTGGCGACGGCCATCACCGTGCTCCCGGCATCCAGAAACAGGGTAGAGCCCGGTGGAACCTGCTGTGCCACCTGCTTACCCAGGCGCTGTTTGGTCTCCGGCAGCAGCGTATTGCGGCCCTGACGGTTCATGGCGGAGAGATTCAACGCGATGGCTCCGCCGTGGTTCTTCTGCGCCAGCCCCTGGTTCTCCAGGTCGGTCAGATCCCGACGGATGGTATCGGCTGAAACCTGCAGCTTTTCGGCCAGCTCGGTGATGCTGGCCTGGCCTTGCTCGCTCAGGATATCCAGAACGTAGCGTTGACGAGCGGTTTTGTGCATGGGGGTACATTCCTGCAAAATGTCGCAATAGTTTGCATAATACAGCATTTTAACGCAGAGAGAAGGGCAATGTCGTTTTGATGTGGGGGAAGTAGCGGGATGATTCAGTTGTGTGATTATTAAAATTTTATTAAACAGGTATAAGAAAGCCGTTTTGAATGTTAATCACAATGTTATTGTTATGTTTTATTTAACGGTTTGGGTTATGTAACCACTGCACTACCATTGAATGGGTTTTAATTCTGTTAAATCGTTTTAGTGTGGTTTTTAATTGCTTTAATTAGTTTATTAATAGCATTAAAGTTTAATTCAGCCTGTTTGGCTACTTAAATTGACACTTCTTTGAAAATCTTTGTGTCTGACCCGCGCGGAAATTAACGCAAAAATGTACAGGGAGCAAATTAAGAATTTTCCTTAAATAACAGTCGGTTTATATGTTTCATCTGAAAGGTCATTTTAAGAGTTTTGTCCAGAAACCCCATGTTTTTTCTTAATTGTAACACCGCCTTAACATTGGGGGTGTAGTGGCCTATAACACATTTTGTTATGCTGCTAACCACTTTAGGAAATAAGTAAATTCTTAATTTAAATAAGACGCAGGCAGATCTCATCTCCAGAGGAAATGGGTATGGGGGAGTTTTACCTAAAATACGGCAAGGATGCTAAATAAGATATTTGTCTAATTATCTATACCTCTTTTTGGGTAATTGCTTCAGTGTCACTCAGAGTCAGGGAGATAACAATGACGATATTACGAAAGCCTATGTTACGCCGATTTACAGCAGCACTGGCATTCATTTCATTAGCCATAAATACTGCGTACGCCAATAGCAGTCAGGTGGGCATTGCCCCGGTTGCCACGACAACCTTAAAAGAAAGCATTCTTTTTGCTATCGATCGCGATCCGTCTATTAGTCAGCAGGCCGCACAATTAGGTATTGGCCAGGCACAAATAGATGAAGCGCGCAGCGGCTGGATGCCGCAAATATCGTTGAACGGGAGTACAGGGCACAGCCAGACCACCGATTCCAGCGGGTCGCTGAAGAATTCGGCCGCCTGGGGGCTGAGCCTGACGCAGCTGCTGTACGATTTTGGCAAGACCAATAACAGCATCAGCCAGTCTTCGGCCCAGCGCGATAGCTATCGCTATCAGCTGATGGGCACGCTCTCTGACGTGGCGGAAAAAACGGCGCTGAGCTACGTCGAGGTCAAACGCTATGCCGATCTGCTGCAGGCGGCAAAGGAGAACGTTCAGGCGCTGAAAAACGTTGAGCAGCTGGCAAAGCTGCGTGCCGACGCGGGCGTGAGTTCGACCTCCGATGAGCTCCAGACCCGCACGCGTATTGCCGGCATGCAGGCGACGGTCGCACAGTATCAGGCCGCCTTAAACAGCGCCCGCGCGCGGCTTGCGGTATTAACCGGTATGCAGGCAGAAAACTATTCGCCTGTACCCGCAAACCTCGCGGTTGAACCTGATTCGCTCAACCGCATTGATTACTCGCTGATACCGGCGGTTATGGCCGCGCAAAACATGGAGCGCTCTGCCCAGTACGGCGTGGAAACGGCGAAGTCCCAGCACTGGCCGACGTTAAGCCTGAAGGGCGGGCGCACCCGTTATGAATCGGACAACCGTTCGTACTGGGACGACCAGATCCAGCTCAATATTGACGCACCGCTTTATCAGGGGGGCGCAGTTTCCGCACGAGTGCGGCAGGCTGAAGGAGCACGGGCGATGGCCTCCTCTCAGGTCGATCAGGCGCGTTTCGACGTCCTGCAAAAAGCCTCCGTCGCGCAGGCGGACTGGACCGGCGCACGGGGAAGAATGGAGGCCGGGAAGCAGCAGCTGGAAAATGCCCTGCGCGCCCGGGATGTTTATAAAAATGAGTACACCCTGAGCAAGCGGAGCATTAACGATCTGCTCAGCGTTGAGCAGGATGTCTGGCAGGCTACTTCGGCGAAAATACTCGCTGAGTATGATGGCTGGAGTTCGGCAATTAATTATGCTTCCGCGGTTGATAATTTAATGCCGCTTATTGGAATAGAGAAAAACGCTGCCGCAAAATTACCCGATTTGAGTTAATAAAAGACGCGCAGTGTTGCGCAAAGTAAGACTGAAAATAATGGGTGTTTTTTCCCAGGGATAGCTACATCCATCTGGTGGACATATCCACAGGAATCCGTACACCTGCAAGGAGAAGAATATGAGTAACATAAAAGTTGTTGATGTCATCATTCGCAAAACGGCGGAGAAAACGAAATTAACCGGCGAAGGAAATCTGTCGGTCTCTATTTCATCCCCGAGCGTGATTGAAATCCAGGGTTCTGCTCAGGATGTGGTGCGCTATGTCCGCCAGGGTAAAGACCTCCTTATTTATATGAAAGATGGCAGCGTTATTCGCTGCAATAACTATTTTGTTGAAGATCCTGAAACGCATACTCAGTCAGAGCTGGTATTCAACGATCGTCAGGAACTGACGCATATTTCTTTTGCCGATGCCGGGGACGCGTCAGGCGCTGCGGTGACCGAGTTAACCGCGCAGGCCACACCGATTAGCAGCATTCAACCTTTCCTTGAACAGGAAAGCGTCTTAAGCGACGCGCCGTGGGGCTGGATTGCGGGAGCTGCATTAGGTGGCGGTGCCATCGGGGCACTGCTGGCAAACGGCGGCGACGGCGAAACTAAGACAAAAGTTATTGATAATACGAAAGAGGTGGAAAGCGCCACGCCAACCTTCCTGCTGTCGGATAAAGCGGGTGACAAGCAGGGCGTGCTGAGCGCAAACGAGATCACGGACGACAGCAACCCAACCTTTAGCGGTACCGGTCAGCCGGGCGCGACCATCCAGGTCAAAGACAGTAGCGGCAGCACCATTGCGAGCACGATGGTCGGCAAAGACGGCACGTGGACGGTAATGTTACCGACGCAAACGGACGGGGAGCATACCTGGTCGGTCGTGCAGATCGACGGCAGTAAAACCACCTCTGCGGGTAGTATCACCGTGACGGTTTCAACCGCCGATGCCGCCATTACGCTTGCCACCACGGCGGGCGATAACGTGCTGAACGCCAGCGAACAATCCGCGGGCTTTACGGTTTCCGGAGCCAGCAAAAACCTGGCGCAGGGTACCTTACTTACCGTAACGCTGAACGGCAAAACCTACGCGGCTGAAGTCGGGGCAGACGGCGCGTGGAGCGTGAACGTGCCTGCAGCAGACGCGCAGGCGCTGGGCGACGGCACCTGGACGGTTAACGTCAGCGGTAAAGACGCGGCGGGTAATACCGTGAGCGGCAGCCAGACGATTGGCGTGGATACCACCGCGCCAACCCTCTCTGTCGATACCCTCGCGCAGGACAACATCATTAATGCGGCTGAGCACAATCAGCCGCTGACCCTGACCGGTAAAACGAATGCGGAAGCCGGTCAGATCGTCACGGTCACGCTGAACGGTAAAAACTATAACGCTACGGTGGGTAGCGACGGCACCTGGTCCGTCACGCTTGCAGCGAACGACGTGCAGGCGCTCAACGAGGGCAATCACAGTCTGACGGTTAACGTTAGCGACAAAGCGGGCAACGGTACGTCCGTGACGGGAGATTTCACGGTTGATACCACCGCGCCGGTCGTCACTATCGATACCGTGGCGGGCGACGATACCCTCAATATCAGCGAGCAGGGGCAGGCGCAGATTATTTCCGGGCAGGCGAGCGGCGCGTCGGCAGGCGATGTGGTCACCGTGACCGTTGGCGGACAGTCCTTCACCGGCGTGGTGCTGGCGGACGGCAGCTGGAGCGTAGGCGTTCCGGCGTCCGTGCTGGGCGCGTTGGGAGAAGGTAACCATACAATTTCAGTTTCCGTGACCGACGCGGCAGGCAACACCGGCAGCGCCACGCACGATATTACGCTGAGCGGAAACCCGCCAGAATTTACGATTGACGCCATCAGCCAGGACAACGTGCTGAATGCTCAGGAGGCAATGCAGCCGCTGAGCCTCACCGGCACCAGCAACCTGCCTGACGGCAGCGCTATCACCGTGACGCTGAACAACGTCAGCTATCAGGCCACCGTTGAAAACGGTATCTGGGCGGTCCAGGTGCCGGTTTCCGACGTGCTGAATCTGGCGAACACCCTTTACACCGTCAGCGTCAGCGGTACCGACAGCGTGGGTAACAGCGGCTCTGCCGGGGCGACGCTGCTGGTGGATACCGTACTTCCGCAGGTCATTATCAATACCTTTGCGGGCGACAACCTGGTCAATAACGCCGAAGCGGGCGTCGATCAAACCCTCAGCGGTCGCGTTACCGGCGCGGCGGCGGGCGATACCGTATCTGTCACCGTGGGCGGCAAGAGCTACACCGCAACGGTTGGCAGCGACCTGACCTGGAGCGTGAAAATTCCGTCAGCGGATCTTCAGGCCTTTGGCGACGGGGATTTAACCTTTACCGCGTCGGTGACCAACGGGCACGGCAATACCGGCACCGGCGAGCGCGATATCAATATCAATGCTGAACTGCCGGGCCTGCGCGTAAACACCATTTCCGGCGATGACGTCATCAACGCGATCGAACAGCAGCAGGATCTGAGCGTCACCGGCTCCAGCACCCATCTGGCTGCCGGCACGCAGATTACCGTTACCATCAACAACGTTGATTACGTTACCGCGGTTAACGCCAGCGGCAACTGGCAGATCGGCGTCCCGGCGGCGGACCTGCAGGCCTGGAGCGCGGGAGGCATCACGGTTAGCGTCAGCGCGGTAGATGCCTGGGGCAACACCGTTGCGGCTGAACACCCGATTGAACTGGATCTGAACGCCGTGGCGGTCACCATTGATACCGTCTCCGGCGACGACCTGCTGAATGCGGCAGAAAAAGGCGCCGATTTAACAATTTCCGGCCAGACGCAGGGCGTGGAGGCGGGGCAGACCGTGGTGGTGAAATTCGCCGACCAGACCTTCACCGCGCAGGTGCAGCAGGACGGCTCCTGGAGCCTGACCGTGCCCGCCAGCGCCATGGAAACACTCATCGACGGGCGCGCGCAGGTGAGCGTCAGCGTCACTAACGTCAACGGCAACAGTGCCGACGCGTCGCGCGTAGTCACGGTGGATACGCAGCCACCGGCGATTACGCTCGATAACCTGACCGCCGATAACATCATCAACGCGGCTGAAGCGCAGCAGGATTTACTGTTAAGCGGTAGCAGCAGTGCGGAACCCGGCCAGACGGTTACCGTGACGCTGAACGGCAAAACGTATCAGACTACGGTCCAGACGGACGGTACCTGGCAACTGAGCGTCCCGGCGGCTGATGTCGGTGCCCTCAACGATGGCATCGTTACCGTGACGGCCACCGTGAGCGACGTGGCGGGCAACACCAGCAGCGCCGACCGCGTGGGTCTGGTGGACGCGACCGTGCCGCAGGTGACCATCAACAGCTTTGTCACCGACACCAACACCGTTAACCAGCTCGCCCATTCACAGGCGCAGGTCCTGAGCGGCTCCGTCACCGGCGCGGCAGCGGGCGATCTGGTGACCATCACTATTAACAGCGTCGATTACACCACCGTGGTGGATGCGGCGGGCAAATGGAGCCTTGGCCTGCCGGCGTCCGTCGTGCAGGGGCTGGCTGACGGCACCTGGACAGTTGACGTCTCCGTGACCGACAGATCCGGCAATACCGGAAGCAGTTCGCTGGATGTGGTGGTGAATACCGTGACGCCCGTCATCGGTATCAACACGCTGGCGGCGGACGACGTGATTAACGCGACCGAGAAAGGCGAAGATCTGCAGATTTCCGGCACCAGCAACCAGCCGGAAGGCACGACTATTACGGTGACCCTGAACGGCATTCAGTACACGGCCACCGCTGACGCCAGCGGCAACTGGAGCGTGACCGTACCGGCGGCAAACGTGCTGGCGCTGGGCGAAGCGAATTACACCGTGACGGCGAACGTCACCGATAGCGTAGGCAACAGCGCCTCAGCCTCACACGATGTGCTGGTAGACAGCTCGCTGCCGGTGGTGACGATTAACACGCTGGCGGGCGACAATATCGTTAACGCGGCGGAAGTGGCGGCAGGGCAAACCCTGTCCGGCAAAGTCACGAACGCGGCGCCAGGTGACACTGTCACGATTATCCTTGGCGGCCAGACATACACGGCTACCGTACAGGACGATCTGACCTGGAGCCTGCCGTTAAGCGAGAGCCAGTTCACCGCGCTCGGCAACGGGGATCTCACCGTATCGGCCAGCGTCACCAACGCGCACGGCAATACCGGTTCCTCTTCGCTCGACTTCACCATCGACGCCCAGCTTCCGGGACTGCGTATTGATACGGTCGCAGGCGACGACGTGATCAACGTGATTGAACACGCGCAGAACCTGATTGTATCCGGAACCAGCACCGATCTGGCGGCGGGCAGCGCCGTGACCGTGACCATCAACGGCAAAGCCTATTCCGCAACGGTGCTGGCGGACGGCACCTGGCAGGCAGCGGTACCTGCTGCGGACGTGTCCCAGTGGGCGGATGGCTCGCTGGATATCAAGGCAAGCGCGCAGGATGCTTCTGGCAACCCGGTAACCATCGGGAGCGTCGTGGACGTCGATCTCGCGCCGGTCGCCATCACCATCAACAGCGTGACCGACGACAACGTGCTTAACGCGGCGGAAAAAGGCCAGGATTTGGTGCTGTCCGGCACCACTTCCAGTGTTAAAGCGGGCCAGACCGTAACCATCACCTTCGCAGGGAAAACCTACACCACGACGGTGGATGGCAACGGCGACTGGACCTGGACCGTTCCGGCTGCCGATCTGAGCGGCCTGAAAGACGGCGACGCCAGCGTTCAGGTCAGCGTCATCAACGTGAACGGCAACGCCGCGTCTTCGGCGCAGGCATTCAGCGTCGACACCACCGCGCCGACGGTTACCATCAACACCATCAGCGGCGATAACATGCTGAATGCGGCAGAGGCGGCGCAGGATCTGACCCTGAGCGGGACCTCTACTGCCGAAGCGGGCCAGACGGTCACCGTGACCTTCAACGGCAACCAATATAGCGCGCAGGTGCAGGCGGACGGCAGCTGGACGCTGGACGTGCCTGCGGCGGATCTGGCAGGCATTACCGATGGCAGCGCGGCGGTAACGGCGACCGTGTCAGATAAGGCAGGTAACCCGGCCAGCGCGGGCTCCTCGGTGCTGGTCGACACCACCGTACCGCAGATTTCATTCAACATCGTTGCGGGCGATGACATCATCAATATTGCCGAGCACGGCCAGGCGCTGATCGTCTCCGGTAAGGTGACGGGCGCGCAGGCGGGTGACGCGATCACCGTGACCCTGAATGGTAAAGATTACACCGCCATGCTGGATGCGTCCGGCAGCTGGAGCGTGGGCGTTCCGGCGGCGGACGTGGGTGCGCTGGTCAACGGTGAGCAGACGATTTCTGCGACCCTCACCGACAAAGCCGGTAACAGCACCACCGCGACGCACGAGTTTGACGTCTCCCTGACCGCGCCGGTCATTGCCATCAATACCCTGGCGGCTGACGACGTGATCAACGCGACAGAGAAAGGCCAGGATCTGCAGGTGTCCGGCACCAGCAACCAGCCGGAAGGAACCGCCATTACGGTGACGCTGAACGGCATCAACTATACGGCCACCGCCGACGCGAGCGGGAACTGGAGCGTGACCGTTCCGGCGGCAAACGTCTCGGCGCTGGGCGAAGCGAGCTACGTGGTGACGGCGAGCGTAACCGACACCGCGGGCAACAGCGCGAGCACCGGTCACAGCGTGCTGGTCGACAGCGCGCTGCCGCAGGTCACCATCAACCCGGTCGCCACGGACGACGTTATTAACGCGGCGGAAGTGGCTGCCGGACAGACCCTGAGCGGGAAAGTGAGCGGCGCGGCGAGCGGTGACACCGTCACGATTTCAATTGGCGGCAATACGTACACCGCGATGGTTCAGGACGATCTGAGCTGGTCGGTCAACGTGCCGTCCACGATCTTAACCGCCATCGGGAACGGCGATCTGACCGTGTCAGCCAGCGTCACCAACGGCCACGGCAACACCGGAACCGGCGAGCGCGAAATCGTGATAGACGCTAACCTGCCTGGCCTGCGGGTCGACACCGTGGCGGGCGACGATGTCATCAACAGCATCGAGCACGCTCAAAACCTGATTATCACCGGCTCCAGCGAAGGCCTGGCAGCGGGCGCGGCGTTAACGGTGACCGTCAATGGTAAAACTTACGCCGCAACCGTGCTGGCGGACGGGACCTGGACGGCGGCCATTCCGGCGGCAGACGTCAGCGCGTTGAATGCGGGCACGGTCACCGTGACCGTGGACGGCCAGAGCGCGGCGGGCAATCCGGTTTCCATTAGCCATGACGTGAAGGTGGATCTGGCGGCAGTCGCCATCAGCATTAACCCGATTGCCTCTGACGACGTGATTAACGCGGCAGAGAAAGGCGCGGACCTGGTGCTGTCCGGCTCCACCACCAACGTGGAAGAAAACCAGACCGTCACCATCACCTTCGGCGGTAAGTCGTACACCGCGACGGTCGATGCCGACGGCAACTGGACAACCACCGTGCCGTCTGCCGATTTGGGCAGCCTGAAGGACGGCGATGCCAGCGTGCAGGTGAGCGTCACCAACGTGAACGGCAACAGCGCCTCCGCGGGCCGCGAGTACAGCGTGGACGCTACCGCGCCGACGGTGTCTATTGAAATCATCAGCGACAACAACATCATCAATGCGGCCGAAGCGCAGCAGGATCTGGTGATTAACGGCGTCACCAACGCCGAAGCGGGTCAGACCGTCACCGTGACCCTGAACGGCGTGGACTACACCACCACCGTTGAGGCTAACGGCAGCTGGAGCGTGACCGTACCGTCCGCCGATCTGGGCGCGATTGCCGACGGAAACTACACCGTCAGCGCCGCCGTATCGGATAAAGCGGGCAACCCGGCCTCCGCGGATCGCGACGTGCTGGTTGATACCACCGTTCCACAGCTGACCATTCACACCGTTTCCGACGACGACGTGATCAACAGCGCCGAGCATGCGCAGGCCCTGATTGTCACCGGTTCCGTGACCGGCGCGGCGGCGGGCGATGTGGTCACCGTCACCCTCAACGGCAAATCGTACACCGCCACTCTCGACGCCTCCGGCAACTGGAGCATTGGCGTGCCTGCGGCGGACGTAACCGCGCTGGCCGCCGGGGATTACACCATCACCGCGGCGCTGACCGATAAAGCCGGCAACAGCAACAGCGCCACGCACGGCGTAGAGGTGAACCTGACCGCGCCGGGGCTGACCATTGACACCGTTTCCGGTGACGATGTAATCAACAATACTGAGAAAACCCAGGATCTGACCCTCTCCGGTACGGCTTCCGGCCTGGCGGCAGGCGCGGTGGTGACCGTGATGCTCAACGGCAAAGCGTACAGTGCGCAGGTGGACGATAACGGAAAATGGACCACCACCGTTCCGGCGAGCGAAGTCGGTCAGCTGGGCGAGGCGCTTTACACCGTCACCGCCTCGGCGACGGACGGCGTCGGTAACAGCACCAGCGCGTCTCACACCGTGAACGTGGAGTCCGTTCTGCCGGGCGTGATCGTTAACACCATTGCGGGCGACGACGTCATTAACGCGGCAGAGCTTGCAGCCGGCCAGACCATCAGCGGTAAGGTGGTGAATGCCGAAGCGGGCAACACCGTGACCGTGACCATTGGCGGTAACATCTACACCGCAACGGTGCAGAGCGATCTCACCTGGTCCGTCGATGTGCCTGAATCTGTTCTGACGGCGCTGGGCAACGGCGATTTGACGGTGTCAGCCAGCGTGACCAACGGCGTCGGCAACAGCGGATCCGCTGAGCGCGATATCACGATCGACGCTAACCTGCCGGGCCTGCGCGTGGATACCGTGGCGGGTGACGACGTGATCAACAGCATCGAACACGGGCAGAACCTGATTATCACCGGTTCCAGCGACGGGCTGATGGCAGGCGCGGCGCTGAACGTGACCGTAAACGGCAAGACCTATCCGGCGATCGTGCTGGCGGACGGCACCTGGAGCGCGGCGATCCCGGCTGCAGACGTCGGCGCATTGAGTGCAGGCACGGTTACCGTGACCGTTGCCGGCCAGAGCAGCGCCGGTAACCCGGTTTCCATCAGCCACGATGTAACGGTGGATCTGGCGAGCGTTGCCATCAGCATTGACGCCATCGCCACCGATGACGTGATTAACGCGGCCGAGAAGGGCGCGGATCTGATGCTCTCAGGCACTACCTCAAACGTCGAAGAAAATCAGACCGTCACCATCACCTTCGGCGGCAAGAGCTACACCGCGACCGTAGGCGCCGACGGCAAGTGGACGACCACGGTGCCAGCGGCCGATCTGGCGGGTCTGAAAGACGGCGACGCCAGCGTGCAGGTGAGCGTCACCAACGTCAACGGCAACAGCGCCTCGGCGGGCCGCGAGTACAGCGTGGATGCGACCGCACCGTCCGTGACCATCAATACCCTGGCGACGGACGACATTCTCAATGCCACCGAAGCGAAGAGCGATCTGACGGTTTCCGGCACCAGCACCGCCGAAGCGGGCCAAACGGTCACCGTATCGCTGAACGGCAAAGACTACACCACAACCGTCAGCGCGGACGGCAGCTGGACGCTGAACGTTCCGGCGGCCGATGTTGCGGCCCTGACGGACGGCAGCGTGACCGTTACCGCATCGGTAAGCGACAAGGCGGGCAACCCGGCGTCGGTGGATCACAACCTGGCGGTAGATATCACCGTCCCGGCGGTGACCATCAATACCGTGGCGGGCGATGACGTGATTAACATCGCAGAACACGGCCAGGCGCAAATCATCAGCGGCACCGCCACCGGCGCGGCAGCGGGCGATAAGGTCACCGTCACCATCGGCGGCCAGACGTACACCACCGTGCTGGACGCGGCGGGGAACTGGAGCGTGGGCGTCCCGGCGAACGTGATTTCCGGCCTCAGCGACGGCACTGTGACCGTCACCGCGTCGGTTACCGACTCGGCGGGCAACACCGGTACTGGCAGCCATAACGTGACCGTCGATACCGGTCTGCCTTCGGTCAGCTTCAACGCCATCAGCGGCGATAACGTGCTGAACGCGGTGGAGAAAGGTCAGGACCTGAGCGTCAGCGGCACCAGCGCCAACCTCGCGGAAGGCACCGTGGTGACCGTGACCCTGAACGGCAAAAACTACGCGGCCACGACGGCGGCAGACGGCACCTGGAGCCTGACGGTTCCGGCGGCGGATCTGGCGGGTCTGGGTCAGGCCAACTACACCCTGAACGCGAGCGCTACCAACGGGGTGGGCAACAGCGTGAGCAACACCGCGAACCTGCTGGTGGACACCGCGCTGCCAACGGTCACCATCCACACCGTGGCGGGCGATAACGTCATTAACGCGGCGGAAGTGGCGGCAGGCCAGACCCTGAGCGGCACCGTGGCGAATGCCGAAGCGGGCAACACCGTCACCGTGACCATTGGCGGCAACACCTACACCGCGACGGTGCAGAGCGATCTGACCTGGTCCGTCAACGTGCCGTCTGACGTGCTGACCGCGCTGGGTAACGGCAGCCTGAGCGTAACGGCGACCGTCACCAACGGCCACGGCAACACCGGTACCGGCGAGCGCGAAATCGCTATCGACGCTAACCTGCCGGGCCTGCGCGTCGATACCGTGGCGGGCGACAACGTGGTCAACAGCATCGAACATACTCAAAACCTGATCGTCAGCGGATCCAGCGACGGGCTGGCGCCGGGCACGGCGCTGACCGTCACCATCAACGGCAAAGACTATGCGGCCACGGTGCTGGCGGACGGCTCCTGGAGTGCGGCTGTTCCGTCTACCGACGTGAGCGCGTGGCCGGAAGGCACCGTCAAAATCAGCGTGACCGGCGACAGCTCAGCGGGTAACCCGATTACCATCAGCCACGATGTGACGGTGGATCTGGCGACCGTTGCCATCAGCATCAATGCGATTGCGACCGACGACGTGATTAACGCGGCGGAGAAGGGCGCGGATCTGGTGCTGTCCGGTGCGACCACCAACGTGGAAGCCGGGCAGACCGTGACCATCAGCCTGAACGGCAAAATCTACACCACCACGGTGGACGACAGCGGCAGCTGGACCTGGACCGTACCGTCTGCGGATCTGGCTGGCCTGAAGGACGGCGATGCCAGCGTGCAGGTGAGCGTCACCAACGTCAACGGCAACAGCGCCTCGGCGGGACGTGAGTACAGCGTGGATGCCACCGCGCCGACCGTCACGATTAATACCCTGGCGACGGACGACATTCTGAATGCCGCCGAAGCGAAGAGCGATCTGACCGTGTCAGGTACCAGCTCTGCAGAAGCTGGCCAGACGGTGACCGTGTCGCTGAACGGCAAAGACTACACCACAACCGTCAGCGCGGACGGCAGCTGGACACTCAACGTCCCGGCGGCCGATGTTGCGGCCCTGACGGACGGCAGCGTGACCGTTACCGCATCGGTAAGCGATAAGGCGGGCAACCCGGCGTCGGTTGATCACACTCTGACGGTGGACGTCACCGTTCCTGCGGTGACCATCAATACCGTGGCGGGCGACGATGTCATTAACCTCGCAGAACACGGCCAGGCGCACATCATCAGCGGCACCGCCACCGGCGCGGCTGCGGGCGATAAGGTCACCGTCACCATCGGCGGCCAGACGTACACCACCGTGCTGGACGCGGCGGGGAACTGGAGCGTGGGCGTCCCGGCGAGCGTGATTTCCGGCCTCAGCGACGGCACCGTGACCGTCACGGCGTCGGTTACCGACGCGGCGGGCAACATCGGTAGCGGCAGCCATAACGTGACCGTCGATACCGGCCTGCCGTCCGTGGCCTTCAACGCCATCAGCGGCGATAACGTGCTGAACGCGGTGGAGAAAGGTCAGGACCTGAGCGTCAGCGGCACCAGCGCCAACCTGGCGGAAGGTACCGTGGTGACCGTGACCCTGAACGGTAAAAACTACGCGGCCACGACGGCGGCAGACGGCACCTGGAGCCTGACCGTTCCGGCAGCGGATCTGGCGGGTCTGGGCGAAGCGAATTACACCCTGAGCGCGAGCGCGACCAACGGCGTGGGCAACAGCGTGAGCAACACCGCGAACCTGCTGGTGGATACCGCGCTGCCGACCGTCACCATCAACACCGTGGCGGGCGATAACGTCATCAACGCGGCGGAAGTGGCCGCGGGCCAGACCCTCAGCGGCAAGGTAACGAACGCGGAGGCGGGCAATACCGTCACCGTGACCATTGGTGGCAACACCTACACCGCGACGGTGCAGGGCGATCTGACCTGGTCCGTGAGCGTGCCGGAGTCCGTCCTGACGGCGCTGGGCAACGGTGACCTGACGGTGTCAGCAACCGTCACCAACGGCCATGGCAACACCGGGACCGGCGAGCGCGAAATCGTTATCGACGCCAGCCTGCCGGGCCTGCGCGTTGATACCGTGGCGGGCGACGATGTGATCAATAGCATCGAACATACTCAAAACCTGATCGTCTCCGGCACCAGCGACGGGCTGGCGGCAGGCACAACGCTCACCGTGACCGTCAATGGCAAAACCTATGCGGCCTCCGTGCTGGCAGACGGATCCTGGAACGCGGCGATCCCGGCGGCAGACGTCGCGGCCTTCGCAGCAGGTACCGTCACCGTGACCGTTGCAGGTCAGAGCGCGGCGGGCAACCCGGTGACCATCAGCCATGACGTGACCGTCGACCTGGCGTCGGTGGCTATCAGCATCGATGCGATTGCCACCGACGACGTGATTAACGCGGCGGAAAAAGGCGCGGATCTGGTGCTCTCCGGCAGCACTTCGAACGTGGAGGAAAACCAGACCGTTACTGTTACCTTTGGCGGCAAGACGTACACCGCGAAGGTGGATGCTGACGGTAACTGGACGGCCACCGTGCCGTCTGCGGATCTCGCGGGCCTGAAGGACGGCGATGCCAGCGTGCAGGTGAACGTCACCAACGCGCACGGCAACAGCGCGTCGGCGGGGCGTGAGTACAGCGTGGACGCGACTGCGCCAACCGTGACCATTGATACGGTTGCAGGCGATAACGTGATTAACGGCAGCGAAGCGGCTGCGGGCGTTGCCATCTCCGGCACCACTACGGCGGAAGTCGGTCAGACGGTCACCGTGACGCTGGGCGGTAAGAGCTATACCGCGCAGGTGCTGCAGGGCGGCATCTGGAGCGTTAACGTGCCGGGCAGCGATCTCTCCACGCTGGCGGATAACGGCTACACCGTGCAGGTTAGCGTGAGCGACGCCGCGGGTAACCCGGGCAGCGCGGGCAAGACAATTACGCTTGATACCACGCCGCCGACCGTCAGCTTTAACGTTGTCGCGGGCGATGACGTCATTAACAGCGTGGAGCACGGCCAGGCGCAGATCGTCAGCGGGTCGGCAACCGGCGCGAACGTCGGGGATAAAGTGGTTATCACCCTCGGCTCGCACCAGTACACCACCACCGTTGACGCCAGCGGCAACTGGAGCGTGGGCGTTCCGGCCAGCGTGATTTCCGCCCTGAGCGACGGCACCGTGACCCTCAGCGCGACCATTACCGACAGCGCGGGTAACAGCAGCACCCAGACCCATGACGTGGTGGTCAACACCGCCTCCGTGGCGCTGACGGTGAACACCCTTAGCGGTGACGACGTGATCAACGCGGCTGAAGCCGGTTCGTCACTGGTGATTAACGGCTCCAGCGCGCAGTTCGCCAGCGGGACTCAGGTCACCGTGACCCTGAACGGCAAGAGCTATACGGCCACCATTCAGAGCGACGGCACCTGGACGACTACCGTACCGGTTGCAGACGTCAGCGCCCTGGCCGATGGCGCCAGCTATCAGGTGTCCGTATCGGCACAGGACAGCGCGGGCAACAGCGCCTCCGCAACGCATACTATCAGCGTGGATACCACTGCGCCGGTGGTGAGCATTGGGACGCTGTCGGTTGACGACATGCTGAACGCCGCGGAAGCGCAGCAGCCGCTGACCGTGCACGGTTCTTCCAGCGCGGAGGCGGGTCAGACCGTTACCGTGACGCTGGGCGGCAAAACCTATACTGCGCTTGTCGGCAGCGACGGCACCTGGACGCTCGACGTGCCGGCGGCAGATCTGGCCGTCCTGAGCCAGGGCGCGCTGACGGTGACCGCCTCGGTCAACGATAAAGCCGGTAATAACGGCCAGACCACGCACACCTTAACGGTAGACACCGTTGCGCCAACCGTGACCATCAGCACCGTGGCCGATGACGATATCGTCAACGACGCGGAGCAGCTGGCGGGCCAGACGATCCGTGGTACGACCACGGCGGAACAGGGCCAGACGGTGACCGTCTCCTTCAACGGGCACAGCTATCAGGCGACCGTCGGGGCGGACGGATCGTGGTCGGTCTTCGTGCCGGGCCGTGATTTCCTCGGCCTGAGCGACGGGCAGTACACCATCACCGCTTCGGTGAACGATAAGGCGGGCAACCCGGGCAGCGCAACGCACGACGTGACGCTGAACGGCGATGTGCCAACCATCACCATCAACACCTTTGCGCAGGATGATATCGTCAACGCCGCCGAGCACGGCACGCCGCTGGTTATCAGCGGTACCACCGACGCGCCTGCAGGCCAGACGGTAACCATCACGCTGAACGGTAAAACCTATGCGGCTACCGTCCAGAATGACGGTACCTGGAGCTATACGGTGGGCAGCGCTGACGTGACCGCGCTGGCAGACGGCGGCTCGTACGTCATCAATGCGCAGGTGAGCAACACCATCGGCAACAGCGCCAGCGATAACCATACCGTCACGGTGGATCTCACCGCGCCGTCGATGGGGATAAGTATTGATTCGCTGCAAAACGATACCGGCCTGAGCGCAACGGATTTCATTACCAACGACAGTCAGGTCGTCGTCAACGGCTCGCTGACCGCGCAGCTCGGCAATAACGAGAAGGCGCAGATCAGCCTCGACGGCGGCGTCACCTGGATTGACCTGACCGTGACCGGCACCATCTGGCGCTACGCCGATGGCCGCACCCTGACGGACGGTACGTATCAGTACCAGGTGCGGGTGATTGATAACGCGGGCAACGTGGGGGCAACGGACAGCCAGGACGTGGTGATTGATCTGACGAAGCCTGCGGCAACCACCATTACCGTGGATTCCATTACGCAGGATACCGGCCTGTCCGGCAGCGACTTTATCACCAGCGACAACCAGATCAGCCTTAAAGGCACGCTCGGTGCGGCGCTGGGCAGCGGCGACCACGCGCAGATCAGCCTTGACGGCGGCGTCACCTGGACCGACGTCAGCGTCAGCGGCCTGAGCTGGACGTACGTCGATGGCCGCACGCTGGCCGACGGGGATTACAACTACCAGCTGCGCGTGATTGACGATGCGGGCAACATCAGCGCCACCGCCTCTCAGGTGGTGACCATTGATACCGTTGCGCCGGACGCCAGCAAAACGATCGCCATCGACAGCATCAGCGACGATACCGGCCTGAGCAGCAGCGACTTTATCACTCGCGACACGTCCCTGACGCTGCACGGCTCGCTCGGCGCGACGCTGGCCGACGGGGAATACGCGCAGATCAGCATCGACGGCGGCGTCACCTGGCAGAACGTGATTGTCACCGGCAACAGCTGGTACTACGTGGACGGCCGCACGCTGGGTAACCAGACCTATGACTACTACGTTCGCGTGGTGGATGCGGCCGGTAACGTGGGCGCCAGCGCCCATCAGCAGGTGACCGTCGATACGGTCGCCCCGGATGCGGCGATTACGGTGACCGTGGATAACATCACCGTGGATACCGGCTTCGACAATAACGACTTCCTGACCAGTTCGACCTCGTACACGCTGCACGGAACGCTCGGCGCAGAACTCGGCGCGGGTGAATTCGTGCAGGTGAGCATGGACGGCGGCAGCACCTGGGTATACGCCACCGTGAGCGGCACGCAGTGGAGCTACAGCGACACGCGTACACTGACCGACGGCAGCCATAACTATCAGGTACGGGTCGTCGATCTGGCGGGGAACGTTGGGGCAACCACCTCGCAGGCGGTGACGGTGGATACCCAGGCGCCGCAGTACGGCGTCACCATCGACAGCATCAGCGAAGATACCGGCCAGTCCGGCAGTGATTTCATCACCATGGACACCACGCTGACCATTAACGGTTCGCTGGGCAGCGCGCTGGCAAGCGACGAGCGCGTACAGATCAGCCTGGACGGCGGGAATACGTGGCTCGATACCACGGTCACCAACCAGCGCTGGAGCTACACCGATACCCGCGATCTGCCTGACGGCGACTACACCTACCAGGTGCGGATTATCGACCAGGCGGGCAATGTGGGTTCCACCGCGTCTCAGATCGTCACGGTAGACACCACGCCGCCGACCACGGTTGGCACGGTCGTGAGCTACACCGACGGCGAAGGCGAGCGTCAGGGCACCTTTGGTAGCGCGGTGGCAACGGACGATAACTCGCCGCTGATCAACGGGACGCTGAACCGTGCCCCGGATGACGGCGAGATCGTGCAGCTCTACCGTGACGGGGTTCTGCTCGGCCAGGTGACCATGAACGGCAGCGCGAGCTGGTCCTTCCAGGACAACGGCCTGAGCGACGGGAATCACACCTACATCGTGCGCGTCACCGACAGGGCCGGAAACTACACGGAATCCGACGGCTTTGTGCTGAACGTCGATACCAGCATCCCGACCACCACGGCGGCGATCACCGCGCAGACCACGTCGGACACTACGCCGATCGTCAGCGGTACCGTCTCCGCTGACCTGGTGAACGGCGAATATCTGGTGGTGACGGTGAACGGCAAAACCTACACCTCCCAGACCGGCGGTGCGGTGGTAGTCGACCCGGATCACAACACCTGGTATCTGCAGATCCCGGACGGCGATGCGCTGAGCGTGGCAAGCTACAGCGTGACCGCGCAGGTGAAGAGCAGCGCGGGTAACGGCAATACCACCGGTACGGCGACCGGCAGCCTGGTGATTGATACCACCTCGGTGAATACCGACTGGGCAACCACGGCGGGGAACAGCAACAACTCCACCATGACCCTCGGCATGAACAGCAGCGGTCTGTGGAATATCATCGCTAACGGCCAGTCATACTCCAGCAGCGATAGCTCGACCTATGCCGGCAATACGCTGACCAACACCCGTAACTACTACGTGGTGAGCCAGACCGCCGCCGACTTTGACCGTAACGGCACGCAGGACATTTTCGCGACGGAAAATACCTACGCCGGTTCAACGCAGGTGATGTGGACCTACGATGGCAGCACCTATAACGCCAGCCAGCTGGCAATGGGCACTACCATCTGGTACGGCGGCGTGATTGCGTACGATAAAACAGGTGATGGGTATCTGGATCTGGCCTACGGTGACTCCGGCGCGGACTCCATTACGTACCTGATCAACAAGAACGGCGTACTGTCGCCGGATGGGACCAATGGCGGAGCAGGTTTCTGGGGGCAATTCACCACCATGCGTGAAATCTCCGGCGTCGATCTGAACAACGACGGCACGGTAGATATTGTCCAGCACACTAACCGCAGCGGCGCGTACTCGTTAACCGTGATCAACAACAACGGTAACGGCACGCTCTCCATCGGTCAGAACCTGACGAACGTGTTTGTGGCAAACGCTTCAAATACCACCACGGCGGCATCCATGACGTGGGCGGACTTCAACGGCGATGGCTACATGGATCTGTACCTGGGCAGCAGCTACAACAACAACGGCGGGGTGATCTACTACAACGACGGTACCGGGAAGCTCTCGGGCACCAAGAGCGCGGTAGAAGCCTCTAACGCAGCGGCGGGCTATTTGTCTGTGGCGGTGGACTGGAACGGCGACGGACAGATGGACATCGTCAAGCTCAGCACCTACAGCGGCTCGCAAACGGCGACCCTGTTCACCAACAACGGTTACGGCTCTACCTGGACCTCAAGCCAGCTGGCTTCAGGCCTGGCGAACGTCACCGGCGTGGCGGCTGTCGACTACAACTGGGACGGCGCGCAGGACCTGCTGGTTTCTCAGCAGAACGGCAAGGTGGTGCTGGTGCAAAACAGCAAAACCATTGCTGACGGCACCGCGATGCATCTGCACATTGTCGACAGCGAGGGCATCAACGCCTACTACGGCAACACGGTCAATCTGTACAACGCCGCGGGCGTGCTGGTGGCCTCGCAGATCATCAACGCCCAGTCCGGTATCGGTTCGAACGATACCTCTGCGCTGGTGAGCTTCTACGGGCTGGATCCGAATGAAACCTATTCGGCTGAGATCCTGAAGATCACCAACGGCGTGTCGGATAACGTCACCTGGAGCGGTCTGGAAGCAGGCAACGGCAAGGAGGGCTATGTCCTGACGGCCGAAGCCGCCACCGGCGGCCACAGCGGGACTATCACCGGGACCGGGTATAACGACACCTTTATCGCGGAAAACGGCACCTATACCTACAACGGTTCCGGCGGCTGGAATACCCATTCCGACTATGACACCTGGAGCAAAACCGGTGGGATGGACGTGGTGGATTACCGCAATGCGACCTCCGGCGTAACCGTTGACCTGCGCCTCTCAACCGCGCAGGACACCGGGTTCGGCACCACGCGTCTGCTGAACATTGAAGGGATTAACGGTTCGGATTTCGACGACGTCATCACCGGCAACAGCGGTGATAACCAGTTCGAAGGCCGCGGCGGAAATGACACCTTCAACATTGGCAGCGGCGGTCACGATACGTTGCTCTACAAGCTGATCAACGCGTCGGATGCGACGGGCGGTAACGGTCACGACGTGGTGAACGGCTTTACGGTCGGGACCTGGGAAGGGACAGCGGACACGGATCGTATTGACCTGCGCGATCTGCTCTCCGGCAGCGGCTATACCGGCACGGGCTCGGCGAGCTATGTGAACGGCGTGGCCACGCTGGACAGCAGCGCGGGCAATATCAGCGATTACATCCGCGTGGTGCAGAACGGCAGCAATACCGAGATCCAGGTTGACCTGGACGGTACGGGCGGCCAGTTCTCGCCGACCACTCTGGTGACGCTGAACGGCGTGCAGACGGATCTGGCGACGCTGCTGGCGAACCATCAGCTGTTAATTGCGTAAAACAACGCCGCGGGGAGCGATCCCCGCGGCCTTTTGGCATTTCTTTACACGAATAGTCATAACCCTATATTTCACAAGATTATTTTGCGGGCTCGTTTAGAAAGCGTTCGTTTTTTAATCATCCCGTAAAGGTATCATTTCAGGGCGGAATTACCGCTCTGGACAGGACGTAGCCTTATGAAGACACATCCACTGTACGAACCCTGGCTGCAGGGCATGCTCATCATCGCGAAGCACTACCGGCTGGATTTTTCCGCGGAGCATGTTCGGGTCACAATTAACCATGAAAGCCAGTCTCCGCGCCAGCTGGTGCTGGAGGAGATGGCGCGCCAGCTTGGGCTGGGGATGCGTGTGGTGGCGGCGGAAGCGGTATCCCTCGATCCGTGGCGCCTGCCGCTGCTGGCGGAATTCACCGGCGGGCAGATTGCGGTGATCAACCGCATGGACAACGAAGGCAACGTCAGCCTGCAGTTCAGCGGCGATGCGGGGCTGGAGACGACGCTGACGCGCGAGGAGATCGGGTCGCGGTTAAAGGGCCTGATGGTACTGCGCCCGCTTGAATCCACGCCGGATGCCCGCGTGGATGACTACATCAAACCGTATGAGAAAAACTGGTTCTGGCAGCTGGCGCTGAAGGACTGGCGACGCTACAGCGATATTATGCTTGTGGCGCTGGTGGCTAACGTGCTGGCGCTCTCAGGCATGGTCTTCTCCATGCAGGTATATGACAGGGTGGTGCCGTCGCAGTCGGAGGCCACGCTGTGGGTGCTGTTTGGCGGCGTGATGATTGCCATCGTGTTCGAATTCATCATGCGTATGCTGCGGGTGCATATTTCTGATGTAGTGGGCAAGCGCGCCGACCTGCGTATCTCTGAACGCGTTTTTGCCCACGCGCTGCGGATTAAAAACGGCGCGCGATCGAAATCAACCGGATCGTTTATCGCGCAGATCCGCGAGCTGGAGTCGGTGCGCGAGCTGATCACTTCCACCACCATTGCGGCGATTTCCGATCTGCCGTTCTTCCTGCTGTTCGTCTTCATTCTGTGGATGATTGGCGGTCCGCTGGTGCTGGTGGTTCTGCTCGCCGTGCCGCTGCTGCTCATCCCGGGCCTGCTGGTACAGCGCCCGCTGGGGAAACTCTCCAGCGAAGGGATGCGCGAATCCGCCATCCGTAACGCTACGCTGGTGGAAGCGGTGCAGGGCATTGAAGACATCAAGCTGATGCGCGCCGAACAGCGTTTCCAGAACCAGTGGAATAACACCAACGACGTCGCCGCCAGCGTCGGCATGAAGCAGCGCTGGCTGACGGGCCTGCTGCTCACCTGGACGCAGGAGGTGCAGTCCATCGTTTATGCGGTAGTGCTGCTGGTGGGGTGTTATCTGGTCATCAGCGGCGATATGACCACCGGTGCGCTGGTCGGGACCTCGATTCTGGCGTCGCGGACCATTGCGCCGCTGTCGCAGATCTCAGGCGTGCTCTCGCGCTGGCAGTCGGCGAAAGTGGCCCGCAAGGGGCTGGACGATCTGATGCAGCGTCCGATTGACGATCCGCAGCACGGCAAGAAGGTGCACAAGGCCCACCTGCGCGGCGACTATTCGCTTGAGGACGTTGGGTTTTACTACGACGAGGAAGAGAAACTCACCGTGCTCAACATCAGCAAGCTGCAGATCCGCGCCGGGGAGCGCGTGGCGGTGCTTGGACGCAATGGTTCCGGGAAAAGCACGCTGTTACAGCTTCTGGCGGGCATGCAGGAGCCGCAGCAGGGCAGCATTCTGCTGGACGATATTGCGCTCAATCACCTCGACCCGGCCGACGTGCGTCGGGACATGCAGCTGCTGAGCCAGCAGGCCCGGCTGTTCTTTGGCTCCGTGCGGGACAACATCCTGATGGGGAACCCGCTCGCCACCGATGACGAAATTCATCAGGCGCTGGTCAACAGCGGCGCGCTGGAGTTTGTGCGCAAGCAGAAAATGGGGCTGAACACCATCATTAACGAAGGCGGAACGGGCCTCTCCGGCGGACAGCGTCAGGCGCTGCTGCTGGCGCGTGCCCTGATCACTTCACCAAATATCCTGCTGCTGGACGAACCTACCGCCTGGCTGGACGAAATGAGCGAGAAGCAGTTTATTCAGCATCTTCACAAATGGCTGGGTAAACGCCGGACGCTGGTCGTGGCGACGCATCGCCTGCCGATTCTGGACCTGGTCGACCGCATCATCGTGCTGGAAAACGGCAAGGTGGTGATGGACGGACCGCGCGACGCTATCCTGCACCAGCACGGTATGGCACCGCAAAAAGCAGCACAGCGCACCGTGACCATGAAGCCGGCGGCGGTTGCAGAGGAGGGCGCGGCATGAATGATTTGTCTCGTTTCAATAGCCGGTTGAAGGAGCCTCGCCTGCCGCGCTCTACCCTGGTGGCATGGTCGCTGTTTGCCCTGCTGGCGGTGTTTATCGCCTGGGCAAGCCTGTTCCATCTGGATGAGGTGACCACCGGCAGCGGTAAGGTGATACCGTCTTCGCATGAGCAGGTCATTCAGTCCCTGGAAGGCGGCATTATCCACAGCCTGATGGTGCGCGAAGGCGACATTGTGGAACGCGGCCAGCAGCTCGCGCAGCTTGACCGGACGAAAACCGAGTCGAGCGTGCTGGAGAGTGAGTCTCGTCTGAATGCGGCGCTGGCAACGGCGGCGCGCCTGAAGGCCGAGGTGAACGACACGGAACTCTCGTTTCCGGAAGAACTGGATGACGACGTTGAGCTGGTCAAACAGGAAACGGCGCTCTACCAGTCCCGTCGTGAAAGCCTCGAAAAAGGACTGGCCGGTTTGCGTCAGGGGGCCGAGCTGGTGCAGCGCGAACTGTCGTTAACCCGTCCGCTGGTGACACAGGGAGCGGCCAGCAAGGTGGAGGTGCTGCGTCTTGAGCGTCAGAAAAATGAGCTTGAGAACAAAATCACCGAGATGAAAAACCAGTATTACGTTCGCGCCCGTGAAGAGCTGGCGAAAGCCAATGCGGAGATTGAAGCCCAGCGTTCGGTGATGAAGGGTCGGGAAGACTCTCTGACCCGGCTGACCTTCAATGCCCCGGTTCGCGGGATCGTGAAGGATATCGACGTTACGACCGTGGGAGGCGTCATCCCGCCGAACGGCAAGCTGATGAGTCTGGTTCCGCTTGACGATCAGATGGTGATTGAAGCGAAAATTTCGCCGCGCGATGTGGCGTTTATCCATCCCGGACAGAAGGCGCTGGTAAAAGTGACGGCCTATGACTACTCCATTTACGGCGGGCTGGAAGGGGAAGTGACCATGATTTCGCCGGACACCCTGCAGGATGAGGTGAAAAGAGATGTTTATTACTATCGCGTCTATATCCGTACCGACAGTAACCATCTGACCAATAAGCAAGGTCAGGAATTCCCGGTCTTTCCGGGCATGATTGCTACCGTAGACATTAAAACCGGCAGCAAAACCATTCTGGATTATCTGTTGAAACCGCTGAACAAGGCAAAAGAGGCGCTGCGGGAACGATAGATGAGTGGCGTTCGGAATTCCGAACGCCTGGTGAATTATACGGTTGACGTCATGTTTTGAGCGTGGCGTCGCTCTTTAGGTACAACGTTGATGTAATGGGTAACATACGCAAAATATAATCCGGCATAATTTTCAACAAGTTCGAGAAACGCCGGGTATATCGACATTCGACCATCACCACGATCTTTAAGATAACCTGCCTCTTGTGCCGATTTAATAATTCGGTTGACGTGAATGCGCGAAACAAAAAATTCTTTTGCTAGCGTGCTTGCTGAATATTCAATGACGGCACCATGGGCAGATTTGTTTTTCATGGCCTGCAGGTAAAGATAAAGCATAATCATACGCCCGCCATCTTTATCGATAAATAATCCCACTTCTGGCAGCACCTTTCGGAACGTTAATCCCCGAAAAAGATATTCAGCCGCGCGGCGAAAAAAGTTGTTTCTCAAAATATCATTATCCAACAGGTTAACATTAATATTAAATGCTGGGTAAAGAATACTGACGGGCAAAAAAGCACCGGACATATAACGCTTAAGTTCATTAAGACCTTTTTCAGTGGGCGCGATTCTCGTTTTACGGCGGTCTTCCGTGCAGCGCCAGGTCCTGATGCGCCCGGTAGTTCTGAGTATCGTAATGATCGCAATAACGCTGTTAGGGCTGGCTATCTTATAGCGAGAACATAATTCTTTAATCTCTGAAACTGACTCGGCCTGATTTCCAAAAATAAAACAACACATGGAGAGAATAATATTGAATCGTGATTCCTGCAGCATTGTCTTGTAGAACAAAGGTTGTTTTTTGTAGATGGTGTCATTAATTGTGTAGTGCTCTGATATTGCCTCACCGAATCGCGGATTGCTCTTTATAACATCCCTTCGATGTAGCAAGGCCCTGGATGAGATATGATTATCCATAGCATTTTTCTCGTATTTGAATGAACCGATAGATGAAGTATCCAGTCTTCTTTTTCGGAATTTTCATTATACCCTGAGAATGAGATTTTTGTCGGGGTTATTTGAAAAGAAAAGTATATTTAAACCGCGGTGATTAACGCAAAGATGTTCCGGTGAGTTCAGCTGATAATTGTTTCGTACCCTGTGGCTGTATTGTAAAATTAATGATTATAAAAGGTGCGTTAAATTTAACGTATTCACAAATGGAAAAGGTGCGTTAGTGCCCAGGAGCAGTTTATGACCCACAAAATTTCTCACAGAAATGGGGCGTGCGATGAACAAAAATTTGTCATTTCAGCCTGCGGTTTTACGTTCCAGGGATATCGTCTGATCCTAAGCCAGTACGGAATAGAGGCTTCGCATCTGCACTTTGAGGGGGATGAGATATCCGAGCGGGATATGGAAAATATCCTTATAAATCAAAATGCTCATATCGTTGCCTTTCTTGGTAAGGGGGTCGTGAATCTCCTGGAAAGCCTGAAGCGTCTGGCATCCGTGCTCAATACACTTCCCGTTATTCGACGCGTCACCCTGTATGGTGACATACCGGATGGCTGGCTGTATCGCACCCTGGGCAGTCTTTTAAATAATAGTTATCAGTTATCATTGATTCGTATAGCCCGCGTTTCAGATATTATAACCTTTATTCATACGCACCATAATGTATTTAAGGACCGTTCGTACTTATTACGCGATCGTTACCGGGATAACTCTTCCCAGGAAAACGTAAAGTGGCTAACAAAAAGAGAGATTGATGTTTTATTAAATTTCTATCGCGGCATATCAGTAAAAGAAATGTGCGAAAGAATGGGCTTATCGAATAAAACGGTTTATACCCATCGGAAGGAGGGTGTGCTCAAATTAAACTTAATTAAGCGATGGCTACACGATCCGCATAATTTAAAAGCGGAAGGGCGAATTAAACATCAGCGCCAGAAAACAGAATTCACGGATAAGGAAACAGAAATATTTAATGCGCTACTTAAAAGAGAGATCTTCCCTGCCTATCAGATTATTACCGATCGTGACAAAAAGGGCGTAGGTTTTGAAATACTTATCCGCTGGAATAAAAACGGTAAAATTGTCAAGCCAGCCAGTTTTCTCACGGACATTTCAAATCATGAGATATGGTTAAAAATAACAGCGTTAGTCATCCATGCCGCCGTTTCGGGTATTAATAAGTATAACGGGAAATATTATTTTTCTGTGAACATCCCGCCTCGCCTGGCTTCCGGGAATGCATTGCCTGATATGGCACGCAAAGCCATCGATATGCTGCTCAAACCGCAGTGGGCCGAAAAGCTGGTCTTTGAATTTGCAGAGGATATTGACGTAACGAAGGACAAAAGGATCCCTGAAACCATGCGGCATTTACGTAATACGGGGTGTCGATTGTATCTGGATGACTGCTTCTCGAATCATCAAACTATGTTCCCGGTGCGCCAGGTGCATTTTGATGGACTTAAGCTGGATCGGGACATCGTTGAGCATTTTGTGGCAAACGATAATGACTATAACCTGATTAAAGCGATACAGCTTTATAGCGATATGACCGGAACGGACTGTATTGCAGAGGGGGTTGATAGTGAAGAAAAGTTTGAGAAATTAGTCGCGCTAGGCGTCAAGAATTTTCAGGGGTATTATTTATCGCGGGCCGTGAAAGAGGATGAGTTAGACCGTATGGTAAGATTGTTTAGTTAGGTAAAAATAAAGCCCCGAAGGGGCTTTTATTATTTTCGACCCAGCAACAGACCGAGAACAATACCGACAGCACCCGCGGCGACGAGGCCGGTGAGGGGATTATTTCTGACCGCTTCTGTTACATCGGAAACGGCATCGCTGGCCTGCGCGGCATATTTTTTGGCTGCACCTTTTACCTGATGCTTTGGTGAATCAACGAATTCACCAAACTGCTGCTGCGCTGAGCCTGCTAGTTCATCAAATTTATTTTTTGCTTTATCTTCAGCAAACTGGGTGTTTTTATCAGTACCGAAATCAGACATTTTTGCCTCCTTTTGTTGATAATTAAAGGATAGCCGCTCTTTGTGGATACGGGAGACGCAAGGCTAAATTCGGCACCTGAAAGGGCGGTTTTCGGATATATCTCTATATCCGGAACCCGTTATTTCTCATTGTCATCCTGACCGTAAAACAGTTTCCCGATGCGGATCAGAGGGCGGCCCTGTGACTTACGGTGCAGGTTACTGTCTCTGAGCGAATAAACGCAGCCGCAGTATTCCTGCTGGTAAAACTGTTCCCGCTTGCTGATCTCAATCATGCGTGAAGAGCCGCCCTGTTTGCGCCAGTTATAGTCCCAGTAAACCATACCCGGATAGCGCGCGGCCGCACGCTGGCCGCAGTCGTTTATCTGCTGCATGTTCTTCCAGCGGGAGATCCCGAGCGAGCTGCTGATGACGTTGAATCCATTCTCTGCCGCATAGAGCGCCGTACGCTCGAAACGCATATCGAAGCACATGGTGCAGCGGACGCCGCGCTCGGGTTCCCATTCCATGCCTTTCGCGCGCTCAAACCAGTTATCGGTGTCGTAATCGGCATCAACAAACGGCACGCCGTGTTTTTCCGCAAAGCGAATATTCTCCTCTTTACGAATGAGGTATTCCTTTTGCGGATGGATATTGGGGTTATAGAAGAAAATGGTGTACTCAATGCCCGACGCCTGGATGGCCTCCATCACTTCACCCGAGCAGGGGGCGCAGCAGGAGTGCAGCAGCAGTTTGTCAGCGCCGTTTGGCAAGGTGAGTTGAGGGCGGATAAAAGGGGCTGTCGTCATGGCGTTCTGCACTATGTTTATGAATTTTATGGAAGGGTAGCATAAATTCAGAATCTGTTGAGACGGGATCGACGCAGGAAAGAGCGATCCCGCAGGGCGGGATCTTCTCGGGTATGACGTGCCGCTATTCGGCAAATTTGAGCAACGCTTCTCCGTCAAGACGGTATCGCACCCATTCGGACTGCGGCAGCGCGCCAATGCTCAGATAAAAATCGATGGCGGGCTGGTTCCAGTCCAGCACGCTCCATTCAAGGCGGCCACACTGTCGTTTTACCGCGAGCTGAGCGATATGTTTCAGCAGCGCTCTTCCCGCGCCTTTACCGCGATATTCCGGGGAAACGTAAAGGTCTTCCATATAAATCCCGTTGCGGCCAAGCCAGGTTGAATAGCTGGTGAAGAATACGGCATAGCCGGCGATCTTGCCTTCACACTCCGCGATCAACGCTTCGGTTTTTGTACCTGCGCCAAAGAGCGTTTCCCGGATCTCCTCCGGCGTGGTAACTACTTCTTCCGGGGCTTTTTCATACACCGCCAGCTCGTAAATCATGGCGTAAATGGCCGCCGCATCTTCGGGGCGGGCCTGACGAAGGGTGATGCTCATTGTTTTTCCTGCTTTTTAGCGTGCGTCTTGATTGATGGCGTTAAGCATACGGAGTATTGTCCGAAGAATTAAGTGCAATGAAATCAACATATGATGAATATTATGCATCCGACCCTGAGACGACTTGATTTAAACCTGCTGCCCGTTTTCGACGCGATTTACCGCCACCGTTCCGTTCGGCTGGCCGCTGACGAGCTGGCGATGAGCACATCCGCGCTCAGCCATGCGCTGTCGCGCCTGCGCGCCAGCCTGAATGACCCGCTGTTTTTCCGCGAAGGGCATCGTATGTCCCCCAGCGTTTATGCCTCTCAGCTCGCACCTTCGATTGCTTCCGCACTCTCGTTCCTTAATCATGAACTGACCCCGCAGCCGGAGTTTGATGCAGCCAGCAGTACGGAGAGCCTGCAGATTGCGATAACGGACTTTACCGCGCTTTGCATTTTTCCGGCTCTGATGCACAGGCTGCAGCTTACTGCCCCGGGGTTACGCTTTGAATTGCGCTATCTGCCGCACAGTCCGGCGCTGACGGAACTGCTGGCGGGCGAGGTGGATCTGGCGCTGGGCTTCAGCACTCAGGATGATATCCGACACCCGGAACTGGAAGAGATCGACTGGTTTGAAGATGAGTATGTGGTCATCAGCAACGCGCGGCGGACGCGTCTGACGCTGGAGGATTATCTCGCGGCCCGACATCTGGTGGTGACCCCATGGAATGAGAAGCAGGGCGTTCTTGACGTACGGCTTGAGCTGCTGGGCTATACCCGGCAAATCGCGATCAAAACGCCGTCAATGCTCAGCGCACCGTTTATCGTAGCGGAAAGCGACCTGCTGATGGCGATCCCTCGTTACGCCGCTGAGAAGCTGGTTGCGGCAGCAGACCTGAGGATTTTTGCTTTACCGTTTTCGATACGCACGTTTGAAGTGAAAATTTACTCGCATAAACGCAGCGGCCAGCGGGGCGCAACGCGCTGGCTTCAGGAGGAGCTGCAAATGCTGGCGCAAAATTCCATAAAGGCTTCGACTGCGGCGGGAGCAAGTCGACGTGAAGGCCGCGTGATATAGAGAGGATAGGTTTCGCCCGGCCATTCCGGAAAAATTTCGACCAGCATTCCGTCAGCGATCAGCTGTTCAACGCTGAGTGAAAGCACCTGGGCAATGCCAACGCCACTTACGCAGGACTGAACCATCAGATCGACATCGGTTGTGGTGAGATGGCCACGGGTTTCAACCGTCAGAACTTCCCGACCACGGCGGAATTCCCATTCGAACGGCTTACCGCGGCGAGGATCGATAAACTGGATGCACTCATGACTCTTCAACGCTTCAGGATGCCCCGGTCGCCCGTGCCGTTCCAGATAGGCCGGTGATGCTACCGTCAGCACGCGCGTCTTTAACAACAATTTTGACGTAATAGTCGAGGGGAGTTGCGGCCCAAAACGCACCGCAACATCTATTCCCTCCGTCACTAAATCCCCGACGTCCGGTTGCTGGACCACTGTCAGTTCCAGTTCCGGATGACGTTCGCGTAACAGCGGCAGGTTCGGCGCCAAAATATGTCGGGCAAATATTGGATTAAGGCTGACCCTTAATGTACCCCGAACAGCCACGGCGGCACCGGAGACGTAGCTCGCTGCAACTTCGATACCTTCCAGATGCGGCGCGGCGCGCTCATACAAAGCCCGACCTTCATTCGTCAGGTTCAAGGTACGCGTAGTCCGGTTCAGCAAGCGCACGCCTAGCCTCTCTTCAAGCCTGTCTATCGATCTGCTGACGCCAGACGCTGACAGCCCCAGCACCTCGCCAGCGCGGCTGAAGCTGCCCGCCTCTACCACCGCGGCCAACACGCTTAATCCTGACAGTAACCGTCCGTCAAAACTCATTCCCGCTCACCTTTGACTTTATGCAAATATAATTTGAATAAAGCTACCTTTATCAAAGATGGCGCGCAACCTATTGTGTCAGCCAATTCGTTGCGAAGAGCAATTTTCACGATCGTCGTCCTGGCGAACCGCGCAACGAACGGCACCACTTAACCCTGAGGAACATGAAATGACAACGACGCGCACACTTTTTAAAGGCGGCATCATCCTGACCCTGGATGCTGACGTACCCAATCTCTCCGTGGGCGATGTGCTTGTGCAGGACGACCGGATAGCGGCTGTCGGCCCGGATCTGCATGCGGATGAAGCCCATGTGATTGACGCCACCGATCATATTGTTATGCCCGGCCTGATTGATGCCCATCACCACGCGTGGCTTGGGGTTATGCGCCGCATGATGCCGGACGTCGACGATCTTTTTGCTTACATTGATGTCGTCGCAGAGAAACTGGGCAAACACTATCGTCCACTGGACATGTACCTGAGTACCATGCTCACGGCACTTGCCTCACTGGACGCTGGTATCACGACCATTATTGATGCCTGCCACAACTCGCGCAGCCCCGAGCACACTGATGCAGCACTAGATGCTCTAAAGGAGAGCGGCATCCGGGCGTTACATATGGTTGGTGCGGCAATGGATAAAGAAGCTTCATCGGCGCATTTGCCTGCCGATTTGGAGCGACTGTCGCGAAGCTGGAATACAAATGACAGCCTTGTGCAGGTTGGTCTGTTTGGTCAGCTCAATCTTGACTGGTGGGAGATCGCACGCAAGCTCGACATGCGAATTCTGACTGAATTCATCGGCGATATCGCTAACCTCGGCCCTGAGTTTGCCAGACCGGGCATACTGGGCACGGATAACATCTTCAATCACTGCTCAAGAGTTCCTCAGGATACGTGGAAGCTGCTGGCCGATGCACGGGTCAACGTCACGGTCAATCCACGTTCGGATGCGTTATTTGGTTTCGACGATGAAACCTTTGCTTACCAGCAGGCTGTTGATAACGGCTTAACCCCGGCGCTGGGCATCGACCTGGATACGGCGTTTGGCAGCGATATGTTCGGAGAAATGCACGCGCTGTTCGGTCAGCAGCGATCGGCTATGCGCTACCGTCACTTCCGTTGCGAGGAGAACGTGCCATCTCCCATTACGGCAGAGGCGGTCCTTAAGGCGGCAACTGTGAATGGCGCGCGAGCGGCCGGACTTGAGGACCAGATTGGGACCCTTACGCCAGGAAAGCAGGCCGACATTATCATGATTCGTACTAACGGCGTCGCCGTTTTCCCCGTGACCAACGCGATCGGCACTGTTGTGCAGGCGATTGAACGGTCTGATGTGGATACCGTGATGGTGGCTGGCCAGCTGCGCAAGCGTGCGGGCAAATTAACGGGCATCGATCTGGCGTCGCTGAGTGCGGAGATCATCCGCTCTCGCGATTACCTGCTCAAAGCCAGCGGCTATCACGCCGATCTCTTTACAGCATCTTGATAACTGAGCGGCCCGACACTCCGGGCCGTTCAACTCTCTCACGCCTGTATCATCAAGGAGAATTTGATGGAAGCCCACGTCATAAAGCGGCTAGCGGAGGATAATACTCTGCCCGTGCTTCTTCCCCGCCCGGCAACGGGCGTTATCGCCGCGTTATTTTTTGGCTATCTGGCCGTCGGACTGCCGTTGCCGGTGATTCCTTTGTTCATCCATGGCCATCTCGGCTTTAGCAACGTCGTGGTGGGACTGGTAATAGGCATCCAGTTCCTGGCAACGGTGCTCACTCGCGGCTACGCCGGACGGATTACCGACCAGCAGGGTGGCAAACGTTCCGCGCTTCAGGGCGCGATCCTTTCGGCGCTGGCTGGAGGACTCTATCTGGTCGCTTCAGCAACGGACCTTTCACCCACAGCCACACTTTGCATTGTTATCGCAGGGCGTCTGATGGCCGGGTTTGGCGAAAGCCAGTTCGTGACGGGATGCGTGTCATGGGCAATTGCCTCCGTTGGCCCTCAGCGCGCCGGGATGTCTATGTCGTGGACTGGCATCGCTATGTTTGCGGCACTTTCAATCGGTGCTCCTGTTGGAATGGCCTTTTATCAGCATTACAGCCTCGCGACGGCGATGATTGCCTGTATTGCTTCACCGCTATTGGCCACGCTGATTGCATTAGGTACTACATCATATAGATCGCCAGGAGGTCCGCGGCTGCCATTCCATCGCGTAGTAGGGCGCATCTGGCGCGAAGGTCTGGGATTGATGCTGCAGGGTGTCGGGCTTTCCGGGCTTACCGCTTTTGCCTCATTGTACTTTGCAGCACATCACTGGCAGAACGCTGGACTGGTAATGACTGCCTTTGGCCTCGGTTTTATTTTTGTTCGCCTCGCCTTCGGGCATCTGCCAGATCGGCTGGGCGGCTACCGCGTTGCGGTATGGTCCCTGGTGGTTGAAGCTCTCGGTCAGGCAATGTTGTGGCTGGGATCAAACGAAGGGGTGGCGCTTGCCGGCGCTTTGGTCACCGGGTTGGGCTGTGCGCTGGTATTCCCCGCGCTGGGCGTTGAAGCCTTAAGACGCGTTCCACAAGCCAACCGCGGCAGTGCAATGGGCGCATTCGTTGCCTTTCTGGATGTCGCTTATGGAATCGCCGGGCCTGTAGCTGGCCTGATCGCCGGTCAGTTTAGTTATGCCGCTGTATATCTGTCTGGTGCAGTCTGTGCGCTGCTGGGGGCGCTGATTGCGAGCGCGTCTCGCATGCAGCAATCCTGAATAAACATCCGAGCCGGTAGCCCTTGCTGTCGGTTCAATAATCTGGAGAAATTATATGTCACGCATTTTCATCTCCGGTTCGTCTACAGGCCTCGGCCTGATGGCAGCCGAACTGCTGGTTCAACAAGGACATCAGGTTGTATTGCACGCGCGTAATGCCAACCGTGCTGAAGATGCCCTGCGCACCTTACCCCAGGCTGAAGCCGTCGTTGTAGGTGACCTGGAGACCATTGCCGGTGCCAGGGAAACGGCTTTATGCGTCAACGAACTGGGGCATTTCGATGCCGTCATCCACAATGCTGCCGTTGGCTACAACGAAGCGTATCGCGTGACCCGCGACGGGCTGCCGCATGTTTTCGCGATCAACACGCTCTCGGCTTACATACTTACCGCGTTGATTGAACGTCCGCAGCGCCTCGTCTATCTGAGTTCGGGTATGCATCATCATGCCCGGGCAAACCTGGATGATATTCTCTGGCAAAAACGTCGCTGGAATGGTGCTGACGCTTATGCTGAGAGCAAATTACATGACGCTATGCTGGCTTTTGCTCTGGCGCGTCGCTGGCGTAACGTGCGGATCAACAGCCTGGAGCCTGGCTGGGTGCCGACAAAAATGGGTGGGCCGCACGCTCCGGACGATATGGAGCTGGCACATCTCACTCAGGCATGGCTCGCAGCCAGCCATGATTCTGCGGCTGATGTGACGGGCAAATATTTCTACCACATGAAGCGCATTGCCGCTAATCCACAGGCTCTCAATGCGGCATTGCAGGATCGTCTCATTGATATATGTACTGAGATTTCAGGGATAACGCTGCCGGAGTAATACGTAACGTTAACAAAATGTGTGTTAACTATAAAAACAGAGTGTTTACATTATATCAATAATAAATGTACCATACCCCCCTATAGTATCAGGAGGGCGTATGCCGCATTCACCCGAAGATAAAAAACGTATTCTTACCCGCGTCCGGCGCATTCGGGGCCAGGTTGATGCCCTTGAACGCGCGCTGGAGGCGGGCGATCCCTGTCTGGCGATCCTGCAGCAAATTGCCGCCGTGCGCGGGGCTGCCAATGGCCTGATGGGCGAAATGGTTGAAATTCACCTCAAAGATGAGCTGGTAGCGGGGGAAACCACGCCGGATCAGCGTGCCGTACGCATGGCGGAAGTCGGCCATTTACTGCGCTCTTATCTAAAATAAATCCACATACCTGACAAGAAGGGAAGACATATGAAATCTCGCGCTGCAGTTGCATTTGGCCCCGGCCAGCCGCTCAAAATCGTTGAAATTGACGTGGCACCGCCAAAGAAAGGTGAAGTGCTGATCAAAATTACCCACACCGGCGTATGTCATACCGATGCGTTTACGCTCTCGGGCGACGATCCTGAAGGCGTTTTCCCGGCGGTACTCGGCCATGAAGGCGGCGGGATTGTGGTGGAAGTGGGCGAGGGTGTGACCAGCCTGAAGCCAGGGGATCACGTGATCCCGCTGTACACCGCGGAATGCGGCGAGTGTAAGTTCTGTAAATCCGGCAAAACTAACCTCTGCCAGGCGGTGCGCGCCACCCAGGGGAAAGGGCTGATGCCGGACGGTACCACCCGTTTCTCGTATAACGGCGAGCCGGTTTATCACTACATGGGCACCAGCACCTTCAGTGAATACACCGTTTGCGCGGAGATCTCACTGGCGAAGGTGAACCCGCAGGCTCCGCTGGACAAAGTCTGCCTGCTGGGCTGCGGCGTGACCACCGGCATCGGCGCGGTGCACAACACGGCAAAAGTTAAAGAGGGCGATACCGTGGCGGTGTTCGGTCTCGGCGGCATTGGTCTGGCGGTGATTCAGGGCGCGGTGCAGGCGAAAGCCGGTCGTATCATCGCGGTCGACACCAACCCAGAGAAATTCAGGCTGGCGGGTGAAATGGGCGCGACCGATTTCGTGAACCCGAAAGATCACGAGAAGCCGATTCAGGACGTCATCGTTGAGATGACCGACGGCGGCGTGGACTTCAGCTTCGAGTGTATCGGCAACGTCAACGTGATGCGTTCCGCGCTGGAGTGCTGCCACAAAGGCTGGGGCGAGAGCATCATTATTGGCGTGGCCGGAGCGGGCCAGGAAATTAAAACCCGTCCATTCCAGCTGGTCACCGGGCGCGTATGGCGCGGTTCCGCGTTTGGCGGCGTGAAGGGGCGTACCCAGCTTCCGGGTATGGTTGAAGATGCTATGGTCGGCAAGATTCAGCTCGATCCGTTCATTACCCACCGCTTACCGCTGGAGCAGATTAACGAGGCGTTCGATTTGATGCACGAAGGAAAATCCATCCGTACCGTTATCCATTTCGGCGACAAGTAACTCTTCTGCCAGCGGTTTTTAGCCGCTGGCATTTCTTTAATAATCTTCTCTAAAGTGTGACCAGTGCGGCGTTTTTAGCCGTAATCTAAATCTCTGCCGTGCCGATGACTATTTAACAGGCGTGTTTTTACGCATCTTACCTACAAGAGAGTCGACGGTCATGGACAACACTACTTCGATGCTGGCGCAGCGCAAGCTGGGCTTCTTGCATCACATCAGGCTGGTTCCGCTGTTTTCCTCCATTCTCGGTGGCATTATTCTTCTGTTTGCCTTGAGCTCGGGTCTGGCAGGGTATTTCCTGCTGCAGGCCGATAACGATCAGCAGGATGTCACATCCGAAATTCAGGTGCGTATGGGGCTGTCGAACAGCTCAAACCATCTGCGAACCGCGCGTATCAATCTGATCCACGCCGGTGCGGCAAGCCGAATCGCGGAGATGGATGCGATGAAGCAGAACATCAGCGAGGCGGAAACACGCATTAAGCAGTCTCAGGATAGCTTTACCGCCTACATGAATCGCGCCGTGCGTACCGCCGAGGGCGCAGCGCTGGATGCGGAGCTGAAGACCCGGTATGACGCCTATATCGCGGGCATGCAGCCGATGGTGAAATTCGCCAAAAACGGCATGTTCGAGGCGATTATCAACCATGAAAACGAAACGGCGCGTCCGCTGGACGACGCTTACAACGCCGTACTGCTGAAGGCAATTAAAATCCGTACCGACCGTGCCAATGCGCTAACGGCGCAGGCGCACAGCCGCACGCAGCTGGGCCTGATGTTTATGGTGGGCGCGTTTGCGCTGGCGCTGGTGCTGACGGCGATGACCTTTGTCGTGCTGCGCCGTACGGTAATCAATCCGCTGCAGCGTGCAGCGAAACGTATCGAGAATATCGCTAAGGGCGATCTGACGATGCCAGACGACGTGGCGGGACGCAGCGAGATTGGCCGCCTGACGCGCGATCTGCAAACCATGCAGCACTCGCTTGAAAACACCGTAGGCACCGTACGTCAGGGGGCGGAGGAGATCTACCGCGGCACCAGCGAGATTTCAGCCGGTAACACCGACCTCTCTTCACGTACCGAGCAGCAGGCCGCAGCCATTGAGCAAACTGCCGCGAGCATGGAACAGCTCACCGCGACGGTGAAGCAGAACGCCGATAACGCCCATCACGCCAGCAAGCTGGCGGAAGATGCCTCCGGTAAAGCCACCCGCGGCGGCCAGATGGTTTCCGGCGTGGTGAAAACCATGGGCAATATCTCCAGCAGCTCGAAGAAGATCTCTGAAATCACCGCCGTGATTAACAGCATTGCCTTCCAGACCAATATCCTGGCGCTTAACGCGGCGGTAGAAGCGGCGCGGGCGGGCGAGCAGGGGCGCGGATTTGCCGTGGTGGCAAGTGAAGTGCGCACTCTGGCAAGCCGCAGCGCGAATGCCGCAAAAGAGATCGAAAGCCTGATCAACGAATCCGTTTCGCTGATCGACCAGGGTTCCGGTGAAGTTGTCGCCGCCGGTAACACTATGAATGAAATCGTTGAAGCGGTTAAACGCGTGACCGACATCATGCTGGAGATTGCCGCAGCGTCCGATGAGCAGAGCCGCGGTATCGTACAGGTGAGCCAGGCGATTTCCGAGATGGATAAAGTGACCCAGCAGAACGCCTCGCTGGTGGAGGAAGCCTCCGCGGCGGCGGCGTCTCTGGAAGAACAGGGCGCGCGTCTGACCGAGGCGGTCGGCGCATTTCGGTTGAGCAGCAAGACACAGGGGCGCACTCAACCACAGAACTCCGCAGCGGTAAAACCGGCTGCACTACGTCCGGCGGTAGCAGATAGCGGGGATAACTGGGAGACGTTCTGAGTCGACAGCCGCGTCGGGTGGCGCTTTGCTTACCCGACCTACAAAAACTGACCTACAAAAAAGGGACCTTTCGGTCCCTTTTTCACATCTTATTTCTTATCGGGTAACGCGTACGCGATAACGTAATCACCGCGATCCGGCGACTGGCGGGCGCCACCGGCGTTAATGATGATGTACTGCTTACCGGTTTTCGGCGACACGTAGGTCATCGGTCCGGACTGGCTGCCGACCGGCAGGCGGTCTGTCCAGATCTCTTTCCCGGTGGCGGTATCAAACGCGCGCAGGTAGAAATCCTGGGTGCCGGCAAAGAACAGCAGGCCGGACTGGGTAGAGAGCGACGCGCCCAGGGTCGGCATGCCGATTGGGATTGGCATGTGCATACGTATGCCCAGCGGGCCGGTATCTTCCACCGTGCCGACAGGGACCTGCCACACCAGCTTGCCGGTTTTCAGGTCAACGGCTGACATGGTGCCAAACGGCGGCTTCTGGCACGGAATACCCAGCGGTGACAGGAAGCGTTCGCGCATCGCGCCGAACGGCGTGCCGTCCATTGGGACAATCCCCATCTCGATGCCGCTGGCATTTTTCGCCACGTTCGCGCGCGGCACCATATAGTTTGCCAGGCCCAGGCGCATATCGTTGACGAACATCAGGCTGTTGTTCGGGTCAACGGAGACGCTGCCCCAGTTCATCCCGCCGAGTGAGCCAGGGAACTGCAGGGAACGATCGAGACCCGGTGGGGTGAAGACGCCCTGATGACGCATCTCTTTAAACTGAATGCGGCACAGCAGCAGGTCGACAGGCGTCGCGCCCCACATGTCGGATTCGGTCAGCGTCTGGTTGCCAATCATCGGCATGCCGACGGAGTACGGCTGGGTCGGGGAATAGCGTTCACCTTCAACGTTACCCGCCGGGACAGGGCGTTCCTCTACCTTCGCGACCGGCTTACCGGTTTCGCGGTTAAGCATGAAGATCATGCCCTGCTTGCTGGTCTGCACCAGCACAGGCGTGGTGCCGCCCTTACCGTCAGGCAGGTCGTACAGCAGCGGCTGGGAAGGCAGGTCGAAGTCCCACAGGTCGTGGTGGGTAGTCTGGAAATGCCAGCGAACCTGACCGGAGGCCGCGTCGACGGCGACGATGGATGAACTGTACTTATCGTCCAGCGCGGTACGCTCTCCCGCCCAGAAGTCTGGCGTGGCGTTGCCGGTTGGCAGGTAGATCAGGTTCAGTTTGGCGTCGTAAGACATCGCTGACCAGACGTTCGGCGTACCGCGGGTGTAGGTCTGGCCTTCTGGCGGCAGGCCGGTCAGGTTCGGATTACCCGGATCCCACGCCCAGGCCAGCTTACCGGTGTGAACGTCGTAGGCACGCACCACGCCCGGCGGCTCGCCGGTTGAGTAGTTATCTGCGACGCGACCGCCGACGACAACAACATTCCCGGCAACCAGCGGCGTCGAGGTTTGCTGATAATATCCGGGCTTAATCTCACCCATGCCGACGCTCAGATCCACGGTGCCATGGTCGCCGAAGTCGTCGCAGACCTTGCCGGTATCCGCGTTGATGGCAATCAGACGGGCATCGGTAGTGGGCAGGAACAGGCGGCGAGGGCATGCCGCAGGCTGCGTTTCTGCCTGTGACGTTGTCACGCTAGAGTGGTCTTCAAAATAGCCCAGACCGCGACAGCGCTGCCAGTTAGGGGCCGTGGCTTTGGAATCGTAGCGCCATTTTTCTTTACCGGAATCCACGTCCAGCGCCAGCACTTTACTGTATGGGGTACAGACGTACAGCGTGTCGCCAATCTGCAGAGGCGTGTTCTGATCTTCCGCACCCGAGCCGTTGCTCTGCGGAATATCGCCGGTGTGTGCAACCCACGCGACTTTCAGCGAGCTGACGTTTTGCTTGTTAATCTGGTCCAGCGCGGCGAAACGGTCGCCGTGGGTGGTATTGCCCCAGTGCTCCCAGTTCTTTTGCTGCTCGCCAGGGGCGACGGGTTTCACCGGAACGGGCTCGTTGGCAGCCACGAGGGTCTGAGGCTTAAACATCCAGCCCAGGCTGACCAGCATGGCCACCGCGAGCAGGGCCGCGACGCCAAAAGCGGGAGCCTTGTTCGCGGCGCTGTGGTTTGCCGCGCGCAGGAAGGGCCAGACGATGGCGCACAGGAACGCCAGTACGGCAAAGGTAAACAGGCGGGAGAAGAGTGGCCAGAAATCCCAGCCCGCATCGCTTACCGCCCAGAACAGTGAGGCAATAAATCCAATGCTATAGAGCACGATCCCGCTGGTGCGGTTGAGGAAAATCAGGATCGCGGCAATCACCATTACCACGCCCATTATCAGGAAGTAACTACTTCCGCCCACGGTGGCGAGCTTAAAGCCCAACCCGCCGACGGCCAGACCGATGAGCATCATCAGTCCGGCAAGAAGCCACTGCAGAATACGAGGTATCCCGCGCGGCGCGCTGCCAAATGCCATTTCTGTCTCCTTAGCTCCCCCCGCTGTGTCGGGTATGTACCAGTTGGGTAATAAATGCGGTGGGATTGATGGTTGATACCGGTGAATTCGTTTATATCAAATAATTTACGAACCATTTGGTGAATTCGCCGCTATGATAAAACTGTTAAATTGTTTTACGCAATTGTTAATGATTTATTCCGCATTATTTGATTAACGCACAGGTCAACCCCCCTCGCCCCTAAGGGGAGAGGGTCAGGGCGAAGGGCAAAAAGGTTTTAAACCGGCATTGATTTACGGATGGCGCTCAGCAGCGTCTGCGCACCCGTTGAGAGTGGGGTGTCGACGCGGGTCAATATGCCGATGGGTTCACCGGGGCCAGGGGAGGTAATCGGCAGCGCGATCAGCGTTCCCTGGCGTAAATCATCTTTTACCGCCCCGGAAGGGACGAACCAGACGTAGTCATAATCCAGCGTAAGCTGGCGTGAAAGCGAGGCTGACAGCGTTTCGATACACCCTGAGGGAAGCGTACACCCCTGCATTTGCAGCAAGGTTTCGGCGGTCTGGCGCGGGACGGTCCCTTTTGGGCACACCACCACCGGCCACTCCATGACGCGGCTTAACGTCACCGTGTCCTGCAGCAGCGGGTGATCGGGACGAACCACCAGCTTCAGGGACTCCAGGAACAGCAGTTCGTAATTGAGACCCCCCATCAGTTCGGGGTCGGACATGCGGCCGATACCGATATCCAGCTCGCCCGATTTCAGCCCCGCGAGCAGCATGGTGTTATTCATGGTGGCAACCTGAATCGTGGTATGCCGTTGCTGCTTGTGGAACTGGCCAATCACCGGCGGAAGAATGCCCAGCGCGGCGGTAGGCAGTGCCCCGACGCGGACGACCTCGCTGGTGTGTTCTTCTTTTCGGTGCAGGGACTGGCCTGCGGTATTGAGCGCATCCAGCACCTTAACGGCGTGCGTAAGGAACTGTTCGCCCACGATGGTAAGCTGCGCCCCCAGCCGACCGCGGTCAAAAAGACGGGCGCCGGTCAGCTGTTCCAGCTCGTTGAGTGTTTTAGATAGCGCGGGCTGGCTCAGGTTAAGGGTTTCAGCCGCACGCCCCAGCGTTCCCTGTTGAGCGACGGCCACAAATGTATGCAAATGGCGCAAGCGTATGCGCTGACTGAACAGACCATTTTTTTCCATAGGCGATGTTAAAAACAGAGCGATGCGGGTGACAAGTTAAGTTATTTAATTTTGATAACCTGATAGCAAAATATTTTTAACATTTGATCTGTTTGAGTTACAAGATGTTTTTCGGCAGGGGAATAAGAGCGAACGTCCTTGTTCATTTATTGCTCATTGCTGAGGGGAAGGGTTAAGCGGTTAGATTACGCCGTCACCGCCGTCAGAACACCATACCTGGCCGGAGGTAAATGAACATTCATCCGAGGCCAGCGTGACGTACAGCGGGGCAATCTCGACGGGCTGACCCGGACGACCCAGCGGCGTATCTCCGCCAAACTCCTTCACTTTTTCCATCGGCTGGCCGCCGCTGGACTGCAGCACCGTCCAGTATGGGCCGGGAGCGACCGCGTTGACGCGAATGCCTTTCGGACCCAGCTGCTTGGCTAAGGATTTGGTAAATACCGCCAGACAGGCTTTGGTCTGGGCGTAGTCCAGCAGCACCGGGCTGGGCTTAACGGCCTGAACGGAGGAAGTATTAATGATAACGGACGAGGCCTTCAGGTGCCGCAGGGCCGCCTTCGTGATCCAGAAAGGGGCATATACGTTGGTTTTAAACGTCGCGTCAAAATCTTCGGTAGTCAGCTCTTCAAGGGATTCACGGAACTGCTGGCGACCGGCGTTGTTGACCAGAATATCCAGCCCGCCCAGCTTCGAGACGGCTTCTTCGACCAGGTTCTGGCAGAAGGTTTCGTCCCGAACGTCCCCCGGCAGCGCGACGGCGTTCCGGCCTTCGGCTTTGATCAGGTCGATGACCTCCGCGGCGTCTTTTTCCTCTTCAGGCAGATAGTTAATCGCCACGTCAGCGCCTTCACGGGCATAGGCGATGGCCACTGCGCGACCGATACCCGAGTCACCGCCGGTGATCAGCGCTTTTTTACCGGCCAGGCGGCCATGCCCTTTGTAGCTGGTTTCCCCGTGGTCGGGTACAGGCTGCATTTCGGATGCCAGTCCCGGTGGCGTTTGTGGCTGTTCCGGGAACGGGGGCTGCGGATAAGCGTTCGTACGTTGTTGGGTATCACTCATAGCTGACTCCTTAAGCCAAGGGGTGAGATTTGATGGATAACTGCAGCGTTAACGCTTCGCTGAATTATTTCTGCAAACGATCGACGCGGACGACGGCAGGAGATGATTTTTTATCAAGCGAACCGTTGATGCTGATCATCTGATCGGGTTTTACCGTTCTGCCGTCAAAGACTGCCTGGGGAATAATAACGTCGATTTTTCCGGTTTTATCCTGAAATACAAACTTATCGCCGCTACCGTCAATAAGATTACCGCGCAGTGAAATGGTCGCACCGTCGTGCAGTTGTTTTGCCTGATCGATGGTCATAATACGCGCATCATCGGTTCCGCGATATCCGCTATCCAGCGCATGGGGTGGCGGCGGAGCTTCACCTTTTTGTAACCCGCCGTTATTATCTGCGAAGGCGGCCGGAACCAGAAATATCATAAAAGCGGAAATAAGCGATAATTTCATCGGATATCCTTCATTTTGGGTGTCTTGACTTATTAAGTATTGTTGCTATTTCTTTATGTGGCAAATGTGATAAGTCCTAAAAACATTCGCGTGAAAAATCAAACTTATCGGATAATAAGCGAAACGGTGACGATGACCATGAAGCGTGAAAATGAAAAGTTGCCCGGGATAGATGAGAGTTTTCGCTTGCTGACGTTTGAATACGCGTTTCGTCAGGTGGGTTTTATTGTTCTGCTGGCTATTATCATCGCGGCTATCGCCGGTCTGTTTTCAAGCGGGTGGGTCAGCGATACGGTCAAAACCAATTCCGCAAAATCACTGACCATAAGCTATGAACGGTTTGGCCGACGGGAGACGGAGACGCGAATGGAGCTGGCGTTCCCGGTGCAATCAGAGGGTAAGTATGTTCTCAGCATGACCAGCGAGAGCAGCGATGTTTACGAGCCTGGCAGCGTCTGGCCGCAGCCTGACAGCATGTTCAGCCGGGGCAAGACCCTCTATTTTGTCTATAACAACTTGAAAAAATCAGACAACTTCTCTGTGTTATTCTTCACCACGCCTTCGAGAGCCGGTAAATGGAACACAACCATCCGTATTAACAGCGAGCCGGAGATAACCTTCTGGCAATTTATTTACCCCTAGGAGGCTGATATGGAAATGGTCTTTCGTGCGCTGGCGATTTATCTGTTCCTCGTGGTGGTTTTCAAAGTGGCCGGGCGGCGTGCGCTGCTGCAGATGACCAGCTTCGATCTCATTCTGCTCCTGATAATTAGTGAAGCTACTCAGCAGGCGCTTCTTGGACAAGATTTTTCCGTCACCGGTGCGATGATTACGATTACCACCCTGGTAGTAGTAGATATTATTTTTGGCCTTATGAAGAAGTATTTTTCCCCGGTGGAGAATATTCTGGACGGCACTCCCGTGATTCTGGTGGAAAACGGAGTGCCCCTGGCTGATAAACTCAAAAAGGTCGATGTATCTTGCGATGATATTCTGGTGTCAGCGCGTCAAAATAATGGTATTACCGAAATAAGCCAAATTAAATATGCCATACTTGAGCGCAATGGACATATTTCAATCATTCCTTTCGAGAAATAAGAGGCGAAAAAATGAGCAATCTTTTTCACGACAACAATTATACCGTGGGTGAACTGACGAAAAAACTGGCGAGCAAATTAACCGATCTCGGGCTTCGCTTAACCACGGCGGAATCCTGTACCGGCGGAAAGCTATCGGTAGCACTCTGTGCCGAAGAGAACACGGCCGATTTTTATGATGTTGGCCTGGTCGTATTCAGCGACGAAGCCAAAGCGCGGATCCTCGGCGTTCGTCCTGAGACGCTCGCGCGCTATACCGCCGTCAGTGAGCAGACGGTGACCGAGATGGCCGCCAGCATCCGCGACATCGCCCAGGCAGATATCAGTATCGCCATCAGCGGCTATGCTGGCCCGGAAGGGGGCGACGATGGCACGGCGGCGGGGACGGTCTGCTTTGCGTGGAACATCCGCGGCGAGACGCAAACCCGCACCGTACTTTTCTCCGGAGACTGTCAGGACGTGGTGGAAAAAGCGGTGCATTTTTCGCTGGCCGAGCTGGTGACAGCATTGTCGGACGGAAATAACGGATAAACTCACGTGGAGGTTCTATGGCTGTCATAGTCATTACCGGTGGGACGGCGGGCGTGGGAAAAGCCACGGCGCTGCGCTTCGCAAAAGCAGGTTACGATGTCGGCCTTATCGCCCGCGATGAGGCCAGCCTGCACTCAACCCAGGAAGAGCTGCGCCGCTTCGGCGTGAATGCGCACGCCGTGCAGGCGGACGTCGCCGACAGTCAGGCGGTGGCGGATGCGGCTAACGAGATTCAGTATCGCCTCGGCGCGATTGATGTCTGGGTCAACAACGCCATGGGGGCCGTGCTGGCACCGTTTCGTACCCTTACGCCGGACGAGTTTCGGCGCGTGACCGAGGTGACATACCTCGGCTACGTGAACGGCACCCGCACGGCTCTCGAGCTCATGGTTCCGCGCGACAGGGGCGTGATTATTCAGGTAGGGTCTGCGCTGGCCTACCGTTCCATTCCGCTGCAGTCCGCCTACTGCGGGGCCAAAGCGGCGATCCGCGGGTTCACCGATGCGGTGCGTACCGAGCTGATGCATGAGAACAGCCGGGTTCAGCTTTCGATGGTGCAGATGCCGGGGCTCAATACGCCGCAGTTCGAATGGGCAAGGAACAAGTTCGCCTGGGCGATGCGCCCGGTACCGCCGGTGTTCGAGCCTGAAGTCGCCGCCAGCGCCATCTTCAGGGTGGCGCAAAAACCGGTGCGCGAACTGTGGGTTGGCAGCAGCACCATTCAGTCGATTGTCGGGCAGTTCCTCTTCCCGGGTTTTCTGGACAGGCTGATGGTCAAGAAAGCCTGGGAAGGCCAGATGACCGACGATCTGAACGCGCCGGACCGTCGGGATTATCTCGACCAGCCGGTTAACGACCTGCACAAAATCCACGGCCGTTTCACTGATGAAGCGAAAACTCGCGCGTCGTCCGTGACTTCCGATATGCCGGGCAAAGTGGCGTTAGGGGCCCTTGCGGTGGCGGGTATTGTGTTGACGCGTTTGCTAACCCGCCGGAAACCGTAATCAGCGCAGCGCGCTGCGGTGCGTCCAGAACCAGCGATAGCCGTAGCCGCCAAGGCTGAGCTCGACGGTTTTACCGCAAACCAGCGCGTCATCGTAGCGTTTGTCCGCAAGACAGGCGGTCCAGGTGGCGTTGCGGATCCCCTTCACGGTGAACTGCACCGGCTGGTCGCTGAAGTTAACAAAGGTCAGGATGCTGCGTTCTTCGGTCTCGTAATAGATCCCCAGTACCGCGTCACGATCGATCGTGAGGAGCCGAAAGGGCGCAACGGCGATTTCGGGGAACTCCGAGCGGGTATTGGCGATATCAATGATCCGGTGCAGAAGCGAGTTGCGGTGGAGGAGCGAATCGGCGACGTTGATTTTCTGATAGCGATAAGGGCCGCGGTCGATAATCGGCGCGATAAATTCTTTCGGGTCGGCTGCCGAAAAACCGCCGCCTTGCGATCCCGCCCACTGCATCGGGGTGCGCACAGCGTAGCGCTCCTCCAGCTCGAGGTCATCCCCCATGCCGATCTCATCACCGTAGCGCATCACCGGAACGCCGGGCAGGGAAAAAAGCACCGCATGGCAGAACGCCAGTCGCTTCAGATCGCCGTTTAGCATCGGCGCCAGGCGGCGGCGGATCCCGCGCTGATAGACGTTCATCTCCTCTTCAGGGGCGAAGGTATCGAGGACAAACTGTTTGTCTTTCTGGCTGATGCCCTCCAGATCCAGCTCGTCGTGATTGCGCAGCCAGTTGGCAAAACAGCATGAATCGGGCGGGACGATCATCTTCTTCACCGCGTTGCGCAGCGGACGGGCGCTTTTGCGGGCCAGGCTGACGTAAAAATATTTGTTGAGCCAGAAGTTGAGCACCAGATTCAGGCGGTCATTATTGCCAAAGTAGTCCTGATAGGCCTCCACCTCAACGTCGACCTCACCCAGCAGGATCGCGTCCGGGTTGTGTTGCTCGATAAGACGACGCATATGCTCGAGGATCCACAGGCCCTTTTTTTCATCACCGTTTCCCGCCTGGGTGGTCAGGTGAGATGCGGCATCCAGTCGAAATCCCGACACGCCCAGCTTGAGCCAGAAGAGGATGATGTTCTCAATCTCTTTCAGCACCACGGGCGAGGTCAGATTCAGATCCGGTTCGTGGCGATAGAACATGTGCCGGTAGTATTGTCCCGCCTCGTCGTCCCAGCTCCAGATGCTCTTTTCGACGCCGGGAAACATGGGGGGCGTATCGTCCTCGTCGTTATCTGACCAGAGGTAGTAATCCCGGTAGGGTGATGCCGGGTTGCGGCGTGCCTGCTGGAACCAGGGATGCGCGTCGGAGGTGTGCTGGATCAGCAGCTCGATAATGACCTGCATGCCCAGCTCGCGGGCCTGTTCGATAAAGGCGATGATATCGGCCAGCTTTCCGAAGCGGGGGTCCACCTGTAGATGGTCGCTGACGTCATAGCCTTCATCGAGAAAGGGCGTGAGGTAAAACGGTGTGATCCAGATAACCGTCGCCCCCATGCGGCGAATGTACCGCAGCTTGGCCGCTATCCCGGCGATGTCCCCGCAGCCATCGCCGTTCAGATCATAAAAGAGTGCGGTATCAATCTGGTAAATAATGGCCCGTGTATGCCAGTCCGTCATAGCGTGCCTCAGTGATAGCCTTCAGTATCCGAAACCTTGCCCCGGAAAACGTAGTAGCTCCAGGCGGTGTATACCAGGATCACCGGAATAATCAGTAACGTCCCAACCAGCATAAACAGCTGGCTGGCAGGCGGAGCTGCGGCCTCCCACAGGGTGATGCGCGGCGGGATAATGTTCGGCCAGAGGCTGATACCCAGCCCGCTGAACCCGAGGAAGATCAGCCCCAGCGTCAGCAGGAAAGGGCGCGCGTGGCTGTCCGGATTGCGGGTCAGGCGCCAAATCAGCACGCTGAAAATGCCGACCAGCAGCGGAACCGGCAGGAACCAGAAGAAGTTGGGCAGGCTAAACCAGCGGTCGGCGACGTACTGCCAGCCGAGCGGGGTCCAGACGCTGACCACCGCGATAACCACCATCAGCGCCAGCAGCACGTGGCGGGTCAGTTCGCGCATGCGTTGTTGCAGCGCGCCTTCGCTTTTCATAATGAGCCAGGTGGTGCCCAGCAGCGTGTAGGCGACGACCAGACCGATGCCGCAGAAGAGGTTAAAGGGCGTGAACCAGTCCAGCGCCGAGCCGACAAAACGTCGGCCCTCCACGTCAAAGCCGTTGATCACGGCGCCCACCACCACGCCCTGGCTGAAGGTAGCGAGCAGGGAGCCGCCGGCGAAGGAGTAGTCCCAGAATTTGCGGTGTGAGGGGGTGGCTTTGAAGCGGAACTCAAAGGCGACGCCGCGAAAGATGAGGCCGATCAGCATTGCGGTGAGCGGGATCGTCAGCGCATCAATAATGACCGCATAGGCCAGCGGAAACGCGCCGAAAAGCCCCGCGCCGCCGAGGACAAGCCAGGTCTCGTTGCCGTCCCAGACGGGCGCCACGCTGTTGACCATCACATCGCGCTCTTTCGCATCGCCCACGAAGTTAAACAGCAGGCCAATCCCCAGGTCGAAGCCGTCCATAATGATATACATCAGCGTGGCAAACACGATGATGGCAAACCAAATCACCGAGATATCGACGCCCATCAGATTCTCTCCTCTTCCGGAACAGACTCCGCTGCAGACAGCGGACGGGCTGGCGTGCCCGAGGTGTTTGACGTCAGCGTATCGACGGGCTGAGGACCTTTCTTAATCAGCCGGATAAGATAAACATAGCCCACGCCAAATACGGATGAGTAGACGACGAAGAACGCCAGCAGGCTAATGCTCATCTGCAGGGTGCTGTGCAGCGATACCGCGTCGATGGTGCGCAGGTAGCCATAGACAACCCATGGCTGACGGCCCACTTCGGTGGTCACCCAGCCGGCGAGCAGCGCCAGCAGCCCCGCAGGCCCCATGCAGAGGGCAAACCAGTGGAACGGGCGCGAATGATACAGTCGATGGCGATAGCGCAGCCAGACGCTGACAAGACCAAGGGTAATCATCAGCAGCCCCATCCCGACCATCACGCGGAACGACCAGAAAACGATGGTCGAGTTTGGGCGATCCTCTTTCGGGAAGTCTTTCAGCGCGGGGACCTGTTTATCCAGACTGTGCGTCAGGATCAGGCTGCCGAGTGCGGGGATTTCCAGGCCGTATTTGGTGCGCTCTTCCTCCATATCCGGCAGGCCAAACAGCAGCAGCGGGGTGGCCTCACCGGGGGGATTTTCCCAGTGACCCTCAATGGCGGCAATTTTCGCCGGCTGATGCTCAAGCGTGTTCAGGCCGTGCATATCGCCCACCACCGCCTGAATGGGCGCGACCAGCAGCGCCATCCACATTGCCATCGAAAACATGGTGCGAACGGCTGGCGTATCGTTCCCGCGCAGCAGGTGCCAGGCGCCCGACGCGCCGACAAACAGCGCGCTGCTCAGAAACGCGGCGATAGCCATATGGATAAGACGGTACGGGAAGGAGGGGTTAAAGACGATGGCCAGCCAGTCCTGCGGGATAACCTGCCCATTTTCGATAGTGAAACCCTGCGGCGTATGCATCCAGCTGTTGGAGGCGAGGATCCAGAAGGTCGACATTAGCGTGCCGAGCGCCACCATGCAGGTCGAAAAGAAGTGCAGGCCCGGCCCGACCTTGTTCCAGCCGAACATCATAACGCCGAGGAATCCGGCCTCCAGGAAGAAGGCGGTTAACACCTCATAGGTCAGAAGCGGGCCGGTAATGCTGCCCGCGAACTGGGAGAACCCGCTCCAGTTGGTGCCAAACTGATACGCCATAACCAGCCCGGAAACGACGCCCATGCCGAAGTTAACGGCAAATATCTTTAGCCAGAAGTGGTATAGCGATCGCCAGACGTCGTTTTTGGTGCGCAGCCACATGCCTTCCAGCACCACCAGATAGCTGGCGAGGCCGATGGTGATCGCGGGAAAAAGGATATGGAACGAGACGGTAAAAGCGAACTGAATTCTGGCCAGATGAAATGCATCGAGTTCGAACATGGTCCGTACCTCTGAGACGATGGGGCACGCGACTTGCCGGGCAGTTCAGGACTGCCCGGCAAACCGATTACGGTTTAGTCTTACCGGCACCCAGCTCGGCACCGGTCAGCGGGTCGGAATGTGGATCGGACTTCGTGCGGGCAGACATCGCCTTAACCAGGGTTGCCTGCTCGGTTGTGAGCGTCACGCTGGCACTGCCATCGCCGCCGTCAACCGCAGGCTGGGGGGACTCAACGTAATCGAAATGTTTATCGCTGTTCCAGCTTCCGCGAACCTCTCCACCTTCAGACATATTGTAGTACTTGTTGGTGAATTCCTCGATTGGCGGCAGTTTTCCCGGCGGGAAATTATTACGGATGGACTGCAGCGCCTTTTCAAAGGAGAGCTGATGCGCCGCCTCACGCGTCATCAGAAACGCCAGCGCGTCCTTAACGCCGGGATCGTCGGTCACGTTGATCAGCCGTTCATAGATGATTTTGGCTCTGGCTTCGGCCGCCACGTTCGAACGCAGATCCGCCGTCGGCTCGCCAATGGTGTCGACGTAGGCCGCCGTCCAGGGCACGCCCGCTGAGTTGGTGAGCGGCGTACCGCCGCCGTAGAGCAGGGAGGTGATGTGGCTGTCATTCCCGTTTTCGGTCATGGAGCGATACAGCTCGGCCTCATTTTCCACCCCTTCCGCCAGCGCGCCCTTGGCACCTTTATTCAGCATGCCGACCAGGGTGCCGATAATTTCGAGGTGGCTTAACTCCTCGGTTGCGATATCCATCAGCATATCCTTACGGCCCGGATCGTCATCGCTCAACCCTTGCGTAAAGTACCTACAGGCGGCGGCCAGTTCACCCTGCGGCCCGCCAAATTGTTCCAGTAAAAGGTTGGCAAGGCCGGGATTAGGTTCGGCGACGCGAACCGTGTATTGCAGCTGTTTGACGTGTCGAAACATGCTCACTCTCCTGTGGGTTATTTTTTCGCTTCGACACCCGACGCGTCTGAACGCAGCAGGAACTGTTCCGTCGTTTGCGGGATATGACGAATCAGCCAGTCGGCCATTTCGCGCTCTTCGGCTAGGATCGTCTCAATAGCGGGTATTGAAGCGGTATCGCCCGCTTTTTTCGCCGCCGCGAGCAGGGAGGTATAGCAGGCGATTTCAAACTGTTCAAAAACATAGCCGCTGATTGAGCCCTTCACGATTTCGTCGGAAGGGAACATGCCGCCGATGGATTGTCCCAGCGCCGCCATTTTGCTCATCGAGTCTTTTAAGACCGAACGAGAAATATCATTACGGTCGAGGATTTCCTCCAGCAATGTGATTTGCCGTTTTGTCTCATTAATATGTTGCTCAATTCTGGCGCGAACATCAGGATAATTATCGATACGGCTGGCCATGGATTCCAGCATTGATTCGGCTTGCTTTTCCATTGCATGGGCATCGCGTAGCCAGTCATGGTAGTGTTCTACGTGATTCATAATTGTATCCTCATTAGGGGTTCGCTTATTTGTTCTCACTTTCAGCAGCCTGATCGGCACGTGCGGCACTGTAGCCAGATAAATGGCCGACAATATTGGCATAAATACTGATGATAATGACCCATAGCACGCTGTTCTTCCACCATATTACGGAAGGAATAGCGAGAATGAACCATATTATTGCTGCCGCTAAATGGCACCGTTTAATTGTCCTGGGACTGATGCTCATTTTATTTAACCTGTGTTATAGCGTCATTTTTGCGCTTTTTGGTTAATATTGCCTACGGCCAGATCGGTGAGTTTCAGGTCGGTCTCTTTTTCTTCTTCCAGGGTTTCGGCAAGAAGCTTAACGGCTTTTTTATAGCCCAGTTGTTCTGCTAATGTGGCAAGGGTGCCGTAGCTGGCTATTTCATAATGCTCGACTTTTTGCGCAGCGGCAATTAAGGCAGCATCACGCACTTCATTTTTTTCCGTACTTTCGATAACTTCGTTGGCTTCTTCAATTAAGCCTTCCATCGCCACGCACTTCATGCGTTTAATCTTAATTCCTTCTTCCTGTTCGACGATCTGGTCGATACGTTCGATCTGACCCTGCGTCTCCTCAAGGTGCGCGGTAAAGGCTGCGCTCAGCTTCTCGCTGGACGCGGCGCGGGCAAGCTTGCTAAGCGCGCGAGTCAGCTGCTTTTCCGCACTGTAGGTGTCCGAGAGAAGATGAATAAATACATCCTCAACACTTTTCATATTCATAATAATTACGCTCCGGTAAAATAAAGAATGGGTACTGCGAGCTTTTCAGCCCGCAGCATGCTCTCTGGTTTTATTAAAAGAGTACTAAATAAGATCAGGAGTTATCAGATTTACGGCCTCCGCCGTGACTGTTCTGTCCCCCTTTCTTACCCGCTTCAGATGCGCGTTGCGGATCGTTTTTAAAATTACCACCGCTATGCTGGCCACCTTTACGTCCAGCTTCTGATGCTTTTTCACGGTCTTCAGCGAAATTACCGGAACCACCACGATGCTCTGCCATATTAAACCTCATAGTCATATATTGGTTATGTCAGTACGATACGAAAATATTTCCGTATCACTCGTCGTTCGAGTAATAACTCTAGTCGCTGTGCGGCATCCGTCAAATGCATTTGGCTATTTGCGGTTGCGTTATTTTTAAATATTTGTAAATTTGCGCTTCGCTTGAGCTGGAAATATGGATAGACAGGAAGGACTTGTAAACAACTGTTCAGATTATTCCTAACTTTGAGCTAAAAATTTGAAAGCTGAGGATAAAAATAATGACGCGTTAAAATTGGTTGATTTGCCGTCAGAGGAAAATAAAAAAATACTCCTTTATAGCTAGAAAGCGAAACCCTAAATAATTATAAGGAAAATCCTGGATAAAAAGCGTCGGGCACGAAAGGGCGGTTTCGTTGAGGCTTGTTAAGAGGCCAGTCGCACACGGTTTGACCACTGTCGTCTTAAGATCACAAATCAGAAATCTTTCCCCCCGGAAGGAACGGGTTTCTCTACACTCCAGGTAATATTCACTGGAGGCATGACATCATGGCGAACACCATCACGGCTGATGACATTCGGGAACACTTTTCGCAGGCTATGTCGGCGATGTACCAGCAGGAAGTTCCGCAGTACGGCACCTTGCTTGAACTGGTAGCGGACGTAAACCTGGCGGTGCTGGAAAATAACCCACTATTACATGAACAACTGGCAAACGCCGATGAGCTTGCGCGCCTGAACGTGGAGCGTCACGGAGCAATTCGCGTTGGCAGTGCGCAAGAACTTTCAACCCTGCGCCGTATGTTTGCCATTATGGGCATGTACCCGGTCAGCTATTACGATCTCTCCCAGGCGGGGGTGCCGGTTCACTCAACGGCGTTTCGCCCGATCGATGATGCGGCGCTGTGCCGTAATCCGTTCCGCATCTTTACCTCGCTGCTGCGCCTTGAGCTGATTGAAAACGTCGCGCTGCGCGAACGGGCGGCGGAAATCCTGTCTCACCGGAACATCTTCACCCCGCGCTGTCTGGCGCTTCTCGATCTGTATGAATCAGAAGGGCACTTTACTGACGAGCAGGCGCACGAGTTTGTGCAGGAAGCGCTGGAAACCTTCCGCTGGCACCGTCACGCGACGGTCGATCAGGAAACCTATCTTGCGCTGCACAACGAGCACCGGCTGATTGCCGACGTGGTCTGCTTCCCCGGCTGCCACATTAACCACCTCACGCCGCGCACGCTGGATATTGATCGGGTGCAGGAGCTGATGCCGAAGTACGGTATCGAGCCGAAAATTCTGATAGAAGGCCCGCCGCGTCGCGAGGTGCCCGTCCTGCTGCGTCAAACCAGCTTCAAGGCGCTGGAAGAGCCGGTGCTGTTTGCCGGGGAACATAAGGGCACCCACACCGCGCGCTTCGGTGAGATTGAACAGCGCGGCGTGGCGCTGACCCCGAAAGGCCGGGAGCTGTACGATAGCCTGCTTGCCCAGGCAGGCACCGGCAAAGATAACCTGACCCACCAGCTGCATCTGCAGGAGATCTTTAGCGCCTTCCCGGACAGCGAACTGTTGATGCGCCGTCAGGAGCTGGCGTATTTCCGCTATCGCCTGACGCCTGCGGGTGAAGCGCATCGCCATGCGTTCCGGCCGGGAGACGATCCGCAGCCGCTGATCGAGCGCGGATGGGTGGTTGCCCAGCCGATCACTTACGAAGATTTCCTCCCGGTTAGCGCCGCGGGGATTTTCCAGTCCAATCTCGGGAATGAAACCCAGGCCCGCAGCCACGGTAACGCCAGCCGCGATGCGTTTGAAGACGCGCTGGGCTGCCCGGTGTATGACGAGTTTACCCTCTACCAGGAGGCTGAAACGCGCAGCAAACAGCGTTGCGGTTTGCTCTGAAATCGTTACTCTGCTGGGGTGTGATGGAAAAAATAAGGTCGTTATGCAAAATCCTTCCGCCCCTGTGGTTGAAACGCGCCAGGGCGCACTCTCTGGTTTAACCGATGAAAATGTCCACGTCTGGTGCGGTATTCCTTATGCTGCACCGCCCGTGGGCGAGTGGCGCTGGCGCTCCCCGCGGCCCCCTGAGCCGTGGGATGGCGTTCGCGAGGCCACCGCCTTTTCGGCCTCAAGCTGGCAAAGCAGCGAATATTGTCAGGAGCTGGGCGGGGGCGATCCCGGTCAGTTCTCGGAAGACTGTCTTTATCTGAACGTCTGGTCACCCAAAGAGCGCGCCGGGGCGCTTCCGGTTATGGTATGGCTGCACGGTGGTGGCTTTACCATTGGCGCGGGGGGCTTACCGCCCTATAACGGCAAAGCGCTGGCTACGCGCGGCGTTGTTGTCGTGACGATCAACTACCGTCTCGGCCATCTCGGCTTTTTCGCCCATCCCGCGCTGGAAGGTGAGGAAGATCGCGTGGTGCATAATTTTGCACTGCTGGATCAGATCGCCGCGCTCGAATGGGTGCGGGAGAATATTGCTGCGTTTGGTGGCGATCCCGCTAACGTGACCCTGTTTGGCGAATCCGCCGGTGCGCGTAGCGTGCTCTCTCTGCTGGCCTCGCCGCTGGCGGCAGGATTGTTCCATAAGGCTATTGTGCAAAGCGGGTACACCTTGCCGGACACGCCGCGCGAGAAGGCGCTGCAAAAAGGGGAGGCGCTGGCCGCCCATTTTGGCCTGGAGAAGGCGACTGCTGAGCAGCTGCGCGCCATTCCTCCCGAGGCGTTCTGGCCGTTAACCGCGCCGCTGAACGTCGCACCGGCGCCCATCGTCGGGGACTGCGTTCTGCCCGAAGCGATGCTGGACGTCTTTTTCGCTGCCCGCCAGCATCCCGTACCGGTGATGATTGGGTCGAACAGCGATGAGGCCAGCGTAATGGCGGTGTTTGGCATCGATCTCGCCGGGCAAATCCAGAAGCTCCGCCGGGAGCGGCGCTTCGGACTGGGGCTGATTAAGCTGCTCTATCCTGGCGTCAAAGGCGATGAAGAGCTGGGCAGGCAGGTGTGCCGCGACATGGCGTTCACCACGATGGGCTACGTCGTGATGCAGGCTCAGCAGCGGGTCGGCGGATTGTGCTGGCGCTACTGGTTTGACTATGTCGCGGAGGCGGAACATGCCACCTATATCAACGGTGCCTGGCACGGCAACGAGGTTCCCTATGTCTTTGATACGTTAGGTCAGGTGGAGCCTTCACGTCAGTACGTCAACGAACGGGATCTGCAGTTTGCTGCCCACGTGGCCGATTACTGGGTGAGCTTTGCGCGTGACGCTGGTCCTCGCGAGATCCTGCCAGGGCCGACGCACTGGCCCGCATGCCGAAAAGGGCGGGACGTTTTGTTACGCATTGGCGTGAATAAAAATGCAGGTTTTCGGCTTGAAAACCGCTTTATGCGCGCCCGCATGAGCCTCTTCAAACGGGTGATGAAGCACCACGTCAGCCTCGATTAAGCAAACATGCGCGAAACGCCGCCAGTCCGTTTTCCTCGCCTGGCGTTTCGCGCAGCACCAGCCGGTAGCTGGCGCCGGTTTTTATGCTGGTTTCATAAGGCCGCATCAGTCTTCCCGCGCGGACATCTTCGGCCACCAGCGTTTCGTCGGCAATGGCAACGCCCAGCCCCTGAATGGCGGCCGTGATGGCGAGATCCATCGTGTCGAAGTGTTGATTTTTGTGCATAGCAAAGCCCGGACCTTCCTGTTTCGTCAGCCACAGCGACCAGTCTGTCTTATCTCTTGTGGGGTGCAGGAACGTCAGCGATCCCAGCGTTGCACCCGCCCGCACCGGGCTTATCACCGGGGTGAGCGCCTCTTCGAACAGCAGGTCGCCTGCGCTCATGTGCGTCCCGAACACGATGGCCGCGTCGTAAGATTCGGTTTTGAAATTGACGTTGTGATCGGTAGTGGTGGTCAGGGCGATCTGCAGATCCGGCTGCTCACGCTCCACCTCCAGCAGGCGCGGCACCAGCCAGCGCATGGCGCAGGTGGGTGCCTTGAGCCGGATCACGGTCTGCTGGCTGCGGGCCTGGTCGGCCACGGTCAGCAATTGTTCAAAAGCAGACTGCAGCTCCGGAAGCAGGGCGCAGCCCTGCGAAGAGAGGCGCAGGCCGCGCGCGTGGCGTTCAAAAAGCGGAAAGCCAAACCACGCTTCGAGGGAGGCTATCTTGCGGCTCACGGCTCCCTGCGTCAGGCAAAGTTCTGCGGCAGCATGGGTCAGATTCAGGTGACGCGCGGTGACTAAAAATGCGTCGATGGCATTGAGCGGGAGCGAACGGCGCGACATGGAAAACCCTCAGCTATGCATTTTTCTCATGGCTATTATGACAACAATTCGATTGTCCCGACAACAGAGATGTTGTTTGAATAGTTATGCAATGTCCATGAGAAGGGAAAGAGGATGACTTTACGAACGCCAGTGCAGACGCGCTCCAAACTGCCCGATGTGGGCACCACCATTTTTACCGTTATCGGCCAGCTCTCGGCGCAGCATAACGCGATTAACCTTTCTCAGGGCGCACCGAATTTTTCCTGCGACCCGAAGCTGATTGCGGGCGTCACCCGCGCAATGGAGTCGGGGCATAACCAGTATGCGGCGATGACCGGCCTGCAGCCGCTTAAAGAGCGCATTGCCGATAAAATTGCCACGCTTTACGGCACGCGCTATGACCCGGCCGGCGAGGTCCTGGTGACCGCCAGCGCCAGCGAAGGTCTCTATTCGGCAATCAGCGGGCTGGTGCACCCGGGTGATGAGGTGATTTACTTTGAGCCCTCTTTTGACAGCTACGCGCCGATTGTCCGTCTGCAGGGGGCAACCCCAATTGCCATCAAGCTGACCGTGCCGGATTTTGCCGTCAACTGGGATGAGGTCCGTGCTGCTATCACCCCGCGCACGCGCATGATTATCATCAATACGCCGCACAACCCGAGCGGTCAGGTCTTTTCGGCCAACGACCTGCAGCAGCTGGCGGCGCTGACGCGCAATACCGACATCATTATTTTGTCTGACGAAGTGTATGAACACGTGGTGTTTGACGGTGAGCCGCACCACGGGATGGCCACGCACCCGCAGCTGGCGGAGCGTAGCGTGATTATTTCTTCTTTCGGAAAAACCTATCACGTCACCGGCTGGCGCGTGGGTTACTGTGTTGCACCGGCGGTGCTGATGGACGAGATTTGTAAAGTCCATCAATTTTTAATGTTCTCTGCCGATACGCCAATGCAGCACGCGTTTGCTGAACATATGGTCGACCCGCAAACCTGGCTGTCGCTGTCGGCGTTTTACCAGCGCAAGCGCGATCTGCTGCACAGTCTGCTGGCCGATTCTCCGTTCACGCTGCTGCCCAGCGCCGGATCGTTCTTCATGCTGGCGGACTACAGCCAGTTCAGCGACGAGCGCGACAGCGATCTGGTGAAGCGGCTGATCGTCGAGTACGGTGTTGCCACTATTCCGCTGTCGGCGTTTTATGCGGACGGTACGGATAATAAATTGATTCGTCTCTCTTTTGCGAAAGATGAGGCGACGTTACGGGCAGGAGCTCAAGCCCTGTGTCGGGTTAAACCACGCTGAGATAGGCTCTGAGGAGTATGAGATGAAATTACGCGCGTTAGTTGTCGGCATGGGATTGCTGTGTACCTTTTCCTCCTTCGCGGCGTCCGAGCTGCGTTACGGTCTGGAAGCCGAATATCCGCCGTTTGAAAGCCGCAATGCGGCAGGCGAACTGGAAGGGTTTGACGTTGAGCTGGGGAATGCCATCTGCAAAGCGGCAGCGCTGAAGTGCAGCTGGGTGGAAACCTCGTTTGATGCGCTGATCCCGGGCCTGGTGGCGAAGAAATTCGACGCCATTAACTCGGCGATGAATATCACCGAGCAGCGCCGCAAGAGCATTGATTTTACCCAGCCTATCTACCGTATTCCGTCCCAGCTGGTGGGCAAGGCCGGTACGGCGGTAGAGGCGACGCCTGAAGGGCTGAAGGGGAAAACCATCGGCGTGCTGCAGGGCTCCATTCAGGAAACCTATGCCAAAGAGCACTGGGAAAAGCAGGGTGTCACCGTGGTGTCTTATAAAGATCAGAATATGGCCTGGGGCGATCTGCTGAATGGCCGTATCGACGCCTCGCTGGTCATGTCCGCGGCCGGGCAGGCAGGTTTCCTCAGCAAGCCGCAGGGGAAAGGGTTTGGCTTCATCGGCAAGCCGGTGTCTGACGACACTATCCTCGGCAGTGGGATCGGTTTTGGGTTGCGTAAAGGGGACGAGGCCACCAAAAAGCAGCTTGATACCGCGATTGATAAAGTACGTGCCGACGGCACGATCGCTAAACTCGCTGATAAGTACTTCCCGGGTATCGATGTCAGCGTAAAATAACCGCCTCATTGGCCCCGGTGGACGATGTCGCGCCGGGGCATTTTTCTACACATTTTCCAGGCTTTCTTTACACCACTTTCGGGCCGTTCTGGTCGACAGAAAATATTTCTCACTTTGTTCATATAATCACCGGCCAACAATTGGATTCTTAACCATTTTTGTTTAGGCTGTGCGTTCTTTCTTGCCGTCATTTCGCCGAGCGCGGAACACATTCACACGACCATAAGGACGTTTTTCCAGGCATGAATCGCAGACGTTTTCTAAAAGGCTCGCTGGCAGTGGCAGCCCTGAGCGGCACATCCGGCCTTGCCTCCCTGTTTTCCAAAGCGGCATACGCCGCCGACTCTGACATTGCTGACGGCCAGAGCCGTCGTTTTGACTTCTCCGTACTGCAATCCATGGCGCATGACCTGGCAAAAACCCCGTGGGGTGGCGCGCCGCGCCCGCTGCCGGAGACGCTGGCCACCATGACGCCGCAGGCGTACAACGCCATCCGCTACGATGAAAAACAGTCTCTGTGGAACAACATTGAAGGGCGTCAGCTGGACGTGCAGTTCTTCCATATGGGAATGGGGTTCCGCCGTCGCGTGCGGATGTTCTCGCTGGACCAGTCGACCTCTATGGCGCGCGAGATCCACTTCCGTCCTGAGCTGTTCAGCTACGGTGAAACGGGCGTGGATACCAAACAGCTGGAAGGGCAAAGCGATCTCGGCTTTGCGGGCTTCCGCGCGTTTAAGGCGCCGGAGCTGGCGCGTCGCGATATCGTCTCCTTCCTGGGCGCGAGCTACTTCCGCGCGGTGGATGACACCTACCAGTACGGCCTTTCCGCCCGCGGTCTGGCGGTAGACACCTTTACCGACACGCCGGAAGAGTTCCCGGACTTTACCTCCTTCTGGTTTGAAACCGTCAAGCCAGGCGACACGACCTTTACCGTTTATACGCTGCTCGACAGCCCGAGCATCACGGGTGCCTATAAATTCGTGATCCACTGCGAGAAGAGCCAGGTGATCATGGAGGTGGAAAACCACCTCTACGCGCGTAAGGACATCAAGCAGCTCGGCATTGCGCCGATGACCAGCATGTTCAGCTGCGGTAATAACGAACGCCGCATGTGTGACACCATTCACCCGCAAATTCATGACTCCGACCGCCTGGCGATGTGGCGCGGCAACGGGGAGTGGATCTGTCGTCCGCTGAACAACCCGCAGAAGCTGCAGTTCAATGCCTATATGGACAAAAACCCGAAAGGGTTCGGTCTGCTGCAGCTCGATCGCGATTTCTCCCACTATCAGGACGTGATGGGGTGGTACAACAAGCGTCCAAGCCTGTGGGTGGAACCGCGTAACGACTGGGGTAAAGGCGCGGTTGGCCTGATGGAGATCCCGACCACAGGTGAAACGCTGGATAACGTGGTTTGCTTCTGGCAGCCGGAAAAAGCCGTCAAAGCGGGCGACGAGCTGGACTTCAAATATCGCCTCTACTGGAGCGCGATGCCGCCGGTGCGCTCCCCGCTGGCCAACGTCTTCGCCACCCGCACCGGCATGGGCGGCTTCCCGGAAGGCTGGGCGCCGGGCGAAAATTACCCGAAAGTGTGGGCCCGTCGCTTTGCGATAGATTTTGTCGGCGGCGATCTGAAGGCCGCTGCGCCAAAAGGCATCGAGCCGGTGATTACGCTCTCCAGCGGTGAAGCGAAGCAGGTGGAGATCCTCTACGTTGAGCCGTTTGACGGCTATCGCATTCTCTTTGACTGGTACCCGACGTCGGATTCGACGGAGCCGGTGGATATGCGTCTGTTCCTGCGCTGCCAGGGCGACGCCATCAGTGAAACCTGGCTGTACCAGTATTTCCCACCGGCGCCGGATAAACGTAACTACGTTGACGACAGGGTAATGCGTTAACGATCGATTCCCTCTCCCTCCGGGAGAGGGTTAGGGTGAGGGGAAATGACCGCAGTAAAATCCGAAATTATCCCGGTATCTGACGCTCTCGAGCTTCGCGCCGTCGAAGAGCGCTATACCGCCGATCTGCACAACCTCGTCGTCAAAAACAGAATCTTTCTGCAAACCGCCTTTGACTGGGCGCAGCACGTAGGTAGCGAAGAGGATACCCGCCGCAACGTGCAGAGTAACCAGATGCTGCACCAGCGCGGCTACGCCAAAATGTTTTTGATCTTTAAGGATGATGCGCTGGTTGGCGTCCTGTCGTTCAACACCATTGAACCGACCAACAAGGCCGGGTACATCGGCTACTGGCTGGATGAAGCCCACCAGGGGCAGGGTATTCTCTCCCGGTCGCTGCAGGCGTTTATGCGCTACTACGCTGAGCGCGGTGAGATCCGTCGTTTTGTGATCAAGTGTCGGGTGGCGAATCAGCACAGCAACAGCGTTGCCGTACGCAACGGCTTTACGCTGGAAGGGTGCTTGCGGGAAGCGGAATACCTGAATGGCCGCTTTGACGACGTGAATATCTACGGGAGAATTTATACCCTATAACGCACCCAGCAGCGGCGTACGGGTGATGCGCTGGTCGCCGTTAATCACTTTTTCGCCGCGCAGGTGAATGCTCTCGCCGGCAAATGCTTCAATAACCGCATCGTCGGTGATTTCAATCCGATGTTCGATCAGCACATCCCCGCTGATGCGCGCGCGCCCCTGAATCACCACTTTATCATCCAGCATGATCGGCCCGCCGCGCAGCCAGGCCTGACCGCCAATCAGGACGTGATGCTTGATGACGCAGTTTCCCTCGACCACGGCATTCTCCGCAATCTGCGAACTGTAGCGCACCGTTGGGATGGCATCTTCATCAAAGCCGGCTATCACGCGGGCGTTACCATAGACTTTAGCGCAGTCGCACACCCAGACGTTGTTCAGTTCGTTTCCCTCCAGGATCGCGTTGTCGAAGACTTCGGCCCGGTGTTCAACAAAAGCAAAATTAACCATCGCCTCGCCGTAGATTTGCGCCTGATGCACAATCCGCGACTGGCTCACCGTTGCCTTATCGTAGATTTGCAGGATCTGCTCATGGTCCGGCGTCAGCCCTTTGGCTGCAATCACCACGCTGTGATGCAGCACGCGCGCTTCGCCGTAGATATGACACTCGCCCCGCACGCAGGATTGTTGAATCGTGACACTGTCACTTATTCGCGCCCCGTGGCTGACCTCCGCGCCGTCCAGCCAGCAGCTGTCGCCGATATGCGCGTTATGGCTAATGATGCACGGCAGGGTAAGACGCGCGTTGCCGGACACGGTCGCTCCGGCGAACACCACGCTGTTTTCATCGTAGATCCAGCAGTGGCCGTCCTGCGCGAGGGCGCGCTCATCGTCAATCCAGCCGCCTCTCGTCCCGACAGTCACGTCGTTAAAGTCCGCCGTGGCGATAATCTGCCGCAGCGTAGTGGCGTGGCTGGTTTCGCCATTTTTCCATTGCCAGAGGCGGGTCTCGTCGCTGAGGCGATATTTGTTCATCTTTATTTCTCTGATAAGCGTCTTAACTAAACGTAGCAAATTTTTCGATTTTCGAGCGGCTGGCAACCAGACGGTAAACGCCTTAAAATAGCATTCAGAATGCACTTTCACTTTATGAGAACGCAGGAAAACAATGACTGTCGATGAGAATTACTTCACAGAGAAATACGGCTTAACCCGTACCCATTCAGAAGTGCTGTACAGCGCGGAGATTGTGAAACCCGGTAAAACGCTGGATCTGGGCTGCGGCAACGGCCGTAACAGCCTCTATCTTGCAGCTAACGGCCACGATGTCACCGCGTGGGACAAGAACCCGATGAGCATCGATAATATCGAGCGCATTAAGGCGGAAGAAGGGATCGATAACCTCCACACGGCGATTAAAGATCTCAACAACCTGAGTTTTGACGGCGAGTACGATTTCATTCTTTCCACCGTGGTGCTGATGTTCCTGGAGTCAAAAACCATCCCGGGTCTTATCGCTAATATGCAGCGCTGCACCAGGCCTGGCGGCTACAACCTGATTGTTGCCGCGATGGACACGGTGGATTACCCGTGCACCGTCGGCTTCCCGTTTGCGTTCAAGAGCGGTGAGCTGAGCAACTACTATGAAGGCTGGGAGTTGCTCAAATACAACGAAGACGTTGGCGAACTGCACCGCACCGATGAAAACGGTAACCGCATCAAGCTGCGCTTTGCCACGATGCTGGCGCGCAAGCCCGCTTAACGGGCGGCCAGCAGGCAGATCTGCAGGGCCGTGTTGTAAGACGCTTCGAACGACGACAGCGGCAGGAATTCAAACTTCGAGTGGAAGTTATGCGCCCCGGTGAAGAAGTTCGGCGTGAGTAGCCCTTTTGCCGAGAGCGCCGCGCCGTCGGTGCCGCCGCGCATCGGCGTCGGTTTCGGCGTGATGCCGAGCGATTCCATCGCCTCGAACATCAGATCGATAGCGCGCCGGTCTTCACCAATCGCATTGCTGATATTGCTGTAGGTATCTTCAATGCGATAGTCCACTCTGGCCGTCGGATATTGGGCGGCAATCAGTGCGGCCACGTCGGCAATCTGCTGCTTGCGCGCGGCAAAGCTCTCCTTATCAAAGTCGCGGATATTGGCCTTAAGAACGGCCTCGTTCTGTCCGGCCTGAATGCCGTTAAACCAGATATAGCCTTCACGTCCCTCGGTGCACTCCGGCGTTTGCTGGCGGTCAAAATGGCTGATGTAATCAGTCGCCATCAGCAGGGGATTCACCAGCACGCCTTTGGCGGACATCGGGTGCGCCGTTACGCCGGTAAAGCGGATCTCCGCGGCGGCCGCATTAAAATTCTCGTAAACAATTTCACCCAGCTCGCAGCAGTCGATGGTCCAGGCAAAGTCGACGTCGAAGCGCTTAAGATCCAGCGCCTTGGCACCGTTCAGGCCGATCTCTTCGTCAGGCACAAACGCCACGACGATATCCCCATGCCGATGCTCCGCCGTGAGGTTTTCCAGCACCGTCATGACCACCGTGATCGCCGATTTATTATCCGCGCCCAATACGCTGGTTCCGTCGCTGAAAATAATCTCCTCATTCGGATAAGCCAGAATTTCAGGGTGCTCGTTAACCCGCAGCCAGATGTCTTTCTCTTTATTCAGACAGAGATCTTCACCGGTAAACGTTAATATTTGTGGATGAATATCCGGTGAAAGTCCCACGTCGACGGTATCAATATGGGTAATAAAGCCGATGCGCGGCGCACCGGGCACGTTGCCTTTTTTTACCGCCGTAACCGTGGCGAATTCATCAATCACAATGTCGTCTAACCCCAGCTGTGCCAGCTCCTGCGCCAGCTCGCGCGCCATGTCATGCTGGCCCGGCGTTGAGGGAAGGGTTTTGACTTTGGGATCGCTCTGGCTGGTGATAGCGAGATAGCGGAAAAAACGATGCGTTAATTGTCTGGAAAGCGGCGAGCCCATAGTGATTTATTCCTTATTTATTTTTCAGGTGTTTGCCACATCACTTTAATGTTATTTATGAAATGGCAAAAGAATTAATTAGCCGTCGAATTAAAAAGACAGGAATAAATGATGACAAGCAAACTCACAACTATAGCGCTGGCGTTCGCTGCACTCACGGTCAGTTCCACCGTTGCTGCGAAAACGCTGGTGTATTGCTCTGAAGGATCGCCGGAAAACTTTAACCCTCAGCTATACACCTCGGGAACCAGCGTGGACGCCAGCGCCGTGCCGGTCTATAACCGTCTGGTCGATTTCAAGCCTGGCACCACGGAGCTGGTGCCAAGCCTTGCGGAGCGCTGGGAGGTGAGCGACGACGGCAAGGTCTACACCTTCTTTCTGCGTAAGGGCGTTAAGTTCCAGAGCAATAAATCCTTCACGCCAACCCGCGACTTTAACGCCGACGACGTGATCTTCTCGTTTATGCGGCAGAAAGACGTGAACCATCCCTACCACAACGTCTCTAACGGCAGCTACTCCAACTTTGAAAGTCTGGAGTTTGGCAGCCTGATAACGAGCATTGATAAAGTTGATGAGCACACCGTGCGCTTTACCCTGGCGCACCCGGAAGCGCCGTTTGTCGCCGATCTGGCATGGTATTTTGCCTCGATCCTGTCCGCGGAATATGCCGACGCGATGCTCAAAGCGGGCACGCCGGAGAAGGTGGATATGGAGCCTATAGGCACCGGGCCGTTTAAGCTGGCGCAGTATCAGAAGGATTCGCGGATCCTGTTTACGGCGTTTGCCGACTACTGGCAGGGGAAATCGAAGCTGGATCGGCTGGTGTTTAGCATCACACCGGATGCCTCCGTGCGGTTTGCCAAAATTGAGAAGAACGAATGTCAGGTGATGCCGTTCCCGAACCCGGCGGATCTGCCGCGCATGAAGGCGAACAAAGACATCAACCTGATGAGCAAAGCCGGGCTGAATACCGGTTTTCTGGCTTTCAATACCCAAAAGCCGCCGCTGGATAACGTGAAGGTCCGTCAGGCGCTGGCGATGGCCATCAATAAACCAGCCATTATTGATGCGGTGTTCCACGGTACCGGCACCGCTGCGAAGAACCTGCTGCCGCCGGGCGTATGGAGCGCAGACAGCGAGCTTAAGGATTACGACTACGACCCTGAAAAAGCCAAAGCGCTGCTGAAAGAGGCCGGTTTTGCCAGCGGCGTTAGCATCGATTTATGGGCGATGCCGGTGCAGCGTCCCTATAACCCGAATGCGAAACGCATGGCGGAGATGATTCAGGCGGACTGGGCGAAAATAGGCGTGCAGACCAAAATCGTTACCTACGAATGGGGCGAGTATTTGAAACGCGTGAAGGGCGGAGAGCATCAGGCCGCGCTGATGGGCTGGACGACGGCAACGGGCGATCCGGACAACTTCTTCGGCCCGCTATTTACCTGCACCTCGGCAAACGGTGGGTCAAATTCGGCGAAATGGTGCTATAAGCCCTTTGATAAAATTATTGCGGAAGCAAAATCAACGACCGATCGCGATAAGCGCGTGGCGCTATATAAAGAGGCGCAGCAGATGATGCATGACCAGATGCCCGCGGTAATGATTGCGCATTCAACCATTTTCGAACCGGTGCGCAAGGAGGTGACGGGCTATGAAATTGACCCGTTTGGCAAACATCTGTTCTGGCAACTGGATATAAATCAGTAATTTTTCACTGCCCGGCACGCCTCCGGGCAGTCTTTTCGCAATTTGTGCTCTCCGCATCATTTTTTGTCACAACAAACCCGCCGGTCTTTTGCTATAACTTCAAATGCATACTTGCAGATAACATGGAAAACTATCATGCGTACTCAAACTTTTTTTAAAGTTGCAGTGCTTACTGGTCTGTTGGCGTTAGCGGGCTGTTCTTCGAAAGTCGCAGCTCCCGAACAATATTCTGGCTTTTTAAAAGACTATTCAGGATTGCAGCAGACAACGTCTGCGACGGGTAAACCAACGCTGCGTTGGGTTGATCCTTCCTATAACGAAGCTAATTACGACAGTATTCTCTGGACACCGATTACGTATTATCCAACGCCAAAACCAACCACGCAAATTGGGCAAAAAACGCTTGATGAGCTGTTGAACTACACCAATACCAAAATGAAAACGGCGATTGGCACGCGTAAGCCGATTGTGACCACGCCGGGTAAACATAGCCTGATTTTCCGCGGCGCGATTACCGGGGTGAGTTCGCAGAAAGAAGGTCTGCAGTTCTATGAAGTGGTGCCGGTCGCGCTGGTGGTAGCAGGTACGCAGATGGCAACCGGGCATCGCACCATGGATACGCATCTCTTCTTTGAAGGCGAACTGATCGATGCGGCTACCAACAAACCGGTCATGAAGGTGGTGCGCAAAGGCGAAGGTAAAGATCTGAACAACGAAAGTACGCCGATGACCTTTGCAACCCTGAAGCAGGTTGTTGATGACATGGCGACGGACGCCACCATGTTTGATGTGAAAAAGACCGCGAAATAAAATAAAACGGCCTGCGTAATGCAGGCCTTTTTATTTACGCCATTCGTATGCGTCTGAACCAGGTTTCTGGTTTGGTAAACATCACCATATTTCCCCCCAGAATCAGCAATAACCCCACGATACCGTTGATATGCCAGACGTAGCCTTCATACACCGTAGAGATGGACAGCGCCACCAGCGGGAAGAGCAGCGTACTGTAGGCCGCTTTGCCCGGGCCAATGCGTCCCACCAGCGTGAAGTAGGCGCCAAAGGCAATCACCGAACCAAATACAGCCAGATAGAGCAGCGCGCCAATGTAGCTGATGGTCCACTCTGGCGCGAAGCTATCGCCTCTGAACAGCGCAATGCAGCCCATCACCAGCGTGCCGTAGAGCATCGCCCAGGCGTTGGTGGTCATGGTTTCCAGGCCTCTGCGCTGATGGCGCATGCTGATCATATTGCCCAGCGAGAAGCCGTAGGTGCCGAGCGCGGAGAGGCCAATCCCGGTCAGGAGCGATGCGCTCCAGCCGCTGGCCAGCAGATCGTCCCAGAAGAGGGTGACGATCCCGATCAGGCCCAGCGCCGCCGCCGTCCAGAAGCGCGACGGCGGACGCTGCCCGAAGAAAATAAAGCTGTTGATGGCGTTATAGAGCACGGCCATAGAGAAGATCACCGACTCCAGCCCGGTATTAATGTGCGAGGCTGCGGTGTAAAAACACCAGAAGTTAAAGCAGAAAACGCAGCATCCCTGAAGCAGGCAAAAAAGGTGATCCCGCAGCGCCAGCTTGCGCAGGCGGCGCAGGGCGATTAACACCGCCATCATCGTGAGGCTGGCGACGGCGAAGCGCCAGAAAATCGACACCGGCGCCGCGACGGGGCCCTGCTGCAGAAAAATCGCAATCCAGGTGGTTCCCCAGATAATGACCACGAGTCCATATAATAATGCGTTCATAGTTCTCTCTTCTCAAACCGCGGAAGCCCGCAGTATGGCGCTGAAACTCGCGACGGGCTTTCACCGGGTTGCGGGTCACTTGCAAAATCTTGCGCTTTTTTCTTCCGGCGGGACTGGCAACGGGGGGCAACTCTTCTTAGACTGATATTCCCATCAATTATGCGCTAACGGTTATGTCTCACGCTTACGATACCTTTGAAACGCTTTGCCAACAGAATGCAGTCCTGCGGGAAACCGTCTCGCTGAATTCGGGTATTCAGCTGGCAGCGTGGTACAACAAGCACGATACGATAACGGTAAAAAGTAACCATCATACCCTCAGCCTGTACGTGGCGGACGGCTACGAAAGCTATCAAAAAACGCCGGGCGGCTGGAAGAACGGCGGGGGGCCGGACCGTTTCTGCCTGATGCCCAAAGAGAGCGAATCGACGTGGGATATCCGCGATGACCTGTCGTTTGTGCATCTCTACTGCACCGATGAACACCTGCGCGACGTGGGGGAAAAAATCTGGGACAAGCGCCCGCTTTCGCTGACCCTGGACGAGCGCATTTTTGGCAGCGATCCGAAGATCACCGCGCTGTATCGGCAGTTTTTGCTCGGCTGTGACTGGCAGCAGCACGCCAACCAGCTCACCCTGAGCACGGCCTCTACGCTGCTGCTGACCCATCTGCTGCAAAACTACTCTAACGTGCAGTGGAAGCTGCCGGTCGTCACCGGAGGGCTATCGCCATTCGTGCTGCGCAACGTGCTGGCCTTCATTGAAGAGAACCTGGGCCAGCCCCTGACGCTGGCCGAGCTGGCGGCGCAGGCCGCGCTCAGCGAATACCACTTTGCCCGCATGTTCCGCCAGTCAACGGGGCTGGCGCCGCATCAGTACGTGATGCAGAGGCGAATGGATAAAGCTAAGGCCCTCGTTCAGCATACTACGACGCCGCTGACGGACATCGCGCTTGCCTGCGGGTTCAACTCCGCCAGCCACTTCAGCAACCGCTTTCGCAGCGCGACGGGCATGACGCCTTCGCAGCTACGTGCGGCGAGTGCGTGAAAACAGGGCGTAGCAGATCCCGCCCAGCACCAGCCCCCAGAATGCCGAACCGATGCCCAGGATTGTCACGCCGCTTGCGGTCATCAGAAACGTGACGATGGCCGCGTCGCGCTCTGCTTCTTGACTCAGCGCCTGATATAAACTCCCGCTGATGGTGCCCAGCAGCGCCAGACCGGCCAGCGTTTGGATCCAGCTGAGCGGCAGAGCTGCCATCAGCCCGGTAATGGAGCCACCGAAAATTCCCGCCAGCAGATAAAACCCTCCCGCAGCGATGGCCGCCAGCCAGCGTTTACCCGCATCCGGGTGGGCATCCGGGCTTTGACAAATGGCGGCGGTTATAGCCGCAATGCAGATGGAAAAGACGCCAAACGGAGAAAACAGCAGCGCCAGTCCTCCCGTAACGATGATGAGCGGTGAGACCGCCAGCGGGTAACCGGAGGCTTTCATCGTGGCGAACCCCGGCGCGTTTTGCGAAGCCATGGTCACGAGGAAGAAGGGCAAGCCAATACTCACCAGGCTGGTGAAGGTGAAGGCGGGTGCAATAAATTCGGGCATTACCAGAGAAAGGGTGAGTTTATCCGTGACAACGTCACCTGCCGCCCATGCCACAATCCCGCCCACCAGCAGCGTGACCACGATGGCATAGCGCGGCGACAGCGCTTTTGTGATTAGCCAAGCCGCAATCATGCTGCCGCACAGCAGAAAGTGCCCCTCAAGATGCGCAAAGGCATGCAGGCCAAACTGCAGCAATACCCCTGCCAGCATGGCGGCAGCAAGCGAATGAGGGATCAGCTTCATCAGACGGGCGAAAAGCCCGGTAATGCCGCAGAGCAAAATAAGCGCGTTAGCAAAGATAAACACGCCGATGGTTTCTGCCAGCGTGACGCCGTGCAGGCTGGTGGCGAGCAGCGCCGCGCCGGGCGTCGACCAGGCGGTCAGTACGGGCGCTTTGTACCACCATGAAAGCGCCAGCGTGCTGACCCCCATCCCAATTCCCAGCGCGGTCATCCAGCCCGCAATCTGCTGTGCGCTAGCGCCTGCCGCGGCGGCGGCCTGCCAGATGATGGCGGCCGAGCTGGCGTAACCAACCAGAACGGCGACAAATCCAGCCAGTGCGACCGGAATAAAGTGAGAGGAAGGGCGCATGAAAACTCCATTGTGCGTTATAACGTCCGGAGTAAGGTAGCACTGTGCGCTATAGCGCACAAGTGGTATGCTGATCGTCACCAGGAGGGAACATGGATATCACACTACACCTTGCAACAACGCTGAAAACGCTGCGCCAGGCGCGCGGCTGGAGTTTGTCGAAGCTCGCGGACGAGACCGGCGTGTCAAAAGCCATGCTCGGGCAAATCGAGCGCAATGAATCCAGCCCGACGGTGTCGACGCTGTGGAAAATTGCCACCGGGCTGAACGTGCCGTTTTCCGCGTTCATCACCCCAGAGGCGGACCGGCAGGCGGTATTTGACCCCCAGCAGCAGGCGATGGTCGTCAAACCGCTCTTTCCGTGGGACGAGACGCTCGGGTTTGATTATTTCTCCATCACGCTGGCACCCGGCGCGCTGAGCGAATCCACGCCGCATGAGGCCGGGGTAATAGAACATGTCGTCGTAGTAAGCGGCGAGCTGGAGATGAAGCTTGGCGGCAAATGGCAGACGATTTCTGCCGATTCGGGCATCCGTTTTGCCGGTGATAAACCCCACGCCTACCGCAACAGCAGCGACCGGACGGTGCATTTTCACTCCCTGATTCATTATCCCCGCTGACGCTTCGCAAAACTGTTTCGCTGACGCATACTTCTGACTACAATAGCCGCCATTTTGACCATAACGGATAACGACGAAGTATGCGCCTGCAATCCCATCATCTTGAACTTTTAAGCCCGGCCCGCGACGCCGCCATTGCCCGTGAAGCGATCCTTCATGGCGCAGATGCCGTCTACATTGGTGGCCCTGGCTTCGGTGCCCGCCATAACGCCAGCAACAGCCTGAGCGATATTGCTGAACTGGTGCCGTTCGCCCACCGTTTCGGGGCGAAAGTGTTCGTGACCCTGAACACCATTCTTCATGATGATGAGCTGGAGCCTGCGCAACGTCTGATTACCGATCTCTACCAGGCCGGGGTGGATGCCCTGATTGTTCAGGATATGGGCGTGCTGGAGCTGGATATTCCCCCCATTGAACTGCATGCCAGTACCCAGTGTGATATCCGCACGGTTGAGAAGGCGAAGTTTCTCTCTGACGTCGGCTTTTCGCAGATCGTTCTGGCGCGTGAGCTGAACCTGAATCAGATCCGTGATATTCACCAGGCGACAGACGCGACGATTGAATTCTTTATCCACGGCGCGCTGTGCGTCGCCTATTCCGGTCAGTGCAATATTTCCCACGCGCAGACGGGCCGCAGCGCCAACCGCGGCGACTGTTCTCAGGCCTGCCGTCTGCCGTATACCCTGAAAGACGATCAGGGCCGCGTCGTGGCGTTCGAAAAACACCTGCTCTCCATGAAGGATAACGATCAGACGGCCAACCTGGGCGCGCTGATCGACGCTGGCGTGCGTTCCTTCAAGATTGAAGGGCGCTACAAAGATATGAGCTACGTGAAGAATATCACCGCGCACTATCGCCAGATGCTGGACGCCATTATCGAAGAACGCGGCGTCCTGGCACGCGCGTCGGCCGGGCGCACCGAACATTTCTTTATTCCGTCGACGGACAAAACGTTCCACCGCGGCAGCACGGACTATTTTGTGAATGCCCGTAAAGGGGATATCGGCGCGTTTGACTCACCGAAGTTTATCGGTTTACCGGTGGGTGAAGTGCTGAAAGTGGCGAAAGATCATCTTGATGTCCAAGTGACGGAACCGCTGGCGAACGGCGATGGCCTTAACGTGATGATTAAGCGTGAGGTCGTGGGCTTCCGCGCCAATACGGTCGAGAAAACCGGCGAGAACCGCTATCGCGTCTGGCCGAATGAGATGCCGGCCGATCTCTACAAGGCGCGGCCAAACGCGGCGCTTAACCGTAACCTCGATCATAACTGGCAGCAGGCGCTGCTGAAAACCTCCAGCGAACGTCGTATCGCGGTGGACATTGAGCTGGGCGGTTGGGAAGAGCAGCTGATTCTGACCATGACCTGTGAAGACGGCATCAGCGTAACGCATACGCTCGATGGCCTGTTCGAGGTGGCAAACAACGCGGAAAAAGCGCTCAACAGCCTGAAGGATGGGGTGGCGAAGCTTGGCCAGACGATTTACTACGCCCGTAACGTTGAGGTCAGTCTGCCGGATGCCCTGTTCGTGCCGAACAGCCTGCTTAACCAGTTCCGTCGTGAAACGGCAGAGATGCTGGATGCCGCGCGCCTGGCGCAGTATCCGCGCGCTAGCCGTAAAGCGGAAGCCGTACCTGCACCCGTATACCCGGAGACACATTTATCCTTCCTGGCCAACGTCTATAACCATAAAGCGCGTGAATTCTATCATCGCCACGGCGTGCAGCTGATCGACGCGGCTTATGAAGCGCATGAAGAGAAGGGCGATGTGCCGGTGATGATCACCAAGCACTGCCTGCGCTTTGCGTTTAACCTTTGCCCTAAGCAGGCGAAAGGGAATATTAAGAGCTGGAAGGCAACCCCCATGCAGCTTGTAAACGGTGATGAAGTTCTTACTCTCAAGTTCGACTGCCGTCCTTGCGAAATGCATGTGATTGGCAAGATGAAAAACCACATCTTCAAAATGCCGCAGCCGGGCAGTATTGTGGCGTCCGTCAGTCCGGACGATCTGATGAAAACTCTGCCTAAACGCAAGGGCAGTTAATTACCGAACGTGGGTATCCGGTTTGCGCGATTTCTGCCACTGGTGGTGTTCGCGCAAACCCTCCGCCGACTCTTCCGCAGCGCTTCGTAACTCATCGCTGTCGGCTTCATGACGAAGTTGATGCGCCACATTCTTGACCCATAAATATTCGTGTCCTTTGTGCCCGGCCATAAGCTGGCCTGAAAAGAGTGCACAGATAAGCATGACGAGAGATAAGCCTTTTTTAATCATGAGATAGCCGCCGAATGACATTGCGGGGTTATCATGCCGATTATTTTTTAGTGTTATTATTTAATAATTCAAACTCGTGAAAAGAGATTGTCAAATAATGTGTGCCCGGAAAATTGTCCAGGACATTTCCTAAAAAGTTATGAATGTTTGTAAAGTGCCATTTCTGGTCCATAATCGGATATTTGCATTAAGGATAAATCTTATATAATAGTTAATCTCTGGCTAAGGGACGGGTCATTAATAAATGAAAAAAATAATTGCGCTTGCGCTTCTGGCGGTTGCTGTTGGGGCCGTTGCAGGGATTCGTTATGCTGGTGATAACAAACCAGAATATATACAATCGGCAGAAATTCGCGTTGGTTCCTATTTGACCAGCGATTATGGAGCCGTTACCTGTACCAGTAAAAAAATTAACGATGTGCGTTGGGAATTAGACTGCACCCAGCAGACGATAGGAAAAACGTTCCATTTTGCGGCGTACCCCTCTGATAAAGCACCTTATGGAGTGGCGCGGTCATTTTATCTTGAAGCCATAAATGATGACGCAAAACAGAGCGCTGAACAGGGCCTTATGCGTTATTTGCAGATCAATACTCATGCAGGTTAATAAGACTGTTTAACCTTCGTTAAGACAACGGGTGTTAGGTTGTATGGGATCCGCAGCCCGGCCATGGAGTGTCGGGACGTAGAGACCAAAATACAAATCTATCCATGCAAGCATTTACCGCCATTTTTTGGCGGTTTTTTTTGCGCAGTGTTTACCGTCGTTTTATGACAGCAGTCGATAATGCGACTGTACCAGACCCGAAGGGAAGCTGCGGCTGGATACCAGCGTCAAATCCATATCCTCTGGCAGGGCGCCAAACAGCGATTTTCCCGAACCGAGCAGGACAGGAACGGTCGTGATCACCATATCGGCCACCAGTCCTTCTCGCAGGAACGACTGTATCACCTGCCCACCATCGAGATAGACGCGATGGACGTTCTGCAACGCCAGGTAATCGAGCACCTCTTTAGGCGTGCGCCCTGAAAACAGTACTTTTCCTTTCAGCGCGTCGGGCACGGGCGTGTCGGCCAGCTGTCGGGAGAGCACCAGCACGGGCCGGTCATAAGGCCATGCGTCAAAGGTCAGCACTTTCTCATAGCTGCCTCGGCCCATCACTATCCAGTCTTTGTCCGCGATGAACGCCGCATAGCCATGATCTTCAGTCGGATCATCGCGCTGCAGGAGCCAGTCGATATCATCATTGTGTCGGGCGATGTAACCATCAAGACTGGTTGCGATAAAAACGTGTGTGGTGACCATAAGGTTCTCCGTATTCCAGCTAAACCAAAAGACTGACGCCTCAGCGGGCTGTAGCGGAATGAGAAAATTGTTTGCGGTACTGGGCCGGGGAAATCGCGAACTGCTGGCGAAAGTGATGACGCAGCGTCGATGCCTGGCCAAACCCGGTCTGTTCCGCGATGCTGTCGATACTTAAACGACTGCTTTCCAGATAATCTTTCGCCCGCAGCAGGCGCTCATTGAGTAACCAGCGGGCAGGCGTCGTTCCTGTTGCCGCCTCGAAGCGACGAAGAAACGTGCGCTGACTCATACCGACACGACGCGCCAGCGAGTCGACGCTGTGCGGCTCGGTAAGATGCGTGTGCAGAAAATCAAACAGCTGGCCGAGGCGCTGGCTTTCCCGCAGCTGTGCCACCGGGCGGCTGAGCTGTTGCGGCTGAGAGCCATCCCGGTGTGGGGGAATGACCAGCCGCCGCGCCACGCTGTTAGCGGTTTCCATTCCATAATCCCTTCGTACAACGTGAAGGCAGAGATCGATCCCCGCCGCGCTGCCTGCAGAAGTCAGGATATCGCCTTCGTCCTGGTAGAGCACATCCTCGACCACGTCGATGTCAGGGTATCGGGCTTTAAGCGTCTCAATGTAGCGCCAGTGCGTCGTGGCTTTGCGCCCGTTGAGCAGCCCCGTAGCGGCCAGCACAAATACGCCCGAACAGATGGACAGCAGCTGGCATCCTCGCGCGCTGGCCTGACGTAATGCGTTGCAGAGCGCGTCCGGAACCGGCGAGTCCAGCCCACGCCAGCCGGGAACCACAATTAGGTCCGCAGACGCAAGCAGGCTTAAATCACCATCGGTGACGATACGGATCCCGCCTGTTGCCCGAAGTTCACCGCTATCCACGCTCGCCACCGCAAAACGATACCATTCATCGCCCAGCTCGGGACGTGGCAGACCGAAGATCTCCACCGCTACGCCAAACTCAAAGGTACACAGGCCATCATAGGCCAGCACCACCACTTGCGGGCGGGCAATTTGTCTTAAGTTTGTCATCTTTTTGCTGTTTTCTGGCATAAGCGAGCGCATTCACGTGCTGAATTTCTGGATAGAGTAGTGTTAACACAAACGCCAAAGATGAGGAAGGATCATGAGCTATGTTACTGAATTTCCGGCTGCCGAGCCGCAGGAAGCCGTCACCCATTTTCTGCGTCGCCTGAGCGTAGAAACCGACTGCGCCGATGTGCATCACGCCATCGCCAATAATGAGCAGGACTTTGTTTTGCTGCACGTGGTGGGGAGCCCGGAGCAGTTTGCCCGTCGCCATGTGCCGGGCGCTCTGCATATGCCGTGGAGCCAGATGACCGCAGAGCGCATGACCCAATGGCCTGAAGGGACGCTGTTCGTCGTCTACTGCGCGGGGCCGCACTGTAACGGCGCGGACAGAGCCGCGCTGAAGCTGGCGCGTCTCGGGCTGCCGGTCAAAATCATGCTCGGTGGGATCACCGGCTGGGAAGATGAACGCTACGCGTTTGCCAGCAGCGAAACCACTGCCGCGCTGTGAAGATGAATTTTTTTCAACACCCGTGAAATTTTCTCGTTTGCCGGCACTGGGGAGGTATGACATTGTTTTTGGACATTTAGACATCCAGAAGTCTAAAAGTTCAAATAATGAATTATCACTGCGGGCAATTATTGCCGGCAGACTGAGGAGATTTCCATGCAACGACACCACGCCCCATACCGCGCCGACGTAGTCGGCAGTTTTTTACGCCCGGATGCCATCAAGCAGGCTCGCCTGCAATTTGCCAGCGGCGAGATTGACGCGAGACAGCTTCGCGCGGTGGAGGACGAAGCCATTCGCCACGTCGTTGAGCAGCAGTGCGCGTGCGGCCTGCATGTCGTGACCGACGGTGAGTTTCGCCGCGCCTGGTGGCACTTCGACTTCTTCGACGGTCTGCAGGGCGTTGAGCGTTACGATTCGCAGCAGGGCATCCAGTTTAACGGGGTGCAAACCAAAGCCCACGGCGTGCGCGTCACCGGCAAACTGGGCTTTGGCGAGCACCCGATGCTGGACGATTTCCGCTATCTGAAAAGCATCAGCGGTAACGCCCAGCCAAAAATGACCATTCCCAGCCCGAGCGTGCTGCATTTCCGCGGCGGTCGCAAAGACATTGATGCGACGGTGTATCCGGACCTGAACGTCTATTTCGACGATCTGGCGACCACCTGGCGCGACGCGATTCGCGCATTCTATGATGCAGGCTGCCGTTACCTGCAGCTGGACGATACCGTATGGGCCTACCTCTGTTCGGACGATCAGCGTCGTCAGATCCGCGAGCGCGGCGACGATGCCGATGAGCTTGCACGTATCTATGCCCGCGTCCTGAATAAGGCGCTGGAGGGCAAGCCGGACGATCTGACCATCGGGCTGCACGTCTGCCGCGGTAACTTCCGCTCCACCTGGATTTCCGAAGGCGGCTACGAGCCGGTGGCGGAAGTGCTGTTCGGAACGGTCAACGTTGATGCCTTCTTCCTGGAATACGATAACGACCGCAGCGGGGATTTCGCGCCGTTGCGCTTTGTTCGCCCGGGCAAGCAGCAGGTGGTGCTGGGTCTTATCACCACGAAAAACGGCGAGCTGGAGAACCCGGAGGGAATCAAAGCCCGTCTGGAAGAAGCGGCGAAATACGTGGCGAAAGAGCAAATTTGCCTCAGCCCGCAGTGCGGCTTTGCCTCTACCGAAGAGGGCAACAGCCTGAGCGAAACCCAGCAGTGGGACAAAGTCCGTCTGGTCACGCAGATCGCCAGCGAAGTCTGGTAAAACCTTCCTCCTCAGCGCTGCATTATAAAAGTGCAGCGCTGTGCCATTCTGAGACGTTCTCTTTACATCCTGCGCTCTCCTCCCGGAAATAGCGCTATCTCCATTCTGGCATTCTTTTTGCTCCTGCTTCGCTGACACATTTATTTCCGCGTCCACGCCGTAACGGACGTTTTCGCACAGCGTTCTTTTTCAGGAGTGAAAATATGCACCGTCGTACCTTATTAAAAGCCTTTGCGTTATCCGCGTCCGTCGTGGCGATGGGAATGAGTTTTGGCGTGCAGGCGGCCGATACCATCAAAGTGGGGATCATGCATTCTCTCTCCGGCACGATGGCCATTTCCGAGACCCCGCTTAAAGATGTCGCCCTGATGACCATCGATGAGATCAACGCCAAAGGCGGCGTGCTGGGCAAGAAACTGGAGCCGGTAGTGGTGGATCCGGCCTCAAACTGGCCGCTGTTTGCCGAGAAGGCGCGCCAGCTGTTAAGTCAGGATAAAGTGGCGGTGGTATTCGGCTGCTGGACCTCGGTTTCGCGCAAATCCGTACTGCCGGTCTTTGAGGAGCTGAACGGCCTGCTGTTCTATCCGGTGCAGTATGAAGGCGAGGAAATGTCGCCAAACGTCTTCTATACCGGCGCGGCGCCGAACCAGCAGGCCATCCCGGCGGTTGAATATCTGATGAGCGAAGACGGCGGCGCGGCGAAACGCTTCTTCCTGCTGGGCACGGACTACGTTTATCCGCGCACCACCAACAAGATCCTGCGCGCGTTCCTGCATTCGAAAGGGGTGGAGGATAAGGATATCGAAGAGGTTTACACCCCGTTTGGTCATAGCGACTACCAGACCATCGTTGCCAACATCAAAAAATTCTCAGCGGGCGGCAAAACCGCCGTGGTGTCGACCATCAACGGCGACTCCAACGTGCCGTTCTACAAAGAGCTGGCTAACCAGGGTCTGAAGGCGACCGACGTGCCGGTGGTGGCGTTCTCCGTCGGCGAAGAAGAGCTGCGCGGGATCGACACCAAACCGCTGGTGGGTAACCTGGCGTCCTGGAACTACTTTGAGTCCGTCGATAACCCGACCAACCAGGCGTTCGTGGCGGATTACAAAGCCTATGCGAAGGCGCACAAGCTGCCGAACGCCGACACCGTGGTCACCAACGACCCGATGGAGGCGACCTACGTGGGCATTCACATGTGGGCGCAGGCGGTAGAAAAAGCAGGAACTACCGATGTGGACAAAGTCCGTGCGGCGATGGCCGGTCAGTCCTTTAAGGCACCGTCAGGCTTTACGCTTACCATGGATGCCACCAACCATCATCTGCATAAGCCGGTCATGATCGGTGAAATCGAAGGTAACGGTCAGTTCAACGTGGTGTGGCAGACGGAACAGCCGGTACGCGCCCAGCCGTGGAGCCCGTTCATCGCCGGAAATGACAAAAAGCCCGACCAGCCGATGAAAACCGCCAGCAACTAAGCCATTACCGCAGGGAGAAACGTCATGAACGCCATGCGCATGTTCATCGCTCTTGTATGGCTTTCCGGACTGCTGCCAGGGATGGTGCAGGCATCGGATGCCGATCGTTTTGTAGCCGCCAGCCGCAGTCAGCAGGCGGATTTGTTGACGCAGTGGGCCGCCGCGCCGGATGCCGCCAGGCTTCCGCTGCTTCAGTCCCTGCAGAAGGAAAACCTGTATGCCGACAGTCAAAAGCACGCCTTTGCGCAGCGTAACGGGCAAATGGTGTCGCTTGGGGACGCCCGTGCGGCAGAAGCGCCAACCAAAGTCGTTCGTCTGACGAACCGGCTGCGCGTGCTGGCTGCGACCGCCATCGCCACCCATCAGCTGGTGAGTGACAGTGTCACCGAGAGGCGGGCGGCTGCGCGTCAGCTGCAGCGCGATGCCCAGCCCGGTATGCTCGCTTTTCTGGAAAAACGTGTGAACGATGAAACGGACGCCGTGGCGCGTCAGGCGCTGCTGCTGGCGGTCGCGAACCTCCAGCTGGCAAGCCCGCAGGCAGAGGTGCGCCGCAAGGCCGTCGAACTATTAGGTCAGTCCGACGATCCGGACGTACAGTCCAGGCTCACTCCGTTTACCCAGCCAGACACTGAGCCGGATGGCGGCGTGCGCGCGGCCGCAGAAGAGAGTCTTAGCCAGATCCAGCATCGGCTGATGTGGGGCGATCTGCTGGGCCAGGCGTTTATGGGGCTCTCCCTCGGGTCGGTGCTGCTGCTGGCCGCGCTGGGGCTGGCTATCACCTACGGCCTGCTGGGCGTCATTAATATGGCGCACGGCGAGATGCTGATGCTGGGGGCATATGCCACCTGGATGGTGCAGCAGGCGATGGCCGGGCTTGCGCCCCAGTGGCTGGCGCTCTATCCCGTTATCGCCTTGCCGGTCGCGTTCTGCCTGACGGCGGGCATTGGAATGGTGCTGGAGCGCACGGTGATCCGTCATCTGTACGGTCGCCCGCTGGAAACGCTGCTGGCAACGTGGGGGATCAGCCTGATGCTCATCCAGCTGGTGCGCATGACCTTTGGCGCCCAGAACCTCGAGGTGGCTAACCCGGCCTGGCTTTCAGGCGGGGTGCAGGTTTTTGCCAATCTGACGCTGCCGTGGAACCGCATTGTGGTGCTGGGCTTCGTGCTGCTGGTGCTGTTCTTTACCTGGCTCATTCTGAATAAAACTCGTCTAGGGCTTAACGTGCGGGCGGTGACGCAAAACCGCAGCATGGCCGCCTGCTGCGGGGTACCGACAGGGCGCGTCGATATGCTGGCGTTCGGGCTTGGCTCCGGGATTGCGGGTTTAGGCGGCGTGGCGTTATCGCAGCTCGGTAACGTTGGGCCGGAGCTGGGCCAGGGCTATATCATCGACTCCTTCCTTGTGGTGGTGCTCGGAGGCGTAGGCCAGCTGGCAGGCAGCGTGGCCGCGGCGTTTGGTCTGGGGATTTTTAATAAAATCCTTGAACCCCAGATGGGGGCGGTGCTGGGCAAGATCGTGATTCTGGTGGCGATCGTGCTGTTTATTCAAAAACGCCCGCAGGGGCTGTTTGCGCTGAAAGGGAGGGTGATTGACTGATGAGCCAGCCGCTGACCTTAACGCTGGCGCGCAAAGCGCCACGCACTACGCAGATTGCAGGCAGCCTGCTGGTGGTGTGCTTGCTGATATTGCCGTTTTTCGCCTTACTGCCTGCGACGCATCCGCTGGCGCTGTCAACCTGGATGCTGACGCTGACTGGCAAGATCCTCTGCTATGCCATCGTTGCGGTGGCGCTGGATCTGGTATGGGGCTACGCCGGGATGCTTTCTCTTGGACACGGCATCTTTTTCGCCCTGGGCGGCTACGCGATGGGCATGTACCTGATGCGCCAGGCCGCGGGTGACGGTCTGCCCGCGTTTATGTCGTTTCTTTCCTGGAGCGAGCTGCCGTGGTTCTGGTGGGGCACCCAGCACTTTGCCTGGGCGCTGGTGCTGATTGTGCTGGTGCCGGGGCTACTGGCGCTGGTGTTTGGCTGGTTTGCCTTCCGCTCGAAGATCAAAGGGGTCTATTTTTCGATTATGACCCAGGCGCTGACTTATGCCGGGATGCTGCTGTTCTTTCGCAACGAAACCGGCTTTGGCGGCAATAACGGCTTTACCGGCTTCACCACGCTGCTCGGGTTTTCGGTAACGGAAACGACCACCCGTATCGCGCTGTTTCTGGCGACCGTGCTGTTGCTGCTCCTGGCCCTGGGCTGCGGATTTGCGCTGGCGAAGAGCAAGTTTGGCCGCATTCTGACCGCCGTTCGCGACGCCGAGAACCGCCTGACGTTTTGCGGATACGATCCGCGCGGGTTCAAGCTGCTGGTGTGGACGATTTCTGCCGTGCTGTGCGGTCTGGCGGGGGCGCTCTATGTCCCGCAGGTGGGCATTATCAACCCGGGCGAAATGTCGCCGACGAACTCGATAGAGGCCGCCATCTGGGTAGCGCTGGGCGGGCGCGGCACGCTGGTGGGGCCGGTGATTGGCGCGGCGCTGGTGAACGGGGCGAAAAGTTTCTTCACCGTCGCGATGCCGGAATACTGGCAGCTGTTTCTGGGGCTGATTTTTATCGCCGTTACGCTGTTTTTACCGCGCGGCGTCTACGGACTGTTTCGTAAGGGAGAAAAATAATGCAGCCAGCCGAAGGGTTATTCACCCGCCAGCTGCCCGGCGATCGCTACCGGGACCAGACTGATCCTGTACTTCAGCTTGAATCCATTAACGTTAATTTTGATGGATTTCAGGCCCTGACCGATCTCTCGCTGAATATCGGCGTGGGCGAACTGCGCTGCGTGATCGGTCCCAACGGGGCCGGTAAAACGACGCTGATGGACGTCATCACCGGCAAAACGCGTCCAGAGAGCGGCAGGGCGATTTACGACCAGTCCATCGACCTGACAGCGCTGGAGCCTGCGGCCATTGCCCGCCAGGGCATCGGACGTAAATTCCAGAAGCCCACGGTTTTTGAGGCGCTGACGGTGTGGGAAAACCTGGAGATCGCGATGAAAAGCGATAAGTCCGTCTGGGCGAGCCTGCGGGCAAAACTCAACGGCGCGCAGCTCGACCGGATCGATGAGATGCTGGTTTTACTTCGGCTGACCGCCGAGCGCGACCGCCGCGCCGGGCTGCTTTCCCATGGACAAAAGCAGTTTCTGGAGATCGGCATGCTGCTGGTGCAGGACCCGCATCTTCTGCTGCTGGATGAACCCGCAGCCGGGATGACCGACGCGGAAACCGAATACACCGCAGAGCTGTTCAAAACGCTGGCAGGCAAACATTCCCTGATGGTTGTTGAGCACGATATGGGCTTTGTCGAAACCATCGCCGATCGCGTGACGGTGCTGCATCAGGGGCGGGTGCTGGCGGAAGGTTCACTTCGCGAGGTGCAGGCCAACGAGCAGGTGATTGAGGTCTATCTGGGACGTTAAGGAGCGATGATGTTACAGGTTAATGAACTGAATCAATATTACGGCGGCAGCCATATCCTGCGCGGCGTCAGCTTTGAGGCCGTAACCGGCGAAGTCACCTGCCTGCTGGGGCGCAACGGCGTAGGGAAAACCACGCTGCTGAAGTGTCTGATGGGGCTGATCCCGGCCAAAACCGGGGAGGTTATCTGGCAGGGAAAAACGATCACCCACAGTAAACCGCACCAGCGGGTGCAGTCTGGCGTGGCGTATGTCCCGCAGGGTCGCGAGATTTTCCCGCGCCTGAGCGTAGAGGAGAATCTCCTGATGGGGCTGTCGCGATTTTCCGCACGCGAGGCGAAGCAGGTGCCGGAGGAGATCTGGCAGCTGTTCCCGGTGCTCAAAGAGATGAAGCATCGTCGCGGGGGGGACCTCTCCGGGGGACAACAGCAGCAGCTGGCGATTGGTCGCGCGCTGGCGAGCCGTCCGCAGCTGCTGATCCTGGATGAGCCGACTGAAGGCATACAGCCTTCCGTCATTAAAGAGATCGGCCACGTGATCCGTACTCTGGCAAGCAGAGGCGACATGGCGATCCTGCTGGTGGAGCAGTTTTACGACTTTGCCGCCGAGCTGGCCGACAGCTATCTGCTGATGTCGCGCGGCACGATTATTCAGCGCGGGCGGGGTGAAAACATGGAGCAGGAGGGCGTTCGCGGCCTGGTTGCGATCTGAAATGTTATAATATAACATCCTCATTCTTATAAAACGGAATGAGGATGTTATATTGGCTGCACATATTGGAAAATTTGCCATGACTCTGGGGGCGCTGCTGGTCAGCGGCCAGCTGTTTGCTCATTCGCACGGCCATCAGATGACCGAAGCGGAACAGAAGGCGGCGAACGGCGTGTTTGAGGATAAGGACGTGAAGGACAGAGCATTGTCTGACTGGGACGGGACCTGGCAGTCGGTCTATCCGTTCCTGCTCGATGGTTCGCTGGATCCGGTCTTTAAGCAGAAAGCGCAGAAGGATAAAAGCAAATCCTTTGATGAGGTCAAAGCCTACTACCGCACGGGTTATGCGACGGACGTGGATGCCATCGGTATCGAAAATAACGTGATGGAATTCCATCAGGGCAAAGCGGTCAGCCGCTGTCAGTATGATTACAGCGGTTACAAAATTCTGACCTACGCGTCAGGTAAGAAAGGCGTTCGCTATCTGTTTGAGTGTAAGGACGCCAGCAGCAAGGCGCCGAAATTTGTGCAGTTCAGCGACCACACCATCGGACCGAAGGCCTCTTCGCACTTCCACATTTTCATGGGCAATACCTCCCACGAGGCGCTGCTGAAAGAGATGGATAACTGGCCGACCTATTACCCGAATGAGATGTACAAAGAGCAGGTGGTGGAGGAGATGTTGCACCACTGATGCTTTATTGCCGGGTGGCGGCTTCGCCTTACCCGGCCTACATTTGCTACGCCGCTTTGGGTGACTCGTACCAGGCCTTCACGCTCATCCCGCGCAGAATCATCAGCCAGGCCATGACGATGGCGACCATCATGATCGCAAACAAGGACCAGTGCGGCAGATTGGTCAGGATAATACCGGTGATCATCGGGTTTGCCGCCGCGCCGAGCCAGCCCAGCGCCTGGGCGGAGAAATAGCTCGCCTTCATACCCGGTGGGGCAATGTTGTCGATCAGCATGTATTCACCCGGCGCATAGATAATCTCCCCCAGCGTGAAAATGGCGGCAGCGATGCCCCAGTAAACCAGGTTTTCCCCGGAGAGCATAAAGCCGCCCAGCCCCAGGATAAAAAACAGGGTGGCGAGGGTCATCAGCGGGCGAATATTGCTGGCTGAGATCTTGCGGCCCAGCGCATATTGCAGCGTCACCACCACGGCGGCGTTGACGGGCAGCACCACGGCGACCACCTTTTCGGCGAAATCACTGTCCGCATGCGCGGCCAGAACGTATTGCGAAATACAGCTCGCGAACGACCCGCCCACGTACGACGCCAGTAGGCCAGAGAGCGTGTACCAGAACAGCGCGCGGTCTTTCAGCAATACCGATGGCTGCCACGGCGTCTTCTCCTCTGCGGTATCTAACGCCACGCTTTTCTGTACAAAGAAATGGATAAAGCCCAGCGGCAGGGCGGCGCAAAAGGCCGCCAGCCAGAACGGCAGCTGCAGGCTGTACATCACCAGCAGGGTGCCAATCGGCGGGCCGACCGTCCAGCCAATGTTCAGGAAGCTGTAGTTAAGCGAGAAGACCCGCGCCTTCTGGCTGGAAGTGAGCACGTCGGAGAACCAGGCTTTCAGCACCGTCGAAAAGACGGAGTAGGCGCAGTTGATCAGCGCAAAGAACAGCACCACCCGCGTGACGTTATTGACCAGTGGGATCGCCACAAAGCCGGCGATAAACGCCACGATCGCGATCAGCATGTAGCGTTTTTTATCAAACTTATCGGCCAGAATGCCAAATCCCAGGCTGAATACCACGCCAATGGTCAGCGCCACGGTCAGGGCATAACCAATATTCTCAACGCTCATGCTGTAGACGCGCGTGAGATAAATGGTCATGAACGGCAGCGTTGCCCCTCTACCGATGGTTAACAACAATGACGATGCCAGCAGCGCTGCGGTTGAGCGCCTGAGAGATGGTTTCATATTCCTGCCCGACAGTTGCTTATGCTTTTATTAGATGTGTGTTAACAGGATTACCATGACATAAGGGGCTTGTATAGCGCCTGATTTATCCCTAAGTGCTTCAGCTGCCTGCCAGAATTAATGATCTTCTCGCAGCGTGCTTTTTTCTGTTACCTTGAAGTGTTAACAAAATATTAATAATTCAGGGGCAGGGTATGACGCGTAAAGACGGGCTGCTGGCTTTGCTGGTGGTCGTGGTATGGGGGCTTAATTTTGTGGTCATTAAGCTGGGGCTGCACAACATGCCGCCGCTGATGCTGGCCGGTTTACGCTTTATGCTGGTCGCTTTTCCGGCCATCTTCTTTGTGGCGCGTCCAAAGATCCCCTTTAAACTGCTGCTGGGCTACGGTCTGACCATTAGCTTTGGCCAGTTCGCGTTTCTCTTTTGCGCCATCAAGTTCGGTATGCCGGCGGGTCTTGCCTCGCTGGTGCTACAGGCGCAGGCGTTCTTTACCATTATTCTCGGGGCGTTTGTGTTTGGCGAGCGCCTGCAGGGCAAACAGCTGGCGGGGATCACCCTGGCGGTGTTCGGCGTGCTGGTGCTGATCGAGGCCAGCCTGAATGGTCAACACGTGGCGCTGCTCGGGTTTATGCTGACGCTGGCGGCGGGGCTAAGCTGGGCCTGCGGGAATATCTTCAACAAGCTGATCATGCAGCACGAGGCGCGCCCGGCGGTGATGTCGCTGGTGGTCTGGAGTGCGCTGATCCCGGTTATCCCGTTTCTGCTGGCGTCGTGCATTCTGGACGGTCCGGCGGTGATGCTGAACAGCCTTGTCGACATTGATATGACCACGATCCTTTCTCTTGTCTATCTGGCCTTTGTCGCCACCATTGTGGGCTACGGAATCTGGGGATCGCTGCTGGGGCGTTATGAAACCTGGCGCGTCGCGCCGTTATCCCTGCTGGTGCCGGTGGTAGGACTTGCCAGTGCGGCGATATTGCTGGATGAAACGCTGAGCGCGCTGCAGCTGTTTGGCGCCGTGCTGATCATGGCCGGGCTGTATATTAACGTGTTTGGTCTACGGGTGCGTCGGACGACGCGGGTAAGCGAAAAGGCATAAAAAAAGCCCCGCATCTGCGGGGCAAAAACGAATCAGAGGCCGTGCTGATTATAATAAGGCACGCCTAATTCGTCGGATTTGTCGCTACCAGCACCCATGTGGTTGAAATCATAAGGCGACTGGTCGTGTGCTGACGGCAAAATCATCGAATCAGGATTATTTTGCTGCGTTGCACGAGGGGTTTGCTCCGCGAAGGTCTGGCTGGAGAACAGCACCAGCAAGGCGAGGGCGGCGGAGGCGATAGCTTTCATGATTTCCTCGGTTACGTCTGTTACAGGCGATAATTAACTACAGTGTTTTAACGGATACAGGTATCGGGATTCGCCCGGCACGCTCGTGATTCGGTACTTATGAGGCGGCACGTCAAAATAGTTTTTGAAAGTACGCGTCAGGGTTTGCTGCGATTCAAAGCCGTAACGCTCCGCCAGATAAAGGATCGGCTCGTTGCTTTCTTTCAGTTTCTGGGCAATTTCCGTCAGCTTGCGGCTACGAATATATTGACCTAATGAATGGCCGGTCTCTTTTTTGAACATCCGTTGCAGGTGCCATTTGGAGTAACCCGAACGCTCTGACACTTTTTCAAGGGAGAGCGGCGATTCCAGGTTATCCTCGATCCAGTCCAAAATGCTATGAATGGTGATAGCGTCAGTATTGCGTCTGGACATCGTCATACCTCTTTTTTTCTGTTTACGGCAGGATTTTCTTCAGCAAAAGCTCAAGGGTTGCCACTTCATCTGCCGTTAAGTTTTTTGTTAGTTCCTGATGCAGTGTTTGTCCTACTAATTGATGACATTTCTCGCACATGGCCGCGCCATCGCTGGTTAGCTTCACCAGTACGCCGCGTTTGTCATTCGGGTTAGGGCTTCGTTCTATCCATCCTTTGCAGACGAGACGATCGAGCATGCGGGTTAACGCACCCAGATCGACAGAGAGCACCTTTTTGAGCTCAACCGGCGTGATACACACTTCGCAGCGAATGGAACACAGCACTTTGAACTGTGTTGCGGTGATATCCAGCGGTGACAGGTAGTCATTGAGCAGGCGATCTTTTTTCTGATTGACCATATGAATAAGACGACCCAGCGGAACAACGTCGTTAAAGATATCACTGGTGCTTTTCACAATGGTTGCCCTGGCAAGTAGTTAGTCACGGCAGATATTATTGCTCAGGCAAGTATAAGTCAACTGAATGAACCAGCCGATGCCACGAATTGCTAAAACGTTTCATGAACTTTTTTTAAGGTGTTTCAAATCATAGAGATAACTTCCTGTTATCTTTTCAGAAGGAAAATAATCGTTACGTTGCGCCCATGGCTGAATGTCACACTTTCCCCCTATAATTGCTGTGTTAAATATGGATAAGGACGACAACGCACTATGTTGGATTTAATAAAAGCAATCAGCCTTGGGCTGGTGGTCTTGCTGCCGTTGGCTAACCCGTTAACGACGGTAGCGCTGTTCCTCGGGCTGGCAGGGAACATGAACAGCGCCGAGCGCAACCATCAGTCGATGATGGCCTCGGTGTATGTGTTTGCCATCATGATGGTGGCTTACTATGCCGGACAGGTGGTGATGAATACCTTCGGGATTTCCATCCCTGGCCTGCGTATCGCCGGTGGGCTGATTGTGGCCTTCATTGGTTTCCGCATGTTATTCCCGGCGCAAAAAGCGCATGAGTCGCCGGAAGCGACCAGCAAATCGGAAGAGCTGGAAACCGAACCGAGTGCGAATATCGCCTTTGTGCCGATTGCCATGCCCAGTACGGCGGGGCCGGGGACCATCGCGATGATCATCAGTTCCGCGTCGACGGTGCGCGACAGCGCAACCTTCCCGGACTGGGTCCTGACGGTGGCACCGCCGCTGATTTTTGCGATTATCGGTCTTATCGTGTGGGTGTCGCTGCGCAGCTCCGGCGCTATTATGCGCTGGGTAGGTAAGGGCGGTATCGAGGCAATTTCCCGTCTGATGGGCTTCTTACTGGTCTGTATGGGCGTGCAGTTTATTATTAACGGCGTGCTGGAGATTATTAAGACCTATCATTGATGTGATTGCCGGGTAAGCGCAGCGCTACCCGGCATAAATAAACCTTACCCGTGCTGCCCCTGTTCCTCCAGCGCCACCGGCCACTTACGGAAGATGAGCACTGACCAGATCAGCGCCACCAGTGCCGGAATGGCACCCAGATAGCCAATTGCCGACATCGACACATGCAGTATGACCTGATTTCCCACCAGCGCACCCGCGCCAATGCCGAGATTGAAAATCCCCGAGAACAGCGACATGGCGACATCCGTTGCATCCGGTGCCAGGGCCAGGACTTTCACCTGCATGCCCAGGCCAATAATCATGATCGCCACGCCCCAGAACAGGCTGAGGATTGCCAGATGGCTTTCGCTGCCCGCGGCAGGCATCAGCAACAGCAGGCAGGCCAGCAGCAGACCAATAGCGCAGCTCACCAGCGTCGAGGCATGCCGGTTACCCAGCTTGCCGAACAGCACGCTGCCAATAATGCCCGCGCCGCCGAGGATCAGCAGTAATAGGGTGGCAAAGTTGGCGCTAAAGCCCGCCACCACCTGCACAAACGGTTCAATATAGCTGTACGCCGTGTAGTGTGCCGTCACGACGATGGCGGTCAGCAGGTAGATACTCAGCAGCGCAGGGCGACGCATCAGCAGCGGCAGGCTTTTCAGCGAGCCGGAATGTTCGCTCGGCAGCGCGGGCAGAAGTTTAATCAGACACACCAGCGTCACCAGCGCGCCCATGCCGATAGCGAAGAAGGTGGTACGCCAGCCGAAGTATTGCCCCACGATGCGGCCAATCGGCAGACCCAGCACCATCGCCAGTGCGGTACCGGTGGCAATCAGGCTCAGCGCCTGGGCGCGTTTACCCGCCGGTGCGAGTCGAATAGCCAGCGAGGCGGTGATCGACCAGAACACCGCATGGGCAAAGGCAATGCCGATGCGGCTAATGACCAGCACCGTAAAATTCCACGCCATAAACGACAGTACGTGGCTTGCAATAAACAAGACAAACAGGCCGATCAACAGCCTGCGTCGCTCCATCTGGCTGGTCAGCAGCATAAACGGCAGGGACATCAGCGCCACTACCCAGGCGTAGATGGTCAACATAATGCCTACCTGAGCCGTTTCCATCTGAAAACTTTCAGCGATGTCAGACAACAGCCCAACCGGAACAAATTCTGTGGTGTTAAAAATAAACGCGGCAATGGCCAGCGTGACCACGCGTAGCCACGCAACCCTGCGGGAAACTGTGTTCGTTGTCATAGGGATGTCGGAGATTCGTTGCTGAAAAGAAGAGGAGACGATCTTAAAACGTTGAACGGCGAAAACTCAACCATTATGTGATGCAGATCTCAAAATTTACCTTGTGAAAGCGGTAGCCGGGAACGCTGTTTTCATTGAATATAAAAGAACAACACAATAAAAACAGGCGGTAAGACAATGCAGGAGATTGATTTTTATCTGGTCGATGCGTTCAGCCATATCATGTTCGGCGGCAACCCGGCTGCCGTTTGTCCGCTCAAGGAATGGTTGCCCGATGAGACCTTGCTGAAGATGGCGCAGCAGCATAATCAGTCGGAAACGGCTTTTTTCGTCTGCACTAAAGGGGGCATTGAGCTACGCTGGTTTACCACGCTTACAGAGGTCAATCTCTGCGGCCACGCCACCCTTGCCGCTGCGTACGTTCTGTTTAATGAACTGGATTACCCCGACTCGCGGATCCACTTTGACACCGCCTCTGGTCGCCTGACGGTAACCCGGGAGGGGGAATGGATGACGCTGGACTTCCCGGCATGTCCAACCCATGAAGAGACACCTCCGCCGGAGATGCTCTCGGCGCTGGGTATCAGCCGCTACGTTGAAGCCCGTAAGGGGCGCGCATGGCTGATCGTGCTGGAAAATCGCCAGCAGGTCGAGGCGCTTGCGCCACACTTTTCGGCGATGACGCCGGGCGAGCATAAGGTGAGCGTGACGGCGCGCGGCGAGGGGGAATACGATTTTGTCAGCCGCTTTTTCTCCCCCGGCGTTTCCGTTCCGGAAGACCCGGTCACCGGCTCCGCGCACACGATGCTGGTCCCGTGCTGGGGTGAACAGCTGGGGAAAACAGCCATGCTTGCCCGTCAGGTTTCCGCGCGCGGCGGCGACGTGCGCTGTGAGCTGAAAGGCTCGCGCGTGCTGATGAGCGGACAGGCTTCACTTTACCTGAAAGGCACAGTTTTTCTGCGCTAAATACCCATAACAAGAGAGGAAGAGACAATGCAGGAAATTGATTTTTATCTGGTGGATGCCTTCAGCGACAAAACCTTTGGCGGCAACGCGGCAGCGGTATGTCCTCTGGAAGAGTGGCTGCCTGACGAGACGCTGCTCAAAATGGCGCAGCAGCATAACCAGTCTGAAACCGCCTTTTTCGTGCGCACCGACGGCGGGTTTGAGCTGCGCTGGTTCACCACGCTGGATGAAATTAACCTCTGCGGTCACGCTACGCTGGCCGCATCGCACGTTATTTTCGAATACCTTGATTATCCGCACACCGAAATCACCTTCACCACGCGCTTCGTGGGCGAGCTGACGGTGAAACGCAGCGGCGACTGGCTGACGCTGAACTTCCCGGCGTGGTCAACGGAGGTGGTCGAGAACCCACCTGCGCTGCTGTTTAGCGCGCTGGGCATCACTGAGGCAAAAGAGGTGCGCGTCGGACGTGATTACCTGGTGGTGCTGGAGAGCCAGCAGCAGGTGGAAGCGTTAACGCCGGATATTGGGGCGCTGCTTCCGCTGGATAAAATGGTCTGCGTGACGGCGCCGGGAGAAGAATATGACTTCGTCAGCCGCTTCTTCTGCCCGGGCGAAGGGGTGCCGGAAGACCCGGTCACCGGATCTGCCCACAGCATGCTGATCCCTTACTGGAGCGAAAAGCTGGGCAAAACGTCGCTCAATGCCCGCCAGGTGTCACACCGTGGCGGAGATCTGCGCTGCGAGCTGAAGGGCGACCGCGTGCTCATAGGCGGTCAGGCCACCCTGTATCTGAAAGGGCGCGTCTTTTTGCGCTAACAGGACGGAGCGATAAGTTAATACTATGAAGCACCCTGGCAGGCCTGCGCTATGTTGAAATTTAGCCTCATAAAAAAGCAAGGAGCCTGCCATGTATTCCATTACCTCTGAATCTGCACGTCACCCGGACATTCTCAGCCTGATCGCGGCGCTTGACCGCTATCAGAGCGAACTCTATCCCGCTGAAAGTAATCATCTGCTCGATCTGGCTTCGCTGCCGGAAGCTTCGCTGATCCTGATGATCATTCGCGACCAGCAGCTTCAGGCCGTTGGCTGCGGCGCAATCGTGCTCAACGGCGACGGAACGGGCGAGATGAAGCGGGTTTATATCGATCCGGCCCATCGCGGGCAGCATCTCGGCGAGACGCTGCTGGCCGCCCTGGAAGATGAGGCCCTGAGCCGTCATTGCCACACGGTACGGCTGGAGACCGGTATTAAACAGCGCGCCGCGGTGCGTCTTTATGAACAGTGCGGATACGATTTACGCCCGGCGTTTGCCCCGTACGTTGACGACCCGCTCAGCCTGTTTATGGAGAAGGCGCTGGTTGAAGACGTTCGTTTAGCTGCGCTATAAAGGCCTCCAGCTGGCGGGTCATCGCCCCGCGTCGCCACACGAGCCAGGTGGTGAGCCACCGCCAGTTTTCCGCCAGCGGCCAGGCTTCAATCTGATGATGCCCAGGCATACTCTCCAGCATTGAGCGCGGCATCAGCGCGATGCCCGCGCCCGCAATGACGCAGGCGAGCATGCCGTGGTAGGACTCCATCTCATGAATGCGGCCGGGCGCGGCGCGGTCAGCATGAAACCAGCTCTCCAGGTGTCGACGGTACGAGCAGTTGGCGCGAAAAGCGTAAACGTCGCTGCCGCTAACCTGCGCGGCGCGTGCGACCTCCTCGTGCCCGGCAGGCGTGACCAGCATCATCTCCTCCCGATAGACCGGCATGCCTTCCAGCTCCGGGTGCGACAGCGGCCCGTCGACGAAGGCGGCGCTGAGGGTTCCCTCCAGTACGCCATCGATCATCGTCCCGGATGGCCCGGTAGAAAGGGCAAACTGGATGCGCGGATAGCGCTGGTTAAACTGCGCCAGCGTTTCAGGAATGCGCACGGCGGCGGTACTTTCCAGCGCGCCGAGGGCAAATAACCCCTGAGGCTCATCTCCCGCTACAACCATGCGCGCTTCATCCACCAGGGCGAGGATTTGCTTGCTGTAGCGCAGGAAGTTATGCCCGGCCGGGGATAAACGCAAACGCTGGTTCTCACGAATAAACAGCTCAACGCCAAGATCGGCTTCCAGCTGGCGAATGCGGGTCGTCAGGTTAGACGGCACGCGATGCACCTTGTGCGCCGCCTGGGTGATACTGCCCGTCAGTGCGACGGCGTTAAACATCTCAAGCTGGGTTAAATCCATAATGTTCTCGTTTCGTGAATAAGGTGGTTAGTATTATTCATTTTTAAGAAATAGCAGAGTGAGCCACAATTAATCAACCGAAACACGTGGAGAACAACATGACTTATTCATCTGCTACACATGCCTTCTCTGTCAGCCCGGCCACGGGTGAAACCCTCTCAACCTGGCCTTGGGCAACGCCGGAACAGGTTGACCGCGCAATTTCTCAGTCCAACGCGGGCTATCGCCAGTGGCGTCGAGAAAGCGTTGCCCACCGGGCGCAAAAGCTGCGCGATCTCGGCTCAGCGCTGCGACACCGCGCGGAAGAGATGGCGCAGACGATCTCCCGTGAAATGGGCAAACCTATCCTGCAGGCGCGGGCGGAAGTGGCAAAATCCGCGGGTCTGTGCGACTGGTATGCCGAGCACGGCCCGGCGATGCTGCGTGCGGAGCCTACGCTGGTGGAAAACCAGAACGCGGTCATTGAATACCGTCCTCTGGGGCCGATCCTCGCGGTGATGCCGTGGAACTTCCCGCTCTGGCAGGTGCTGCGCGGCGCGGTGCCAATTCTGCTGGCCGGTAACAGCTATCTGCTCAAACACGCCCCCAACGTGCTCGGCTCTGCGGATCTTATCGCGCAGATCTTTGCGGATGCGGGTTTCCCAGAAGGCGTGTTCGGCTGGGTGAACGCCACCAATGACGGCGTCAGCCAGGCGATTAACGATCGTCGTATTGCGGCGGTGACCGTCACCGGCAGCGTGCGTGCCGGGGCAGCCATTGGTGCTCAGGCGGGGGCCGCGCTGAAAAAATGCGTTCTTGAGCTGGGCGGCTCAGACCCGTTCATCGTTCTCAACGATGCTGACCTGGATCTTGCCGTGAAGGCGGCTGTAGCGGGCCGCTATCAGAATACCGGGCAGGTGTGCGCGGCGGCCAAACGCTTCATTGTGGAAGAGGGTATTGCGAAGACCTTTACACAGCGCTTTGTCGATGCAGTTTCTGCGTTAAAGATGGGCGCGCCGGAAGAAGAAGAGAACTACCTGGGCCCGATGGCGCGGTTTGACCTGCGCGATGAACTGCATCAGCAGGTGCAGGCGACGCTTGCAGAAGGGGCAACGCTGCTGCTGGGCGGAGAGAAGATCGGCGGTGAGGGGAACTATTACGCGCCAACCGTGCTGGCGAACGTTACCCCGTCGATGACGGCGTTCCGCCAGGAGCTGTTTGGTCCGATCGCGGCCATTACGGTCGCGAAAGACGCGGATCACGCCCTGACGCTTGCCAACGACAGCGACTTTGGCCTGTCTGCGACGGTCTTCACCGCTGACGCAGAGCTTGCGGATAAATTCTCACGCGAGCTGGAGTGCGGCGGCGTGTTTATCAACGGCTATAGCGCCAGCGATGCGCGCGTGGCCTTCGGCGGCGTGAAGAAAAGCGGCTTTGGACGCGAGCTTTCCCACTTTGGGTTGCACGAGTTCTGTAACGCGCAGACGGTATGGAAGGATCGCGTGTAATCCTTAATTTCGGCCCTCAGAGCGAGGGCCGTTGTCACTAATCTGCAATGGTTCTGTAATTTTCATTTCGTAGACTCGCTCGCGTCTAACGCCTTGTAAATGAAGCTAATTATGAACCTAACGCAAATTTTTCGCCGTATTGCGCAGCGTCTTACTCCCCGTCGCTTTGGCCTTTTGACAGGGATCTTTTGTATTATTGGCCTTTTCTCCGCGCTGCAGCTCTCCTCCTCATTCCTGCTTAACGCCTCCCTGAACGACGCCCAGCGCAACGAGCAGCAAAACCTTCTGGCCTGGCAGCAGCAGAGCAAGCTGGATCAGGCCCGTGTTTCCCTGCTGGCGGCAAGCGACCTGCTTAACCGGTCCGGCGTCTGGTTTATGCAGGATAAAGAGACCGGATCCGACGGGAGCTGGCATAGCCTGATGGATGATGCGCAAAAGGCGCTGAAGATTTCTCAGCAGGCATGGAAGGCCTGGCTGGCGCTGAATCCGCCGAAAGACGACGCGCTGGTGAACAGCTATCAACTTTTCTACGGCGCGATCGAAGAGCAGGCTGAGGGTCTGGTCAAAACCAACACCATCGACGCTTTTTTTGCCGTCCCGGCGCAGGCGTTTCAGACGGATTTTAACGACAACTATGCGCGCTATCAGCAGGCAAGCGAGAAGCAGGCCATGCAGGGGCGCCAGAGCCTCATGGCGCAGCTCTCCGGCCTGCAAACGTTGTTCCTGTTTGCGCCTGTGCTTTTACTCGCCATCGCGGTGACCGTGTGGTTCGGCATGGCGAGATGGGTGATTACGCCGCTTCGTCGACTCATCGCGCATATCAACCGGCTGGCAGCAGGGGATCTCTCCGGCACGCCGCCGAACGTCATGCGCTTCAACCGGGAGATAGGGCAGCTCAGCGACAGTATTGCCACGATGCAGCACGGCCTGCAGCAGCTGGTGACGCAGGTCAGCCATGCCACCGCCACGATGGTGGAAAACATCGGCTCCCTCGCGGAGGGTAACCAGAAACTGTATCAGCAGTCAGCGCGTCAGGCGAAAGAGCTTGAGGATGTGACGGCGCATATCGCGGCGCTGGAAAGCCACGTTGAAGGCAATACCGGGTATGCCAGACTCGCCAGCTCGCGGGCCGATGAGGCGCGCCAGGCCACCGTGGGTGGCGACCAGATGATGTTAACCGTAAACGCGTCCATGCAGGCGATCGTCGAGCGATCGTCAGAGATGCGCGGGATCGTGGCGATGATCGACAGCGTGGCGTTTCAGACCAACATCCTGGCGCTCAATGCCGCCATCGAAGCTGCCCATGCAGGAAACCAGGGGCGCGGGTTTGCCGTCGTCGCCCGGGAGGTCGGTCTTTTGGCCAGAAAGAGCAGCCACTCGACGCAGACCATACAGGAGCTGATCAACCGCTCGCTGCAGGGCATTGAAGACGGTTCCCGCGCCGTCACCCTGATGGAAGAGAATCTCCAGCAGGTCACCGGGCTGGTGGGTAATCTAAGCAGTTTGCTTAATGAGATCTCCACCGCCACGCTCAGTCAGGGAGAGAGTATTCACCAGATGACGCGTCAGCTTCAGGCGCTGAATCAGGTCTCCCGTCAGACGGATTTGCTGGTCTCTGACGCCTCGGATGCCTCAGAGCGGCTGCAAAAGCAATCCGATCTTTTATTGCAGGCCGTTTCGCGTTTTCGTCTTAGCGCCTGACGTAATACATAAGCCTCTGTTATACTCGCAGCCCGTTTTAGCCTGAGGGCAAGGAGCAAAGTGTGGCTGCGGTCATCCATAATGAGATGTTGGACGAGATTCTGGCGCAGGTTCGTCCTTTAATTGGAAAGGGGAAGGTTGCCGACTATATTCCGGCCCTTGCCTCGGTAAGCGGGAATAAGCTGGGCATCGCTATCTGTACTATCGACGGACAGCGATTCCAGGCAGGCGATGCCACTGAACGTTTTTCCATTCAGTCCATTTCGAAAGTGCTGAGTCTGGTTGCAGCGATGCGCCAGTACGAAGAAGAAGAGATTTGGCAGCGCGTGGGTAAAGATCCTTCCGGCCAGCCTTTTAACTCGCTGCTTCAGCTCGAAATTGAACAGGGGAAACCGCGTAACCCCTTCATCAATGCCGGTGCGCTGGTGGTCTGCGATATGCTGCAAAGCCGCCTCAGCGCTCCGCGCCAGCGTATGCTTGAGATTGTTCGTCAGCTCTCGGGCGTTGACGATATTGCCTATGATGCGCTGGTAGCGCGCTCGGAGTTTGAACACTCCGCCCGTAACGCGGCTATCGCGTGGCTGATGAAATCCTTCGGTAATTTCCACAACGACGTGGCGACCGTCCTGCAAAACTACTTCCATTACTGCGCCCTGAAAATGAGCTGCGTTGAGCTGGCTCAGACGTTCCTGTTCCTTGCGCATCAGGGTCATGCGCCGCATCTCGATCAGGAAGTGGTTTCTCCTCTGCAGGCTCGCCAGGTTAACGCGCTGATGGCCACCAGCGGGATGTATCAAAACGCCGGTGAGTTTGCCTGGCGCGTTGGATTGCCAGCTAAATCGGGCGTTGGCGGCGGAGTCGTGGCGATTGTGCCGCACGAAATGGCGATTGCAGTCTGGAGCCCGGAACTGGATGAAACGGGAAATTCGCTTGCCGGTGTCGCGGTTCTGGAGAAACTGACCCAGCGTCTGGGACGTTCCGTATACTGATGTCCGATCTTGATCCTCTTTTTTCCCGCCTGGCGCGATCGACATTTCGCTCGCGCTTTCGCTTAGGCGATAAGGAACGACAGTACTGCTGGGACAAAGGCCCCGAAACCATTGACCAGCATGCCGCGGATTTTGTCGAAAAGCGCCTTGCGCCTGCACACCCTGCAAACGACGGCAAGCAGACGCCCATGCGCGGACACCCGGTGTTTATCGCCCAGCATGCCACGGCCACCTGTTGTCGGGGCTGTCTGGCAAAATGGCATAACATTCCACAGGGTGTGACGCTCACTGCGCAGCAGCAAAATTATATTGTCGGCGTCATTCACCACTGGCTGGTGTTGCAAATGAACGCCTAAATTTGACGAGTTATGCTCCTGTGTTATTTGTGTTATAGATGCATCCTAAGTTAGTCCCAATCGTGCTGACGACCGCAATAATTGCCATAAGCTTTCATATGGAATGATATTTAATGCGTTCTGCTCTTACTGCCTTCAGGCCGTTCCAGGTTGACACGCCGCTGCGAAATGCATCGACGATCTTTATCCTCACCACCTTATTCTATTTTGTGGGCGCGGAGTTACGGCTCGTTGAGGCCCTCTCTCTGTTCTGGCCGCTGAATGGCGTCATGGCAGGGATCTTCGCCCGCTATGTTTACCTGAATCGCCTGCATTACTATGCGGTATGTTATGTCGCGATGCTGTTGTACGACGCGGTGACGACCAGCTGGGGTATCGCTTCAGTGGTGATCAACCTGTCTAACATGATCTTTATCGTTGCCGTCGCCGTGCTGATTCATCGCGACAAGCGGCTAATGAAGAAAACCCCCGATCCGCTTAACGCATTACGCCTGTTTAACTACTGCCTGATTGCCGCGCTGCTTTGTGCCTTGCTCGGCGCGGTGGGGTCGGTTGGGATTGACAGTCACACCTTCTGGCCGCTGTTTGCAGATTGGTTTAGCGAGCAGTTCTCAACCGGCGTGCTTGTTGTGCCTTGTATGCTCACGTTACGTATGCCCGGGCGTGAACTCAGGTTACGTCTGGAGCAGTTGCTGCCTGTGATGGCGCTGATTGTCTCGGTGGTCGCTTCGGTGGTGATTGGCGGAGCGGGGAGCCTTTCGTTTCCTCTGCCTGCGCTTATCTGGTGTGCGGTTCGTTACTCCTTGCCTGCGACCTGCCTGCTGACGTTTATCACGGGCGCCACTGAAATCATTTTGGTCGCCAATTCGATTATTAATATTGCCGTGGCGACGCCGTTTACGACGCCAATGATGTTTTCAGCCCGGCTGGGGATCGCCACGATGGCGATCTGTCCGGTGATGGTATCCGTCAGCATGGCGGCGATTAACTCCCTGATCCGTCAGGTTTCCCTGCGGGCGGATTATGACTTCTTAACGCACGTCTATTCGCGTTCCGGGCTTTATGAGGCGTTAAAGCAGGAAGAAACCTACCGGCATACACGTTTTCTGACCGTCATGCTGTTGGATATTGATTATTTCAAAAGCATTAATGATAACTACGGCCACGAGTGCGGAGACCGCGTGCTGGCGTCGTTTGCCCGACAGGTTCAGCAGGTTGTCGGTGAAGACGGCATGGTGGCGCGCATGGGCGGGGAAGAGTTCGCTGTGGTGGTCAACTCAGGCGATGCGCAGCACGGTTTTGAACTGGCTGAACGTATCCGGTCCACCGTGGCCAGCCATCCTTTTACATGGCGTCACCAGACCCTCTATCTGACGGTCAGTATTGGCCTCGGAAGTGGAAAGGCAGAGTCATGGCAGTTGACCGAGGTCTTCAACAAGCTGATGGCCGAGGCGGACGATCATCTCTATCGTTCAAAAAAAGCGGGTCGAAACCGTACCAGCGCCCGGGTGGCGGACGAGCAAATTGCTACGCCCTCCGGGAGTGAAACCTAGCTGCGTTAATCGTCATAAGGCATTGACGTGAATAGTAAGCGGCTTAACAGGACGTCAGAACACTGACAATGTCTCTGTTTAAGCTACGCTTTTAGTAACGCTTTACGTCAGGAGACATTATGAAAGCACCTGCAACCCCTGAAAATGAAACGGAACGTCTCAACTCGCTGCGCGAGTCTGGTTTGCTTGAGATTGACAGTTCCCCGGCGTTTGACCGCTTAACGCGTCTGGCAAAACGCTTTTTCCAGGTGCCGCTGGCGATGGTCAATCTTATCGATGAGCATTCGCTGATCGTCAAGTCGGCTGATGGTCAGGCACCGAGCGCCGTTCCGCGTAACATCTCATTCTGTGGACATACGATCCTCACCGAAGCGCCGCTGGTGGTGGGGGACATGCTTCAGGACGATCGCTTTGCGGATAATCCGCTGGTGGCCGGTGAGCCGCGCGTGCGGTTTTACGCGGGCTTCCCGCTGCGCCTGCGTGACGGCGCGAGCGTGGGCTCGCTGTGCCTGATTGATTACGCTCCCCGTGAGTTTTCAGCGTCCGACCTCGCCGTGCTGGGGGACCTGGGCGCGCTGGCGGAAGATGAATTTGCTGCCATCAGTGCGGCGACCACGGATGAATTAACCGGGTTATTCAACCGTCGGGGCTTTAATCAGCTTGTGCGTTTCACGCTTTCCGTTGCCCGGCGACGGGCTGAGCCGCTGACGCTTGGCTGGCTGGATTTGGATCGTTTTAAGGAAATTAACGATCGCTACGGCCATGAAGAGGGAGATAAGGCGCTGAAAGCCATGGCGCAACTGATGCGTGCTTCTTTCCGTGAAGCGGATCTGCTGGTGCGTTTTGGCGGGGACGAGTTCGCCGTGCTGTTTGCGGATACGGATGAGCAGGGGGCCTGGATTGCTATGCAGTATCTCGCCGAGCAGGTAGAAAGTTATAACGCCCGCAAGCTGCATCCCTGGTCGCTTCATTTCTCATGGGGGCTTAGCGAATTCGATCATAACGGCAACGACCTGCAGCAGTGGTTAAAAGATGCCGATGAAAAGATGTATGCCATGAAACAGCAGCGCCAGCGCGCCCGGTGACATAACAAAAGCGTATGTTCGATCCGTTTGCGTTAAGAAGATGTTAAATGCACAGTGATGGTATTCAACGTAAGGAAAAACAATGAATACCTCACTGCAAATCAAAAACCTCACCCGAGACGAAATTCTTACCCATATTGATGCGCTGGCCGGGATCCTCGAAAACTGCGTAAACGGCGGGGCATCCGTCAGCTTTATGCTCCCTTATAGCCTGGATAAGGCCCGTATTTTCTGGCGCGGTATTGCCGAAAGCGTAGCGCGAGGCGAGCGGCTGGTGCTTGTCTGCGTCGATGCGCAGGACGGCGTCATCGGAACGGTGCAGCTGATCACAGACCAGCCGGAAAACCAGCCGCATCGGGCTGATGTGGCAAAGCTGCTGGTTCATGAGAAAGCGCGCCGGAAAGGGGCCGCGATGGCATTGATGGAAGCGCTGGAAGCTGAGGCCCGGGCCAGAGATATTTCGGTTCTGGTGCTTGATACCTCCACCGGCAGCGGGGCCGAAACCTTCTACCAGCGTGCTGGCTGGCAAAAGGTTGGTGAGATCCCGCGCTATGCGCTGATGCCTGACGGCGCCATGACCGCCACCTCTGTGTTTTATAAGTTCTTATAATTATTTTGCACAACCGCACCGCGGATTGATCAAAACAGGGTTTCTGGTCGTTAAGTTTTGATAAGTTATCGTACCAATCTTATCAGGCTGTATGACTAATCATAAAAGGAACCCCTTGTGAACACGCTCAACCGTCGTGATTTTCCCGGTGCTCAATACCCAGAACGCATCATTCAGTTTGGTGAAGGCAACTTCCTGCGTGCGTTTGTCGACTGGCAAATCGACCTGCTAAATGAACATACCGATCTTAATGCCGGCGTGGTTATCGTCCGTCCTATTCAGAGCGATTTTCCACCGTCGCTGAGCACTCAGGATGGTCTCTATACCACTATCGTTCGTGGCCTGAACGGGCAGGGGGAAGCGGTGAGCGAGAGCCGTCTTATTCGCTCGGTTAACCGTGAAATCAGCGTCTACGACGACTATGACGCGTTTCTGAAACTGGCTCGCAATCCGGATATGCGGTTTGTTTTCTCGAATACCACTGAAGCCGGTATCAGCTACCACGCAGGTGACAAATTCGACGATGCGCCTGCAGTGAGCTATCCGGCGAAGCTGACGCGACTGCTGTTTGAGCGCTTCAGCCACTTCAACGGTGCACCTGATAAAGGCTGGATTATCATTCCGTGCGAACTGATTGACTACAACGGAGATGCCTTACGTGAACTCGTCCTGCGCTATGCGCAGGAATGGGCGCTGCCTGCGGCCTTTTTCCGGTGGCTAAACGACGCCAACTGCTTCTGCTCGACGCTGGTAGACCGTATCGTGACCGGTTACCCGCGCGATGAAGCGGCTGCGCTTGAAGCTGAGCTTGGTTATCACGATGGGTTCCTGGACACGGCTGAACATTTCTATCTGTTCGTTATCCAGGGGCCGGCATCTCTTGCGCACGAACTTCGTCTGGATAAGTACCCGTTAAACGTGCTGATTGTCGATGACATCAGGCCCTACAAGGAACGCAAGGTGGCCATTCTGAACGGCGCGCACACGGCGCTGGTGCCGGTCGCCTTCCAGGCCGGGCTGGATACGGTAGGCGAGGCGATGAATGATGCCGAGGTCTGCGCGTTCGTCGAAAAAGCGATTTATCAGGAAATCATTCCGGTCCTCGATTTGCCGCGTGAAGAACTGGAATCTTTCGCCAGTGCGGTAACTGGGCGTTTTCGCAACCCCTACATACGACACCAGCTGCTCTCCATCGCGCTTAACGGCATGACCAAATACCGCACCCGCATCCTGCCGCAGCTGCTGGCAGGGCAGAAGGCGACGGGGCAATTACCAGCACGCCTGACGTTTGCTCTGGCCGCATTGATCGCGTTTTATCGCGCGGAGCGTAATGGCGAGAGCTATCCGGTGCAGGATGATGCATGCTGGCTGGAACGTTATCAGCAGCTGTGGGCGCAGCACCGCGATCGGCAGCTGAGCACCCGTGAACTGGTGCAGTCGGTGCTCAGCGTGAGTGAGCACTGGGAACAGGATCTGACGCAGGTGAACGGTCTTGTCGACCAGGTGACGCTGGATCTGGATGCCATTCTGCTTAAGGGCATGCGCGCCGCGGTTAAACCGCTTTGCTAATGCGTTCACCCGGCTTCGGCCGGGTTTGAATAGGTCCCATTTAGTTACAACATACTGTGTGCTTTGTTTTTAAAAAATCACATGCAGCACCGTGCGGTTTTCGTTACTCAGGGGAGAAAATGCAATGTTCCGTTAACATGCTTGCAACGGTGACGGGGATCACGTTTAATAGCCTCGCTCTTTTCTTTCCTGAAACTCACTATGATCGTTCGTCCTAAACAGCACTGGCTACAACTGATTTTTGTCTGGCACGGTTCGGTACTTCCCAAGATCTATACCCGATTGCTGCTCAACTTCCTGCTCTCTATCGCCGTTATCCTTATGCTGCCGTGGTATACCTCGCTCGGTATCAAATTTACCGTGGCGCCATTTAGCATTCTCGGCGTGGCGATCGCTATCTTTCTGGGTTTCAGAAACAACGCCTGTTATTCACGCTACGTCGAGGCGAGGCTGCTCTGGGGGCAGCTGATGATAGCGGCACGCTCGCTGTTTCGCGAGGTAAAAAACACCTTGCCTGACGATAAGCACCTGGGCGAATTTGTCCGCCTGCAGATTGCTTTTGCCAACTGCCTGCGCATGACCCTGCGCCGGGAGCTGAACGCCGAGCAACTCTCTCGCTATCTTGCTGCGGATGATTTACGTCACGTGATGAGCGCCAACTCACCGGCGAACCGTATTTTACTGATCATGGGGGAGTGGCTGGCCGTGCGGCGGCGAAACGGGCAACTCTCAGACATTCTATTCCATAGCCTGAACAATCGTCTGAACGACATGTCTATCGTCCTTTCCGGCTGCGAGCGCATTGCAACCACGCCGGTGCCGTTTGCCTATACGCTGATTTTGCACCGCACTGTGTATCTGTTCTGCATCATGCTGCCGTTCGCGCTGGTTGTGGACCTGCACTACATGACGCCCTTCGTTTCGGCGCTGATCTCCTACACCTTTATCTCGCTGGACACCCTTGCGGAAGAACTGGAAGATCCGTTTGGCACCGAAGATAACGACCTGCCGCTGGACGCCATTTGCAATATGATGGAACGCGATCTGCTGCAGATGAACGATGAAGAGAACATCCCGGAAAGGCTGATGCCGGATAAACATTATCAGCTGACCTGACGGGCGTTCCACTCTTCGCGGGTGATTTCCCACAGCTCGGAGTCCAGCATCCCGCTGACGTAGGCTTTCTTTTCCGTCCTGATAAGCCGCATGCCGCTACTGTCTGAAATACGCCGGGAGCGGCTGTTGGCGGCGGCTTTCGGTGCGCGCAATACGGGTTTGTTTAGCGTATTGAACCAGTAATCCGTCGCGGCAATACTGGCTTCGCGCATATATCCGTGCCCCTGAAATTCCGGCGCGAGCCAGAACCCGCGGTTGTTGTCCTCGACGTCGTACAGGCAAATAATGCCCATCAATTCATCCGGCATATCGCGTCGCCGGATGCTCCAGAACCAAGCAATCCCTTTTGCCATATCAGGCAGCGCCACGTTGTTGACATAGTTTTCCGCGCCGTTATCCGGGTAGGGCCAGGGCACGGAGGAGACCATATAACGGACAATCTCCCAGCGCGGATATAGCTTTTGTATCTGGACGGCATCTTCCGCTACCAGCGGTTTCAGCAGTAAGCGTTCTGTCGTGAGCGTCGGTATCGTCATGCGCGGATCTCCCTATTTAGGCGTTATGCTTTTGTTTGCGTTCTGGTATTTTCATCTTAATAGCACTCTATCTCAGCTAGCTCACCTTTCCATCCTACTATCATTTGCAGAGGTCACTATGGCATTGAGACGAGCCAACCCGCAGGAAGCCGAAACACTCTGGAACATTCGCAACCAGGCGATTCGTCACGGCTGTAAAACCAGTTACGACGCCGAGGTCATTGCGCGCTGGACGCCGGATCTCATGCCCGAACGCTATCGGCAGATGGTCATTGAATACCCTTTTTACGTGGTGGAAGATGAAAAGGGCGACGTTGCGGCGACCGGCTATCTGGATCTGGATACCCACTGTCTGGAGGCGATATTCACCTTGCCCGCGGCATTCGGTAAAGGCATGGCGACCCGGATTATCGAGGCGCTCAAAAATGAAGCCCGTAGCCGGGGGATAACCCGTCTTAGGCTGGATGCAACCCCTAACGCACAGTCGTTTTATCAGACGCTGGGGTTTGTCACGCTGCGCGAAAACTATCATCATTCGCGTATGGCAGGGGCTGATTTACGCTGTTTTGAAATGGCGATCGACTTGTAATGTGAGGAACACATGGCCGTCACGGTAAGACCTCTATGCGAAAACGATTATTCCCAATGGCGTCCGATATGGGATGGCTATACCCATTTTTATGATTGTTACCTCGAGGAATCCGTCACCGCATCGACATGGGAAAGGGCGCTTTCAGCGCATTCACCGATGTTCTGCCGGGTGGTCGAGAAGGACCAAAAGGTCATCGGTTTCGCGATGTGCATTCTGCATGAAGGAACCTGGTCTACCGCGCCCATCTGCTACCTGGAAGATCTGTTTGTTGATGCCGATGAACGCGGGGCGGGAGCAGGTAAAGCGCTCATTGACGCCCTGATTAAGGAAGGCAAGCGCGAAGGGTGGTCAAAACTGTATTGGGTCACCCGAGAGAACAACCCGGCGCGTAAACTCTATGACAAATACGGTGAGGCTGACGATTACGTCCGCTATCGTCTCTCCCTCTAAGACTCCAGCACCTGTGTTTGTATCACACTGTATCAAGGTCCCGGATACATACACAGGCTTGCAATAAACCCGCTTTAGCACATATCCGCTATACACTGCAGTGTTGTTATATCCCCGTGAATTGTAATCAACCGGAGATACCAACATGTTTAGCAAACTCGCGTACTCGACCCTTGCACTGACCATTTCTCTTGGCACCGTGATGTCCTGTCAGGCTGAAGTCACCGGCACGAATATCGCGGCCGCCTTTGATCATCCGCAGCAAATTAACGCCGGCGATCTGAACGTCGGTTATGTCGACCTCGGCCCGAAAGACGGTCAGCCGGTTATTTTACTGCACGGCTGGCCCTATGATATTCACAGCTACGCCGAGGTTGCACCCGCACTGGCGGCAAAAGGCTATCGGGTGATTGTGCCTTCTCTGCGCGGCTACGGCACCACGCGCTTCCTGTCAGCCAAAACGCCGCGCAACGGCCAGCCTTCAGCCATGGCAAAAGATATTGTGAACCTGATGGACGCCCTGAATATTAAGCAGGCGGTATTTGCAGGATATGACTGGGGTGCCCGAACGGCAGATATCGTTGCGGCGCTGTGGCCCGAGCGCGTTAAGTCACTTGTTTCAGTGAGCGGGTATCTCATCAGCAGCCAGCAGATTGGCAAGCAGCCGTTGCCGCCAAAAGCGGAGCAGCAGTGGTGGTATCAGTTCTACTTCGCCACCGCGCGCGGTGCTGAAGGCTATGCGAAAAACACGCATGACTTCGCCCGTTTAATCTGGTCTCAGGCATCGCCTGACTGGAAATTTAGCGATGCTGTCTTTAACGCCAGCGCCAAATCCCTCGACAATCCGGACCACGTCGCCGTGACGCTCAGCAACTATCGCTGGCGCTTAGGGCTGGAAAAAGGTGAGCGCAAATACGACAGCTACGAGCAGAAACTGGCCACGCTGCCGAATATCACCGTTCCAACGATCACCATCGAAGGTGGGAACAACGGCGCGCCGCATCCTGCACCGCAGGCCTATGCGGGTAAATTTACCGGTAAGTACGAGCACCGCACTTTTGGGGCCACCGTAGGGCACAACCCGCCTCAGGAAGATCCGCAGGATTTTGTTAAGGCCGTTGTTGACGCTGACAAACTCTGAAATGTGCTATTTTCAGTACGTTACCCTTCGGTCTGGAGATTTCGGTGGAGCATATTGATCATATCCTTGTCGTCGATGACGACAGGGATATTCGTGAACTGATTGTCGATTACCTTGCTAAGTCTGGTTATCGCGCGACGGGCGCGGCCAACGGCAAAGAGATGCGCATCGTGCTGGATAAACAGCATATCGACCTGGTTGTGCTGGATGTCATGATGCCCGGCGATGACGGCCTTACGCTGTGTCGAGAGCTGCGCGTCGGGAAACATAAAGATCTCCCCATCCTGATGCTGACGGCGCGCAACGAGGAGACGGACAGGATCCTGGGTCTGGAGATGGGCGCGGATGACTACGTGGTGAAACCATTTGTCGCCCGCGAGCTGCTGGCGCGTATCAAAGCGATTTTACGGCGTTTTCGCACGATGCCGCCCAATCTACAGGTGACGGAAGCAGGGCGGCTAGTGATGTTTGGTGAATGGCAGCTCGATACCGTCGCTCGCCACTTAATCGATCCGGAAGGGGTAATTGTGGCGCTCAGCGGCGCGGAGTATCGGCTGCTGCGCGTTTTCCTTGACCATCCGCAGCGCGTGCTGACCCGTGACCAGCTGCTCAACCTGACGCAGGGGCGAGACGCCGAGCTGTTTGAACGCTCAATTGACCTGCTGGTTAGCCGGGTTCGCCAGCGTCTCAACGAAGATGCCCGCATGCCCGCCTATATCAAAACCGTGCGCAGCGAAGGCTACGTTTTTACGATGCCAGTGACCATCAAAGAGGTTAACGAATGAGGCTCTGGCCACGCTCGCTGCTGGCCCGTTTGCTGCTCGTCGTGCTGGCCGGTCTGCTGCTGGCTAACGCCCTGAGCCTGACGCTGGTCATGGTTGAACGCATGCACAGCGCCCGCACGGTGATGCTCGGTAATCTGGAAAACGATGTCGCAACCAGCGTCGCCATATTAGACCGCTTACCGGCGAGCGAACGTGCCGCCTGGCTGCCGCGGCTTGAACGGGGTAACTATCGTTATATTCTGGGCACAGGGGAACCTGGCGCAGCGCCGACGGATAAGCGTTCGCAAGATGCTATCCGAACCTTAAAAGCGACGCTTGCCGCGCATTACCCGCTTAGCTTTACCGCGGTTCCCGGCGCCATTTCGCATATTCAGGCCCATCTTACGTTACGCGATGGCGCACCGTTGACCATTGACCTGATCCCGCGCATGCCGCCCGTCGCCAGCTGGCTACCGGTCGTTCTCATCCTGCAGCTGCTGGTTCTGGCTGTCTGCTCCTGGATAGCCGTGCGGCAGGTCGTGCGGCCTTTTTCACACTTTACCCGTGCGGTGGATGCGCTGGATCCGGCGGCCAGCACGCCAATGACGGAAAAAGGGCCGCTTGAGGTGCAGCGGGCAGCGCATGCCTTCAACGCCATGCAGGCGCGCATTCAGTCTTATCTCCGGGAACGCGCGCAGATCCTGGCCTCGATTTCTCACGATCTCCAGACGCCCATTACCCGCATGAAGCTCCGCGTCGAAATGGCCGGAGAGCCTGAACTTCGCGACAAGCTCCTGAACGATCTTGATAACATGTCTCGTCTGGTACGGGAGGGCATTGCGTATGCCCGATCATCGGAATCACTGGAGGAGACGTCGCTTAAGCTGGAGCTGAACGCCTGGATCAACAGCATCGCCTGCGATTACCAGGACATTGGTAAAAACGTGCACTTTCAGGTAGGCGAAGCCCGCTTGCCCATCGTCACGCGGCCGCAGGCGCTTCGCCGGGTGATGACCAATCTGCTGGATAACGCCCTCAAATTCGGCGAGCATGCTGCGATTTCAGTAGACGATTCATCAGACAGCGAGGTCATTATTCACATTGTGGACGACGGACCGGGGATCCCCGAAGCCGAGCTTGAGGCAGTATTACAGCCGTTTTATCGGGTTGAAACCTCGCGCAACCGCGAGACTGGCGGGACAGGACTCGGACTGGCGATCGCCGCGCAGCTCACCGCTCACCTGGAAGGAAAGCTCAGGCTGGCGAACCGTAACGGGGGCGGGCTGGACGTCTCCATTACGCTACCGCGCCGTGAGTAAAATTGTACGGCTTTGTATCTCTCTACCTGGGCGATACAGAGCCAGACAAAACCCTCGCATTTACACATATCCTGAACACATCCGCACGCTTAAATAGCCTCACTGCAGCGTCGCAGGACTTGTATTGTGAGGTTTCTATGTTTCTGGTAATCGCTTTTCTGGGTGGGATGATAAGCCTGCTCAGCCCGTGTACGCTCCCGGTTATTCCACTTTTGTTCGCCGGTTTCCAGGGCCAGCGTCGGCATATTCTGGCCCTGCTGGCGGGGATGATCGTGATGTTTACCCTGGTGGCGATGGCCGTCACCGTCGCCAGCGAGTGGATCGCAGAGGCAACCATCGTCGGGCGCTGGATCGCGCTCGTCATTCTGGCCACTGCCGCGCTAGCCTTAATTTTTCCGTCTTTCGCCCAGCGTATTGCGGGACCGGCCGTCAGCGCGGGTAATGTTCTCAACACCCGAAGCGGGCAAACGCGCGGAATGGCATCGGCTTTTCTGGCCGGGCTTGCTGTAGGACTGCTCTGGTCTCCCTGCGCCGGTCCCATTCTGGGTGCGATTTTCGGCATTAACATTGCGGGGCATTCCGCTATTACCACCGGCGCTCTGCTGGCCGCCTATGGCAGCGGATGCGCAATGATGCTGGGATTACTCGTCATTGGAGGCCGCACGCTGATGGCACCTTTAAGGGCAAAATCGGCGCTAATGGAAAAGCTGCGACAGGGTGCAGGCGTTGTGATGTTAGCGACCGTCGCATTTAACGCGACGGGGATGACTTCGCTGCTTAAAGGGGCAAACGGCGTCTCGGACCGTCTTGAAACCGCGCTGTTAAATCTGACGAAGCCCACAGCCACGCCGGTGAAGCTTGAGCCGATAGTGATTACAGAGCCCAGCAGTCAGCTGCCTTCGCTCAGCGGTGGAACAGGGTGGGTGAACGGTGACCCTGTCACGTCTGAATCGTTACGCGGGAAGGTTGTACTTATTGATTTCTGGACGTGGGACTGCATTAATTGCCAGCATACGCTCCCCCATGTGCGGGAGTGGGCCACTAAGTACCAACCGCAGGGTCTGGTGGTGATCGGAGTTCACACCCCGGAATACCCCTGGGAAAAACCGCTTTCGTCGGTTAAAAATGCGGTGAATAAATGGCAACTGCCGTATCGGGTGGTCACGGATAACAACTATAAAATCTGGAATGCTTTCGGCAACCAGTACTGGCCAGCGCATTACTTTTTTGATGCCAAAGGGCAGCTGCGCTATACCGCCTTTGGCGAGGGGGACTATGAGCAACAGGAAAAGGTTATCCAGCAGTTGCTCAAAGAAGCTCGGTCATAGCCCGTTCAGGGCTGGCGTTGAGCCACGATAAACAACCGGGGGAAAGCCAGCAGTATCTGCCCGTTTTCCTGAAGCGGATACTGCTCTTCCAGCAGTTCATGGTAGCGTTTCAGGAAACGTTTCTGCTCGCTTTCATTCAGTTCCTGGAGCCAGGGCCGCAGGCCGGTGGCGCTTACCCAGTCAATAATGGCCTGATGAGAGCTCATTTTGTGATAATAGGTCGTCCGCCAGATATCCACGTCACAGCCAGCCTCCGACAGAATATCGTAATAAGCATGTACGCCTGGCAGAGGCTCGCGGCCACGGTCTGGGTAGTCTTGCTCAAGCGCCACTTCACGCATCGCCACATGGGTCGGTTCCAGCCAGTTGTCAGGCATCTGGATCGCCAGTACGCCATTTAGCTTAAGCAGGGAGACAAGATGTGGCAGGAGATCGTAATGGTCCGGAACCCATTGCAGCGACGCGTTGGCATAAATCAGGCCCAGCGGCTGGCCAGGCTTGTACTGACGGATATCGGCCTCAATAAAGTGGCAGTCAGGTAAGGCTGCGCGTGCTTCCTCAAGCATGGCAGGGGAGTTATCGACCCCGGTGATATGTGCAGATGGCCAGCGATGCTTCAACAGCGCCGTGCTGTTTCCTGGTCCACAGCCCAGATCAGCGATGGTAGCGATCTCATCCAGAGGAATTCTGGCGAGCAGTTCTGCAGCTGGACGCGTTCTTTCTGCGCCAAATTGCAGGTAAAGAGAAGGGTTCCAGTCGGCCATCATCAATTCTCCGTTTGGCATGCTTCTGCAAGAATAGCACAGGCAGGCGCCTTCAAAGCGGTACGGGAGAGGTTTAGGGCAGATGAATTCCGCAGATTCTGTGAAACAAAAGAGAGGAAAAAATAAGCAAATAGAAATATTACCCCTTAAAGGATTAAGGGGCAATGTTTTTATTGTAATAATTTTATGATTATTGTTTTTTAATATTTTATCGGCAAAGTTCTTCTTATGTTCTGTACCCGAAACTTTAAATATTAGATAATAATCGATGGGTATATCCCTGGTGTTTCATAGGTCTTTGACCTCCTGACCGCTTAGTTTTGCGAGAACTTCGTGGTCAGGTACTTTTTAAGTATAGGGAATATGCGGCACAATGAAAGCTGTCCTAAGAGACAGGTGAAACTAGTTTCAGGTGTTATTATCAGGAACATGAGAATGAATTCTGTCATTGAATTTTTTTTACACGACTACGATGAATTACCACCAGCATTAGCGCGCGAACTCTACAGACTCAGGAGAAAAACTTTTCGGGACCGACTCGACTGGAAGGTGGAATGCGTCGAAGGTATGGAAAAGGATCAATTTGATTCCCATAACACGACATACTTACTGGGTATGTATGATGGGCAGCTGCTATGTGGCGCGCGATTTATTAACGCAACGCAGCCGACAATGATAAGCGAGATCTTTCACAACTATTTCGATAATCCCATTGTTTTTCCAGAAGATGTTCCCTGCTGTGAAGTAAGTCGTTTATTTTTAGATAAAGAAATACGAGACTCCGCAAGCCTGCAGGGCGTGCCCGCCAGTAAAGCATTGTTTCTTGCAATGATTATTTATTGCATTAAGAATAAATATCATGGGATGTACGCAGTAGCCAGCCGTGGTATGTATGCCATATTTCGCCATGCTAACTGGAAAGTTGAGGTTATTCAGCGCGGTGTTTCTGAAAAAGGGGAGGTTATTTACTATATTTACATGCCTGCCAGTATAGGCATTATTGAAGACATTATTAACAAAGATAAATCCAGTCACTGGCTTCGCGAAATGCTTGAGCATCTACACCATTTATAACCAGTGGCTGAGGCTTACTCCTCCAGTAACCGGAGTTCCGTTCCAAGTTTTATTGCGTGTCTGGCATTATTCACACCGAGTTTTTTCATTATATTGCCCATATGGAATTTAACGGTGCGCTCGGCAATAGACAAAATAACAGCAATTTCTGCGTACGTTTTCCCGGCACTGACCCATTTAAGGATTTGGCGCTCACGTGGCGACAAGAAAACATTCTTTTTCTGCTGATGCTGACTATACAGATTGAGTGTCTTCTGATGTAACTGAACAAGGAAGCGTAGAAATTGCGGCCGATACTTATCTATGTCAATGCCAGAATGCTTAGGACTGATGACGGATAAGACAACAAGATTATTCAGATAGTCATGCAGAGGAAACGTCTGTCCCTGGTAAATATCATACTGGACACTTTCGTCGAAAATGCGTGTCAGGTTATAACCATCCGACAGTACGACATCACTTTCCCAGAAAAAATCTTCAACACAGCGCAAAGCCCTAATAATGACAGGGTCAATAAACTGGTATTTTCTTTCAAGGTAGATATTAAACCACTCAGGGCTATTATTGATTATCCTCATCTGTGAAGGATCTTTCTTGTTCATAATAGCGTAGGCGAAGACGATCCCTTTGAAATCCTCAAAAAACGCGTCAAGCTCACTCTGAATTAGCGTATTGATCGTTATGTCGTTGTAATATGTATCCTTCACGTGAGATGCTGCCTCCTGTTCGAATGGAGGAGCAAGTATAATATGCTTCGTTATCCGTAGCGAGTCGCATTTTAATCCAGACAACAGATAAGACAGGCTACCTCAGCGGGCAGCCTTGTGAACGTTTGGCATTTTTGAATGGTAAATGCAGATGACTCAGGGAATTGTTGATGATTTTATCGAATTGCGAAATCGTTCACTAAATATAGTAGGCTGCAAAATTTAGGAGGTTTTCCCTTTTCTTACGCGTAACGTACAAGCGTACCGTTTACATACGTCTATAAATCAGGATTTAAACCAGTAGGTTACAGAATACCTTTAAGGGCAACATGATACAGCAGCATGATGGTTTTACCGTCGACAATCTTGCCCGTTTCAATGCTGCGTAAAGCCTCTTCAAGCGTCATTTCCAGCACGTCGATATCTTCTCCTTCAGCCTTGATCCCGCCGCCTGCGCCGGTTCTGTCATGTGGCTGGTACTCGGCAAGATAAAAGTAGAGTTTCTCCGTGACGGAGCCTGGGCTCATATAGGCTTCAAAGATTTTCTGCACGCGCGAAACGTGAAATCCGGTCTCTTCTTCCGCTTCTGCTTTAATGCGGCTTTCGGGATCCATGTTGTCCAGCAATCCTGCTGCTGCCTCAATTAAATCGTCTTCATGGCCGTTGATAAAGACAGGGAAGCGGAACTGGCGCGTCAGGATCACCGTCTTTTTCTCACGGTTATAGAGTAGAATCGTCGCGCCGTTGCCACGGTCATAGACTTCCCGATGCTGGCGCTGCCATTCACCATCACGCCGCTGCAGGTCAAAGGTGTATTTTTTGAGGATGTACCAGTTGTCTGACAGGGTTTCACTGTCGATGATGCGCACATCTGCACGTTTTGATTGCACGAATGTCCCTCCTTACGTAGAGTAATGATCATAAACAGCAGTATCATGCATGTTCAGGATAATACATGCAACATCAGGAATTCACGATGCTCACCAGTCAGCGAAAACAATTGATCCTTGAAAAGCTTGGTGCCGAAGGTCAGGTACAGTCAAAAGCGCTCAGCATTCTCTTTGACGTCTCAGAAGATACCATCCGGCGCGATCTGCGCGAGCTGGCGGCAGAAGGGCGTTTGCAGCGTGTTCACGGCGGCGCGCTGCCGTCATCTTCCGCTATTGCTCCTTTTGCCGAACGGCAATCCGTTAAGATGGATGCCAAAAAAAGGGTGGCCCGGAAAGGGGCACAGCTAATTTCATCAGGCCAGGTGGTGATTGTCGACGGTGGCACGACAACCTCCGAGCTGATTACGTTTTTCCCTCCTGACTTGCGCATCACCGTGGTGACGCACAGCCCGAGTATTGCTCTGGGGTTCGTTGATCATCCTTCTATTGAGGTGATTTTGATCGGCGGACGCTTGTATAAACATTCAATTGTTGCGGTCGGCGCTGCGGCCATCGAAGGCATAGCGAATATACATGCGGACCTGTTCTTTATGGGCGTGACCGGCATTCATCCTGACGCGGGGCTGACAACCGGTGATTTCGAAGAGGCATGCATCAAACGTGCATTTTCCGGCAGAGCCGCGGAGACGGTCGTTCTGGCTTCTCCGGAAAAGATCAACACCGCGTCTTCGTTTGTGATTGGAGATGTGTCTTCGGTAAATACCATCGTCGTTGAAGACGGTACAGATAAGGACTGGATCCGCGCGGTATCGGAAAAGGGCGTATCCGTCGTTCTGACCTCAGATCGTGACCCCCTCTGACAGCCAGCCTTTGACCACGGGCTGGCTGGCGTTCCGGATTAAGCTTCTGGAATGTTCTCAAGCGCGGTATAAACGCTGAGACCATATTTTCGGGCTACTTCAATATCCATATCGGCACCTTTAGACGCACCGGCAATACGATAAATCGCATCACATTTTGCGATGAGCCGGTGAGCAACGGGGTACAGCATCGCTTCGCTGATTTCATCACCCACCGTTATTGAGCCTGCGGCTTTTGCCAGCGGCAAAGCAAGCCATTCACCAATGACCGGAATGTGGCCACGCTGGTAAACGGCTAATGCTGCGCTTTCGAGACGCGCCAGATTCTCATCGATTCGTGCCTGAACGCCATCGGTACCGCTGCGATAGGGACCGGCAATTAAAATCAACTGTTGTGTCATAAATACCTCTGTCAGTGTTATTGCATGAAAATGCACATTTACAGACGAGACTTTACGACATTACTGGCCAGGAATACAGCATTTCGTGCAATATCGTGCAATATCGTGCAACAAACTGCATGAGTAAATCGTTTGACGGTTATTGGAAGACTCGTTGAGCTACTCGCTCTCCGGCGTATGGCACACGGCCTCGATGTTATGACCATCAGGTGAGATGACAAAAGCGGCATAATAATTTTCACCGTACGAACGCAATCCCGGCCCACCGTTATCACGTCCGCCAGCGCGCAGCGCGGCATGGTAAAAATCATCAACCTGCTGACGCGTATTAGCCACAAACGCCAGATGCAGGGGCGCGGGTTTGTCATTTGTATGGAAAAGGCAAAGTGAAACGTCCCCTGAGCTCATTTCAACACCATACTCCGGCGCGCCTTCATCGATAATTTTTACTCCAAGCGGGCGAAGCGCCTCGAGGAAGAAAGTTTTACTTTTTTCATAATCGCTGACGCCGAATTTCACATGATCGAACATTATCGACTCCTCAAAAGAGATAGAGAAATGAAGAGTATAGAAGGTGAGAGGAGTCGAATACGATCAAAGGCGTGTCAATGTGACAGATATCTCTCTACATAGCAGACCGTTTCCGCCCAACAAATGTCCAGCGCAGGTAGTCGTAAATCCAGTTAAACAGTAACGTGTACGGCAGGAAAAACAGTACAAGACCGATCTCAACAAAAAATGCCTCAGTCACTGTAAGATTCAGCATAACCATCGCGACAGGAATTAGGGTGATGATGAGTCCCGTTTCAAAACCTACCGCATGGATCGCTCGAATGAGAAACGTCCGTTGAAAGCGGTATTTTTTCTGCAGCGAGTCGAAGAGTTTATTAAAAATAAAATTCCAGATCGTTGCGGTAAGGGCGGATATCACGGACAACGAGCCCGACTGGAGTATCGACACGTTCATCAGCCAGGCAAGAGACAGCGCGATAATAATGTTGGCCATCACTTCAAAAATGATTGCGTGGAAAATTCTCTCTTTAACACTTTTATTTAATTCAATTTCCATTTGCTTAGGGCTGCGTTTTTCAAAAGCTAAAGTATATCAGACATCGTTCAACCCTTTCTAAACGCACAGGTTATGTTAAATGCAGCCCAGGCCCGCTAATGTGGAATGTACAGCTTCAATAAGTGGGGTCTGGGGCTCATGGCCCAAAAAGGAAATCAGTTTTGAATTATCCATTTCTATTGACTGCTCCCAGAGATAACGCATCTCCTGCATTTCATGCAGTGTGGTATTAAAGGGGCTTATCGCCGAGATAAGCCACCAGGGAAACGATTTCACCTTCGCCTGAATACCGGCACGCTCCGCGACGTGCTTTATGGCGGCAGTCATCGCTGTCCCGTCAGGATCCCAATGCCCGCGCATATGGAAACTGGCAAACGGTTCGAGTTCCTCCCGACGCGACAGCAGTGCAACGAGCGTTTCGGCGACATCCGGCAGATAAGCCCACTGGTGGCCTGCGCCGGTTTTCCCGGGGTTTTGAATTATCTTCGGCGGTTGCCCCGGTTTGACCAATCCCTGCGAAAACCAGTTATTGCCGGCATGGGGACCAAAAAAGTCACCTGCACGTAAAATCAGCACCTTTCCGCCACGCTGCGCATAGTCTGCCAGTTCCTGCTCCATTTGCACCCGTATAGCGCCTTTTCGGGTAAACGGATTCTGAGGAGAATCCTCGCGTAAGAGGGGAAAAGCATCCGGACCGTAGTTATAAATCGTGCCCGGCAGAACGATTAACGCACCGTTTCGCTCCGCTGCATTTATGGTGTTATGCAGCATGGGCAAAACCAGCTGTTCCCAGTTTCGATAACCCGGCGGGTTTACGCCATGGATAATAACGCTGCATTCGGACGCCGCTGCCTCAACCTGTTCTGCATTCTGCGCATCACCACTTATCCAAGGAATGCTTTTGTTGCGATCGTCAGTTTTCGGAGCGCTGCGGCGCAATGCACGCACATCCCATTCATCACGGATCAATTTGCGGGCTATTTCGCCACCGATCCCACCCGTTGCGCCCAGTATCAGTACCTTATTTGTGTTTTTCATCGTTTGACCCTTATTGGATATCTGCTTGACATCATAATGACCGCACGGGCTAAATGTAATTGCATAATATAAGCGAGCAGGTATTCATTTTTGTATGAAGCTAAATATCCCGTGGGAATGGTATCGCACCTTTCTGGCCGTGATGAGGGAAGGGTCTTTGTCAGGGGCCGCACGCAGGCTTGCCATTACTCAGCCAACCGCCGGACGCCATATTGCGGCGCTGGAGTCAGCCCTGGGCCTTGTTTTATTTACCCGTTCACAGACAGGATTACAGGCCACGGATGCAGCCGTTGAGCTGAAGGGCCATGCGCAGTCGATGGAAAATACGGCCATGATGATTGAACGGTCGGCAGCCAGTTTCAGTTCCGGCGCAAACGGATTACGAGGCATTGTGCGCGTCGCCGCCAGTGAAATCATCGGCACGGAGGTTCTGCCTCCAGTGATCGCACAAATAAAGGAAGAATACCCGCAGATAGTTATTGAACTGGTTCTGTCTAATCGCGTTCAGGATTTACTGAACCGGGAAGCGGATATTGCCGTACGCATGGCCACGCCGGTGCAGGAGCAACTGATTGCACGTCGGATGGGCAGGGTTGAAATAGGTCTGCATGCCGCGCCAGCCTATCTGTCACGATGTGGTGCTCCGGAAAGTATTGATGAGTTATTCACCCATACGCTCGTGGGTTTCGATAATACGACTCCCTTTATTTTACAGGCACTTAAACAATATCCACAGCTAAACCGTGAATTGTTTACCGTGCGGAGTGACAGTGATATTGCACAATTAAACCTCATTCGTGCAGGAGCGGGTATCGGTATGTGCCAGGTACAACTGGCCGATTTTTCTCCGCCGTTACAGAGGGTCATGCCTGATTTCTTTGCATTTCATCTCGACACCTGGCTGGTGATGCATGAGGATTTACGCCATAGCCAGGCCTGTAAAACGGTGTTTGATTATCTTGCGGAGGGTTTGCAGGCTTATATCAACAGGACAAAACGGTAAATAATAAGGCTGGGAAGAACAGTACCGTCAAGCTGGCGTGCTATCTGCGTTTTAAGGGATGTGAAATGCGTAAGTTCAGTTCAAAGTTCTGATGCGGCAGATGAGCGTATTCAACACGGCCTTTGGTTGAGACGTTGAGCAAAAGCTGGATGCACATAAGATGGTCAGCTAAGACGCTTTAATAGTCCATCGGCATCCAGGTAACGATGACCACAAAACACCAGATTTCCCCTGATTTCATACCGGTGCGCATAATGTATATTATGTTAAATCACCTGCTGTGGTAAATAAGTTCACAGGACACTCCCACTAACTGATAAATCAATACGTTAGGATTTCTGATCTCCCTCTCGTTTCTTGCATCATGTTGATCGTTAACTTACTTCATGAACTTAGATGGTTCACATAAAATCATAGGGTTAAATCACCCTTAATCTTTCGTTTGCTGGCATTATGTTTAAGAGCTATTTTCTTAATATCCACATATAGATAATGAACTTCGTTGTGATTTCTGACTACTCTCCGGATGGGAAGAATAAAATCCGCCTTCTGTGAAGGCGGATTTCTACTTTGTCAGGCGTTCAATCAGCTGGCGCTGGTATTCAGGCAGCTGGCTGGTTCTCACCCCCTGAAAAACAAGTGGCGGGAGCCATGTCATGCCCGCATGTAATGCACTGGCTTTCATGGGTGTGAAAACATCGGCAAGCTCGGTACCTGTTCTGCCATTACTCCATCTACGCTCTCAGCAGCCTGCTGTAGCCCTTTAATCATAACGGACTGCTCCGGATACGGATGAGAAACGATTACAAGCGTCCTTATATGGCTTTTCTCTTTACTGATGGCAGCTTTAAGTGGCATCACTAAGACCAGCAGAAAAAGCGCCAGCATTTTAACAGGCAGCCCCGGAAAGAGTGGTTTCATACTTGCCTCCAGTTTCAGGGAAATTAAAGTTAAACAGGCAGATTTTGCCTCACAGAACACGCAGTATCACTGCGACAAGAAATCACGAAGGTAAAATCTCAATCGTGGCCGCTCTGGCGCGTGTCCCTGTCATTGCGGAAACATAGCTGCTGCCGGAGTACTTTTTCTGGTAAGCCTGATCTATTTTACTTTCAAGCTCAGGGTCTGATGGTTTTGCAAACAGGACGTCGAACTCCTGTCCAATAGCCAGTATCTTACCCGCCTGCTGGGACAATGCAGCCTGATACCATTTTGAACGGGTACCACTATAGGCTCGGACGAAAAGTCGGTTACCCACCTTCACTTCCCAAATCCATGTCGGCGTACCGGTCGTATTCATATCGGGATGATACGGAGCGATTTTTAGGTCATCGGCCTCATCTATTCTTGTTAATACTTCATAGTTCCAGAACATAAACCTCTCCTCTTTCATATGCGGCTATTTTTTTCTATTGCAGCATTAACTCGATAAATTAATGTTGCATGAGAAATTAGAGCCTGCTTCACGAGTACCAGCACTGCCTGTATTTTTTGCCTGTTCGAGCGCAAATCCAATACCATCAAGACTGTCTGCGTTTGTCTGAAGTTCTTTTATCATCTTCACGCATTCGCCGGTCAGGCCATCATAGCTAAGTGAAAACGTTTGTTTAGTATCCATTCGGCACGCTCTTTAGGGGGAATACACAACACCCCATGCTAAGAGAGCAGTGTCTGTCGTTTATCGCGCAGACACTGCATCTGAAAACACCGGACGGTGCTATGGCTTACTTATTAAGATTTTTGTTGAAAAATGCAGTGATGTTATCGAACGGGATCTTATCCATACGATCATATAAATCGACATGTGTTGCATCTTTAACAATCAGAAGCTCTTTTGGTTGATTTGCCGCTTCATAAGCCGTTTTGGAGAAGTAAAGCGAATGCGCTTTTTCACCATGGATGAACAGGATCGGGCGCGGAGAAATTTCCTTAATATAGGTCATGAGCGGGAAATTCATGAAGGCCATCGGCGTTGTCACGGACCATGAGTTACCAGAGTTGACGGCTCGTGGATGATAGCCGCGTTTGGTCATGTAATAGTCCGCATAGTCCACGAGGAACTGTGCTTCACCGCCCTTCAGTTTATTATAGGCTGGCTGGTATGCAGGTTTACCGTTTGCCGCATCTTCCCAGCGCTGGAGGCTCATCTTCTCCAGCGCCTGCTCGCGTTGCTCCGGCGTTACGCTGTCGTTGTAGCCTTTCGACATCACGCGGCTCATATCATACATGGTGCTGGCAACGACCGCTTTTACGCGTTTATCCACGGCAACAGCGTTCAGGGCAATCCCACCCATGCCGCAGATACCGATGACACCGATACGTTCACGATCCACATAAGGTTGCAGTCCAATGAAATCGACTGCGGCCATAAAGTCTTCGGTATTGATATCAGGCGAAGCAATATTGCGGGGTTCACCACTGCTTTCACCGGTATAAGACGGATCAAATGCCAGCGTCACGAATCCGCGCTCTGCCAGGGTCTGAGCATAAAGACCTGAAGCCTGCTCTTTTACAGCGCCAAATGGCCCGGAAATCACAAGCGCAGCAAGCTTCTTGTTCCCGCGATCTTTAGGAAGATACACATCAGCGGCCAGCGTAATGCCGTAACGGTTCTTAAAAGTAACTTTTTGATGATCCACTTTTTCGCTCCTTGTGAAAGTTTTATCCCACGTCTGAACCAGACGGACTGAAGAATCTGCTGTGCCTGGTGCAGGCTGGGCGACCGCAGCTTCTGTTGAAATCAGAGCCATCGCTCCGGCAAGGAGTGCGCCATTAAAAAAGCGCGTTGAAGATTTTAGCGTCATGATATTAAAACCTTTCATTGGATATTGAGGGATATGTTTCAGACAGCATGCATGAGTATTTCAGTTACAACTTCCGGTGGGTAATCACTGGCGATACCAAACGCTTTGACATTGATCTGGACGTTCTCAACGATAGCGGGCAGATCTGCTTCCCTGATGTTCAGCTGTTCAAGACGTGTTGGCGTACCAATTTCTTCGAACCACTTCTCAAGCGCTGCGATGCCGTCATCTGCCGAACTGAGTCCGAACACATATTTTGCGAAACGCTCAAACTGCGGTGTATTTCGGTTTTTGTACCATTTCATCCAGGCGGGCATAACAACGGACAACCCTGCCCCATGCGGAACGTTGAAAAGTGCTGATAAAGAGTGCTCGATTGCATGATTCGGATAACTGAATCCGGCACAGCCTGACAGGATCAAACCGTTTTGGGCAAGGGTTGCAGCCCAGGCAAATTCCCCACGCGCAGCTTCATCATCCGGACTGGCGATGAGCGTTTGTGTGGTTTCAATTACCGTATTTAGGAGTGCTTCAACCAGACGCGACTGAATTGCAGGCTGAACGGTTGCGGTGAAGTACACTTCGATAAGGTGTGAAATGATATCAGCGGCAGAATAGACCAGGTAATCCCGGGAGATGCCCGCCATCAGTGCCGGACTCAGGACGGATACCACAGGACGCGTGTAGTCGTTACCGATCGATAATTTTTCATGTGTTTCTTCATTGGTGACAACGGCATACGGGTTCATTTCGCTTCCCGTTGCGGCCAGGGTCAGAATGGCAAACAAAGGTAAAGCAGAGGAAAGCTCGCCTTTACCAGCGAATAAATCCCAGACGTTACCATTATAATGTGTGCCGGCCGCAATAGCCTTAGCACTGTCAAGTACGGAGCCGCCGCCAACGCTCAGGATAGCGTCCACGTTATGTTGTTTGGCCAGTTCCACCCCTTCACGGACTTTGGATATCACCGGGTTACTTACGATACCGCCAAGTTCTATATACTCGATCCCGTTATCGGCAAGATTCTGGCTGACCGTATCGAACAGGCCTTCTCGTTTAATACGTTCGCTTCCGTAGCACAGCAGGACTTTACGTGCGCCAGCACTGGCAATGTGTGCACCGATAGTATCCTCTTTTCCGGAACCGAATTCGATTCGGGTTGGGTTGTAGAAAGTAAACTCTTTCACGTATGTCTCCTCCGGATAACCTGCCTGACAGTTAAAAATGGCTTTAACCTGAACGGTTTAAATTTGCTCGCGGTGAGCCCTGACTTACAGGACACTGCCTCATTTCAGTGTTGTTATTTTGAGTGTCTTTAATGAAGGGTGTTATTAAAATACTCTGCATTATTTGCCTGATCCTCTGAACCTGATCTCAAAGCGTATATTTCAATTTTCATAGCTGCTAAGTTGTTAACGTCAAAAGGCGTAACAAATGTGAGGCATTACAGAATGATTTCTGAGAAGTCGGTTGAAAAACTACTGGGTGAACTTTCGGTCGATATAGCTCAGCGCACACCCTGCACCGGTGATTTCCCTACAGCCGTAGAAGGACTCGAATTGTTCCGCCGAAACGAACCCGCTCCTCCGGTGAGCTGCCTGGTCCCTCCCAGTATCGTTCTGGTGGCCGATGGCGCGAAGATCATGTGGGTTGGTGGTGAACCTTACGAATACAATGCGGAAAAATTCCTGATCACATCTCTTGACCTGCCAGCCAGCTCGGAAGTATTACAGGCTTCGACATCCCGTCCCTGCGTGGGCGTAGCCTATAAACTTGACCAGCGCGTACTGATGGAATTAATTGCACAGGGAAGCCTGCCGCCGGTTAAAAAACGAGACCCGGGAACGGGTGTCGGTATAGGAACTATTACTGATGTTTTGCTGGAGCCTTTCTGCCGTCTGCTTTCTTTGCTTGACGAGCCTGAAGCTATTCCTGTTCTCGGGCCGCTGATTCAAAGAGAGATACATTACCGGCTTTTGATGAGCGATCAGTCCGATCATCTCAGACAGATTGCAGCAGTAGACGGCCATGGCTACCGTATCGGTAAAGCTATTGACTGGTTAAAGACCAATATTGCATCACCTTTACGCGTAGAAGAACTGGCAAGTCGGGTGCAAATGAGCACGCCCTCTTTCCACCAACACTTCAGGCAGCTTGCGGGAATGAGCCCGCTACGGTATCAGAAATGGCTGCGCCTCAATGAAGCCAGGCGACTGATGCTGAATGAACATTACGATGTCACCACAGCAGCCTATGCTGTCGGTTACGAAAGCCTGTCCCATTTCAGCCGGGAATATACGCGGATGTTCGGGGAATCACCCAAGAAGGATATAACCGTGCTGAGAAAGTCAGCTGGTAAGCTTTAGTATTATCGTAATGTATTTTACCTTATCCTGTTATTGTACCGGTTGCGCAAAACTTGCAGGAAAGCCATAAAGGCGGGAGAATCCTGTCGGCGGTGAGGATAAAAGATGTGGTAGCCCTCAAACCAGGGGCACCACTCGGTCAGTACCACAATCAACCTGCCGTTTCTGATATATTCATCCGCAACATATTCTGGAAGGCAGGCTACGCCCAGGCCATCAAGAGCTGCATCAAGCTGATGTACCGTGCTGTTCGCAATATATTGCCCCTTCACCTTCAGGCTGAACTTCTGGTCTTCCTTCTCGAATTCCCAGGCATACAAACCACTCGTGTCGGAATACCGGACGTTGATGCAATTGTGGTTCAAAAGATCCTGCGGTTTTTTAGGCTTCCCATAGCGTTGAAAATAATCCGGTGCTGCAACAATCAATTGCCGCCAGTCCTGGCTGATTTTAACGGCAATCATATCATTATTCAGCGCATCTCCGGGGCGGATCCCCGCGTCAAAACGCTGATCAACGATGTCGGTAAATCCATAATCAATTCCGATTTCAATCTGAATGTCAGGGTAGCGGCTCAGGAAGTCAGGCAACACCGGGCGGATCAGGTACTGGATAACGTCATCTGAACCCGTAAGGCGAATGATGCCAGTGGGCTTTTCACGAAGCTCACTCAGCCGACTAATTGCGTCATCAACCTGCTCCATCAAGGGGCCAATTTCGTTGATGAGCCTTTCACCCGCTTCTGTGGTGGAGATACTGCGGGTGGTTCTGGCCAGCAACCTGATCCCAAGCCTTTCTTCCAGGGATTTTACTGTATGGCTGACAGCTGAGGGCGTCACACCGATCTCTGCTGCCGCTTTAGTAAAGCTCTTGAGTCTGGCCACGCTTAAAAAAACTTTCAGTTCATCCACACTCGCCTCCTCTAGGGGAGAAGCCAGCGTACCAGCCAATGGTTAATTATCAAATATTTTTCACTAGTAAGTGAAATAAATGCTGATTAATAAATTTTATATCAAATGTTACCTTCACATCATCAATAGTGAGCGTGCATTACTCTGATAACGCGTTTGTGGCTCTGATCCTGAGGTAACTGTTATGCAAGATTTCATCTATCACAACCCGGTAAAAATTCTGTTTGGGCATGACCAAATCCCTGCACTTGCGCAGGAAGTCCCGCAGGATAAAAAGGTCATGATCGTCTATGGCGGGGGCAGCGTAATAAAACACGGCATTCTGCAACGCGTAAAAGGCTCCCTTAAAAACAGCCTTGTTTTTGAATTTGGTGGGGTGGAACCCAATCCACATTACGAAACCCTGATGAAAGCGGTCGAGATTGTCAAAGCGGAAAAAATTGATTTTCTCCTGGCCGTTGGCGGTGGTTCAGTCATCGATGGTACAAAATTCATCGCCGCGGCCGCTCTTTATGAAAATGATCCATGGGAAATTATCACCAGCTATGGCAGCGTAGTGAAACAGGCTTTGCCTTTTGGATGCGTACTGACGCTTGCAGCGACGGGGTCCGAGATGAATAACACGGCTGTGATTAATCGTGCCACCACGCAGGATAAACTCTTTTTTGCATCTCCGTGCGTTATGCCGCAGTTTTCCGTGCTTGAACCGGAAATTACCTACACGCTGCCTGAGCGGCAAACCGCAAACGGGGTTGTGGATGCCTTTGTCCATATACTTGAACAATATATCACTTTCCCGGTAAACGCGAAGGTGCAGGACCGCCTGGCGGAAGGATTGCTCAATACGCTGAAAGAAGAAGGCCCGACAGCCCTTAAAAATCCTCAAGACTACGACGCCAGAGCGAACATCATGTGGGCGGCAACAATGGCCCTGAATGGGATGTTAAGTGCCGGTGTACCGACAGACTGGGCTTCTCACTTGATTGGTCAGGAAATTACAGCCTTGTATGGCATTGACCACGCCCGCACTCTGGCGATCGTGATGCCTGCCCTGTGGCGCTACTGCAAAAATGAAAAATCTGAGAAGCTGGCTCAGTACGGTGCTCGGGTCTGGAATATTCCCGAATCTGATACCAAAAAAATGGCCGATGAGGCTATCAATGCAACGGTCGCTTTTTTTGAACAACTGGGGGTTAAAACCAGACTCTCTGATTATGATTTAGGGGATGAAGCCATTGCAGAAGTTATTCGTAAGTTAAAAGAACATGGTCACATTGCCTTGGGTGAGCATGGAAAAATTACGGCCAGAGAGGCTGAGGCCTTATTGAAGATCGCGCTTTAATAAGTATAGCCTGCGATTTTCGCAGGCTAAATATAACATGAACGGTATTCTGCTATGCAGCAAAATAAAACACCCCTCCCAATGCAATCCTCAGAGGATCAGGCAAATAATTTGAAGTATTTGTGTATTTTATGTTACCTCAAGCCTGTAAATTGTTATCTGCTCACTTAACAGATGAATTTATCTGAAAGTACGCTGGCGTTTTCCTGACCTCCAGGAAAAATTAACTTGCCGGGATTAACCATTATTAGCATACATTCGGCTTCCTTTCAGAAGCGGAAAGCAAACCCGGTCAAAAATATGAGCAGGAGTGTAATGATGGATGAAGAAAAAAATCTGACTCGTCGCGAATTTGTTGTTCGTTCTGGGGTGGTCATAGGAGCCGGTGTGTTGCTGAGCAGTCCAATTGGTTCACTTGCCGCTGATGTAATTGGTTCCAGAGTGAGAACTCGCGGTTATGCAGCGTTTGACACTTCCGGAAAACTCTCGCCCTGGTCCTTTGAGCGCAGAGCAGTTGGTGACAACGATATTTTGATTGAGACTAAATATGCAAGTTGGCCATAAAGCTTGCCGTGTCTAAAGGAGCGGAGGTATATGCATTCACAACTACGCCATCGAAAGTTGACGATATTCTTTCCTTCGGGGCCAAAGAAGTAATTGTGGTCGATAGTTCTGACAAATTGAAGGCTTATCAGGGAAGTCTGGATTATATGATTTCCACGATCCCTTATCAGTTCGACGTCGCAGCCTACGCATCAGTTGTGAAGCCATACGGAACTTTCACCCAGGTCGGCATGCCAGAAGGTTTTCAGATTACACTCAATGCGCTTGGTCTTGCAGCATCAAGAGTTAATTTCAATGCGTCAATGATTGGCGGCATGAAAGAAACTCAGGAAGTGGTAAATTACTGTTCTGAAAATAAAATATTACCTACCATCCAGATAATCAAGGCAGAGCAGATTAATGAAGCATGGGATAACGTGTTTAATAAGAAAGCCCGATATCGCTATGTTATAGATGCGTCGACGATGTGATATCAGGAATATGTAACACTTTCCAGATTCATAATTCCACTGACGTTGTGATGTTCATATTAATCCTCTCTTTTTAATTTTAACCCTCTTTTTGGGGCCGGTGGCCCCGTTTTTTTTCAATGCCCGTTTTAAAGGTACTGACGATGACAAAAAAGCATTCAAAAATAGAACAAACATATTTGAATGATACTTCAGATAATTCTAACTGGAATGGTGTATTCGCTATTTCACTCTGCGTGTTTGCTCTGATCGCTTCAGAGTTCATGCCTGTCAGTCTGTTAACTCCACTTGCCCATGATTTAGGGATATCGGAAGGTACAGCTGGTCAGGGAATGACAATCTCAGGTGTTTTTGCAGTATTTACAAGTCTTAGCATACGCAGACTAGCCGGAACACTGAACAGAAAGTTTCTTTTACTGGCGTTGACAGTTCTGATGGGATTATCTGCCGTGTTAGTCGGACTCGCCCCCAATTATCTTATCTATATGCTGGGGAGAGCCATGATTGGTGTTGTCATTGGAGGATTCTGGTCAATGTCAGTCGCTACAGCAGTAAGACTGGTGCACATTAGTAAGGTACCGCGTGCCCTGGCCGTGTTCAATGGAGGAAACGCTCTGGCAACCATAGTGGCAGCCCCACTTGGAAGTTATCTTACGGCTGCCATAAGCTGGCGCGGAGCTTTTCTGTGTTTAGTACCTGTCGCAATAATTACGTTTGTATGGCAATGGATAAGCCTTCCTTCGATGGAGCCCGGCAAATCTGGTAAAACCGGGTCATCTGTTACCTCTCTTTTACGAAACAAGAATGTCGCGGTTGGTATGTGTGCTGCCGGTATCTTTTTCATGGGGCAGTTTACTCTGTTTACCTACATCCGACCGTTTCTGGAGAATGTCACGAAAGTTAATTCTGATGAAGTAACGCTAATATTGTTACTGATTGGGGTAGCTGGACTTGCCGGAACGACAGTGATTGGGTTTGTGATCAAAAATCGCCTTTATCAGACACTGGTTGGGATACCACTTGTCATGGCTTCAGTCGCTGTAATCCTGATCCCTATGGGTAACAATATTCCTACCGTCTGTGTTTTGTTGGGACTTTGGGGCGTGTTATCAACAGCTGCACCGGTAGGATGGTGGAGCTGGGTTGCCAGTGCCACTGCGTCAGATACAGAATCAGGGGGCGGTCTTATGGTAGCAACAGTTCAGTTCTCAATCGCACTGGGGTCTACAGTGGGCGGGATTTTGTTTGATCAGTTTGGTTTTCAAAGTACATTTGCGTTAAGTGCAGGAATACTTATTTTCTCAGCGATGTTGACTCTGTGGACCTCAAAGCTAAGAACAGTACCTGTATGAATCGTCGCTTAGCCTCCTTAAAGGGGGCTTTTCAAGCTATCTGGCACCATACCCCGTTGCCAATATTAAGTAGTTCATGAAGTGATCTTGAATTGAGTTGAGATTTACATTATAAATACTCAGTAAAACAATGACATATGACATCCGTTTCTTATGAACTGAGTTTTCGCACAACATAAGTTAAATTGCATTCATGGGTCAATTCTCCACGGTGCTCTCATGCAGCAACAGAATTCAGGACGTTGGCGTCCTCCCTTCTCGATAAAATCCACCGTCGATTACAAACCATTTGTGAGAAAAACTCACATTACCCATCTGGCGTTCTACTCAAGACGCGGGACCGGGTTACGAAAGCTTATCCCATTTCAGTCGGGAATATACGCGGATGTTCGGTCAATCACCCAAGAGGGATATTACTGTGCTGAGAAAGTCTGCCGCTAAGCTTTAATACACCCTGGTATCGTTTACATTTAAGTCAAGCAATATCATTTGATCACCGAGTTAACGCTGCTATTATCTAAGTCTTAGTGTTCGAATCATAAATTTTTTCAATAAATTATCCTGCTAATTAATAGTCCTCACGGAATGAAGGAGCTTCCTCGATGAACTTACCCGGTCAGCAGTCGCCTGACAGCACCCTTCCCTCATATGATCTCTCGCGAAGCCTTGGCCTACAGGCCGGTGCAGATATCGATTTTAAAAAGCTGGCCGCGCAACTCGACTGCTCGCGTAATTTTTACAATGTCGGCATCATTTTTGATGATGGCAAGCAACGCTGGCTGGTTCGCCCCTCTCGACGCATTGCTGATGTGAATCAGAGCACCGTCAGCCATGTAGTCATCAGTAAAATTCCAGATGCTAAGGAAATCAGTGCAGAAAAAGCTGTGGTTGCGACGCTAACTACTCCGTCACTTGCTACGGAAATTACCTCGACCGGTTTTGCCTGTGGCGCGATGATTGTTACGCTTGTCATGGCGTTTGGTGCCGGTGCGGCAGTACCGTTTACCGCTGGCGGGTCTGGTGTGATTGCGGCGATTAGCCTGTCCGGTACGCTGGCTACGGGAGCGCAATGCATGATTGGCGCGGGCCGTCTGCTGGCTATCCATAACGACCATGGTTCCGACGTTGCATGGCTTGACAGCCAGGACTGGTACGTTGCTACCACGACAGTTCTGGATGTTATTTCGCTTGCTGCGGCAGGAACCGCGCTAAGAGGTACTTTAGAAACGTACAAGCTGATGAAAGCGGCGTCTTCAAGTAAAGTTACCGCCTGGTTCCAGAGCCTGAGCCGTGCCGAGCGTAAGCGCATCACGGAAGAGATCATTAAAGCGCAGAATCCAGGTATCTCCAGTGCCGGGGTAAAGGCCGCGATCCGCGCAGGTGTTTATCCGAAACGTTTCCCAAGCGAATCGTTACAAAAATCACTGCAGCGCGAGCTGATGAGTGCGGTCAACAACGCATCGGCCTTTGTGGGGAGCTCACTCACTGGGACTATCCGCAATCCGCAAAATACCGTCCAGTCAGGACGCTATGTGGTTGGTGTGCTGCAATCATTTTTACCTAACTGAACGCTGAGTATTCAAATGTTTAAAGTTTTAACCCGTCGCCTGCAACACTGTAACGAGGTGGCTACCAGCATAAGCAATACCTCCCCGACACAGCTGCAACAGCTAAAGACTCAGTTGGCTGAAGAAATGGGCAAACCTGTGGGTCTACACACCATGGGTATTCCGGCGGCAATCAGTACTCTCGGGGTAATTGTTAGCTTCGCGATTCCTCAGCTGTGGTTGGGCTATGGCGTATTCGCCGCACTCGGCCAGCCAGCCGAACGCGTATTCGTGTGGATTGTGCTGATCGCCCTACTGTTCGCAGGCATCAACGGCGTGACGATGTTTATGATTGGCAAAGGAAGCATGCGCGCCGTGCGGTTACATCTTACGCTGGCGGTGATAAGTCTGGTATTAACGGCAGCCTATCTGCTGGCCGCACTGAGCGGTAGCGCTGCTCCGGGCGTCAGTCTGGCCGCTGCGATGGTGAGTACCGTCATGCTGGGGCTTAGCGGCAGCTGCATCTTCTCTACCGCTTTCTATAAGATGCTGCTATTTACTCTGCATAACAGAGCCTGGCGCAAACTGATCAGCAAGGCGCGCTAAGCATTCATCACGCAAAAACCCGCCGCTAACGGCGGTTTTTTTATGGTTTTTTAACCCTGCGCAACCAAATCAACTTATACGCCGCAGGGATAATAAACAGCGATAGCAGCGGAGCCGTGATCATGCCGCCAATCATTGGCGCCGCTATCCGGCTCATGACTTCTGATCCGGCACCGGTTCCCCACAAAATGGGCAGCAGACCGGCAATAATCACCGCAACGGTCATCGCCTTTGGCCGCACGCGCAGCACGGCGCCATGATAAAGGGCGTCATCAAGTCCCTGTACGGTGAAGGTTTCCCGATAGGATAACGTCGGATGCGCTTCAACGGCATGACGCAAATACATCAGCATGACCACCCCAAATTCTGCCGCCACCCCGGCCAGAGCGATAAAGCCGGTGCCGGTTGCCACAGACATATGGAAGCCCAGCCAGTACAGGAACCATATCCCCCCGACCAGGGCGAACGGCAGACTCATCAGGATCAGCAACGCTTCATCCACGCGACGGAATGCCAGATACAGCAGAATGAAGATGATCATCACCGTCATCGGTACCATTAGCTTCAGTTTCTTATTGGCGTGCTCAAGCAGTTCAAACTGTCCAGAGAATGCGACGCTGGTGCCCGGTCTCAGCTTTACGTTCTGACTAATAGCAGTCTTAATGTCGTTCACCACCGACACCATATCCATGCCGCGGGCATCGATATAAATCCAGCTCGCAGGACGGGCATTCTCCGTTTTCAGCATCGTAGGGCCGGAAACGACGTTGATATCCGCCACATCGCCCAGCGTGATCTGCTGTTTCATCGGCGTCAGGATCGGCATCTGCCTCAGCGCGGTCGGGCTGTTTCGGTAGTCCTGAGGATAGCGAATATTAATCGGGTAGCGGGCGACGCCTTCCACCGTTTCTCCCACCGTCTCCCCGCCGATGGCCGTGGAGACGAACAGCTGCACGTCGCCAACCGTCATCCCGTAGCGGGAGGCTTTTTCCCGGTTGATATCAACGTCGATGTAGCGCCCGCCTTCCAGACGTTCAGCCAGGGCTGACACCACGCCCGGCACCGTTTTAGCTACCGCTTCAATGCTCTGCGCCGTGGCGTCGATATCAGCCAGAACGGTACCTGACACCTTGATGCCAATCGGGCTTTTAATCCCGGTTGAAAGCATATCGATGCGGTTGCGGATGGGCGGAACCCAGAGATTCGCCAGGCCAGGTAAACGAACGGTCTTGTCGAGTTCGTCAACGATCTTGTCAATCGTCATTCCGGGTCGCCACTCATTCTCAGGCTTAAGCTGAATGGTGGTTTCCACCATTTCAAGCGGTGCGGAGTCCGTGGCCGTTTCGGCTTTACCGGTTTTACCGAACACCGACGCTACCTCAGGCACGGTTTTGATGAGTTTGTCCGTGGTCTGCAGGAGCGCCGCCGCTTCTGCCGGAGAGACGCCCGGCAATGTTGACGGCATATACAGCAGGTCACCTTCATTTATCTTTGGCAGGAACTCGCCACCCACCTGGCTCAGGGGCCAGATCACCGTGAAGATGGATAAGGTCGCAACCAGCAGGGTGGTTTTAGGCCAGTGGAGCACCCGAATCAGAAGCGGATGGTAGGCTTTAATCAGCAACCTGTTCAATGGGTTACTGGTCTCTGCGGGGATTTTACCCCGGATCCAGAATCCCATCAGAATGGGGATCACGATGATGGCCAGCGCGGCCGCCCCCGCCATGGCGTACGTTTTCGTGAAGGCCAGTGGACCAAACAGCCGCCCTTCCTGTCCCTCGAGGGTAAAGATGGGAATAAACGACAAGGTAATGATCAGCAGGCTGATAAACAGCGCGGGGCCAACCTCTACAGAGGCGTTGGTGATCACCTTCCAGCGGGTGGCGTTATCAATCGGCTCCCCCGGGTGGCGGTGGTCCCACTCTTCCAGCCGTTTATGCGCATTTTCAATCATCACGATGGCGGCATCCACCATCGCGCCGACGGCAATGGCAATGCCTCCCAGCGACATGATATTAGCGTTCAGCCCTTGGAAATGCATAACGATAAAGGCAATACACAGGCCAAGCGGCAGAGAGATAATTGCGACCAGCGCAGAGCGGACGTGCCACAGGAACAGCGCGCAGACGATGGCCACCACGATAAACTCCTCAAGAAGCTTGCCGCTCAGGTTGTCGATTGCCCGATCGATGAGCTGGCTGCGATCGTAGGTAGTCACAATCTCAACGCCTTCCGGCAGGCTGGCCTTCAGCGTCTCCAGCTTGTCTTTCACCGCCGTTATGACCTCGCGCGCGTTTTTACCCGAACGCAGGATCACTACGCCGCCCGCCACTTCACCCTGCCCGTTCAGCTCGGCAATACCACGGCGCATTTCCGGCCCCGTTTGTACGCGGGCAACATCACGCAGGTAAATCGGCACGCCGTTCTCACCGGTTTTCAGGACGATGTGATTGAAATCATCGATGGTCTGCAGATAGCCGCTGGCCCGGACCATATATTCCGCTTCCGCGAGTTCTACGGACGATCCCCCCGCTTCCTGATTAGACGATTCAAGGGCCTGCTTAACCTCCGGCAGGCTGACGCCGAACTGCGCCAGCTTTAACGGGTCAACCTGAATCTGATACTGCTTCACCACGCCGCCGACGGAGGCCACCTCGGCCACGTTCGGGATAGTTTTTAGCTCAAACTTCAGGAACCAGTCCTGCAATGATCGCAGCTCGGCGAGATCGTGTTTTCCGCTGCGGTCCACCAGCGCATACTCAAATATCCAGCCTACGCCCGTGGCGTCCGGGCCGATTTCCGAGCTCACGCCGGCAGGGAGTTTGCCCTGAACCTGATTCAGGTACTCCAGCACGCGCGAACGGGCCCAGTACAAATCGGTGCCATCTTCGAAAATGACGTACACGTACGAATCACCAAACTGCGAAAAGCCGCGCACTGTCTTTGCGCCGGGAACCGACAGCATGGTGGTGGTGAGTGGATAGGTCACCTGGTTTTCAACAATCTGCGGGGCCTGGCCGGGATAGCGGGTTTTGATAATCACCTGCACGTCAGACAGATCGGGTAAGGCATCGACCGGCGTGTTAATAATCGTCCATGTGCCCCAGACGGTGAGGAACAGCGCCCCCATCATGACCAGGAAACGATTGGCCACTGACCGTCGGATAATCCATTCAATCATCATCGTCTCCTTAATGGCCAGAATAGGCGTCGTCAGGGGTTTCAGCGTGGCGCATGCGCTCCAGCGCACCGGTAATATTGGCCTCCGAGTCAATCAGGAACAGACCGCTGACGACGACTGACTCCCCCTCTTCCAGCCCGCCACCAATGCCGGACTGCTGCTGAGATTCATGCAGAACGCGGATCCTTTTCGGTACAAAATTCCCGTTCGCATCAACGGTAATAACGCGCTGCTCTTTGCCGGTATCAATAACGGCCTGAGACGGAATGAGCAGCATTTCCTGACTTTGGGTGTTCAGCTTCAGGTAGGCATTCATGCCCGGTTTCAGCAGCTCATCCTTGTTGGAGACCTGCAGGCGCACCTGCAGCGTACGGGTGGTTGGATCCACGCTCGGCAGAAGACTCCATTTTTCAACCGGGAAGGATTTATCCGGATAAGCAGGTATCGAAACAGCAAACTGCGAGGTGTCTTTCAGAAGATAAGCAATGGACTCAGGAACCGCCGCACCGATCCAGACCGGATCCATCCCCTGAATTTGTGCCACCACCTTTTCTTTCGAAATATTCATCCCGGTACGGAGGTCAAAGGCCGTAATCACCCCGTCGATCGGTGCCTTGATGGTAAACCGTGTCTGGATCGTGCGGGTCTCACGCAGCCTCTGAATATCCTCATCCGGCATACCCGCCAGCCGAAGCCGTTCCAGAACCCCTTTGATTTGCGTCGGCGTTCCGCCGGTGCCGGATAACAGCAGAAACTCGCTCTGCGCCTCTACCCAGTCCGGAATGGTAATATCAATCAGCGGCGTGCCTTTCTTTACCTTATCGCCCGTCGTCAGCGGGTAGACTTTCTCAACGAAGCCTTCCGCGCGCGCCTGCACAATGACAAACTGATAGTCGTTATAGCTGACATTGGCCGGGATCGTCTGGGCATAATTCAGCGTTCCGCGCGTCACCTTTTGCGTTTTTAACCCCAGATTCTGAACCTGCGTCGGATCGATACGGATACCGTCACCGCTTTTATCGTTATTTTCGTCCGCATATTTCGGGACCAGATCCATATCCATAAACGGTGATTTACCGGGCTTGTCGAATTTCACGTCAGGCTTCATCGGGTCATACCAGAAAAGGACCTTTCTTTCCGCAACGCTATTTGCTGTTTTTTCAGATGAATAAAGTGTCTGCCATGCCGTCACGGATATCAGCCCTCCCGCAATAAGGCTGCTGACTATCATGGCAGCATATTTTATTTTGAATGAGGCCATGCCGTTTCTCGCTATTTAATGCTCTTCAGTAAAGAGATATTGCCCTGCTGAACAAATGAAAAATCAACATGACTGCCGACTTTCAATGCATTGATGCTCTCGTCAGCCTGAATAAAGGTGAAACGCATGGTCATCGCGGGCCAGCCAATCGCCGGGATCGCTTCATGAGAAATCGTGACTTTTTTATTCGTGAGATCAACGTCCTTCACGATGCCGGTCCCGGTAATGAGCTGCTCTGAGGTCGCTTCGCTGGAAGAATTCATCCCCTCGTGCTGATGAACCTCAGCCTGGAGGCTGGCAGAAAACATAATTGAGGTCGCTCCGAATACAATGGCCTTAAGAGAATTGCGCATGCTTATTTTCCTTTTTAATTAAATAACGTTATTCGACCCAACCGCCGCCGAGCGCGGTGAAGAGATTAATTTCATTAACCTGTCGGGCATAAATAAGGTCGAGAATATTTTGCTGTGTAGCGAAAAGAGAACGTTCCGCGTCCAGGACTTCGATATAGCTGACTGCACCGCTGGAATATAGCCCACCTGCACGTTGAAGAGTGATGCGGAGTGAATCAAAGTACCGCTGTTGCGCAGCAAGCTGCTGGTTAATGCTGTCCCGCAGCGCGAGCGCGTCGGCAACCTGTTTAAAGGCGGACTGAATTTTTTGTTCGTAATTAACAAGCGACTGCTGCTGGCGAATTTCAGCCAGCTTCAGGTTGGCCTTATTCCTGCCCGCATTGAAAATGGGAATTTCGATTTTAGGAATAAAATTCCACATCCCGCTCCCTGACGTGAACAGGCTGGATAATTCCGTACTACCTGTGGAAAGCCCGCTGGTTAATGATATTGACGGGAAAAAGGCGGCACGCGCGGCGCCGATATTCGCATCGGCCGCTTTAAGCTGATACTCCGCTTCCAAAATGTCCGGGCGCTGCAGCAGTATCGCTGAGGAGAGATGAGGCGGCAGCTTTACCGGCGCAACGTCGCTGGCGTTCATGCCGCTCTCGCCCGGGAGCGCGCGATACGTGCCGAGGACCAGCTGCAGGGCATTATTGGCCTGCGCCAGCTCTCCCTCTCTTTTGGCAATCTCTGCCTGCGTGCTTTCGATCTGTCCCCGGGCCTGTTCCAGCGCCAGCACGTTCGTACTGCCCGTCACCAGCTGTTGCTCAACGAACGCATAAGACTGCCGGTAATTTTTCAGCGTTTCCCGCGCGATACGCAGCTGTTTAAACGCCAGCTGCTGGTTGAAATAACTCTGTGAAACGTTAGAGACGAGCAGGATATGCACCGCGCGACGGGCCTCTTCGCTGGCGAAATAGTTTTGTCGGCCGGCCTCGCTCATGTTCTTCAGCTTGCCGAAGAAGTCGAGTTCATAGCTAAGCGCAAGGCCCGCGTCGTACTGCTGCGTGGTGGGTTTGTCACTTTTAAGCCCGCCGCTGTACGTGATACCCGAAGACGCATTCAGCTGAGGATAACGATCCGCATCCGTCACGCTGAACTGCGCCCGCGCCTCTTCAACCTTCAGAGCGGCCATTTTTACATCGCGATTATTGTTCAGCGCTTCCGTAATCAGCCCGGCTACCTGCGGGTCGACGAAAAAGTTGCGCCACCCGGTATCCTGATACCCCACCACCGCAGGCGTCAGGCCGTTGCGCGAAAGTGAAAACTGCTGGGGTACCGGTGATGCCGGGCGCTGGTATTCGGGGGCCAGCGAGACGCAGCCCGCCAGGATAAATACCGTACTGATGCTGAGTCGTTTTAACAGGAACATAGCGGTTCAAATGAAGTCCAGAGTATTTTTAGGGCTACTCTACTGAACGCTTCCTGTTTGACGGGTGACGGGATAATGACAATGTTGTCATTTTTAACGTAAGTCATTGTGAACGGTTGCGGGCTCCATAGAATGTCATCAGCAGCCAGTCAGGGGAGCAAGATGAAAATACTGATCGTTGAAGATGAAATGAAAACCGGTGAGTACCTCAGCAAGGGGCTCACTGAAGCGGGGTTTGTCGTGGACCACGCTGTTAATGGCCTGAACGGCTACCATCTCGCCATGACCGCTGAATACGATCTGCTGATTCTGGATATCATGCTGCCCGATGTGAACGGCTGGGACATTGTCCGCATGCTCCGCTCTGCCGGCAAAGGGATGCCCATACTACTTCTGACGGCTCTCGGTACGATTGAACACCGGGTTAAGGGGCTTGAGCTGGGCGCGGATGACTATCTGATTAAGCCTTTCGCCTTTGCCGAGCTGCTCGCCCGGGTCAGGACGCTGTTGAGGCGCGGAAATACGGTGATCGCGGAAAGCCAGCTTCAGGTGGCTGACCTGACGGTTGACCTTGTGTCGAGAAAGGTCAGCCGAGCCGGAAGCCGCATCCTGTTAACCAGCAAAGAGTTCAGCCTGCTGGAGTTTTTCATGCGTCATCAGGGAGAGGTGCTTCCCCGTTCACTGATTGCCTCCCAGGTATGGGACATGAATTTTGACAGCGACACAAACGCGATTGACGTGGCGGTAAAACGGCTTCGCGCGAAAATCGATAACGATTTTGAACCGAAGCTGATCCAGACGGTGCGCGGCGTGGGTTATATGCTTGAGGTGCCGGATGCGCGTTAAGCCCCTCCGACGCCCGTTCTCGCTTGCGCTGCGGCTGACCTTTTTTATCAGCCTCTCCACGATACTGGCCTTTTTCGCCTTTACCTGGTTTATGCTGCATTCCGTTGAAAAGCACTTCGCCGAGCAGGATATCAGCGACCTGCAGCAAATCAGCACCGCGATGCACCGCATCCTGCAGTCACCGGCCGATCCTGACCAAAAGAAAATCAGCAAGATCAAAGAGTCGATCGCCAGCTACCGCAACGTGGCCGTCCTGCTTCTGGATCCGCAGGGCAATACCCTGTTCAGCTCGGCGCAAGGAGCGGCACTACGCCCCGCGATGAACACGGCGAACTTTAGCGAACACCGCCGCGCGCAGGATGTGTTTCTCTGGACGGTTGAAGGCCCGGCCGACCCCATGCACGCCGGGTCCGACATGAAAATGGAAACGTTCCGGATTATCGCCTCCTCAGGCACGGCAACGATGCAGGGCAAAACGCAGGGCTACGTGATGCTGATCGGGCTCTCCATTAATTTTCATCTGCACTACCTTGAGGCGCTGAAAAAAAACCTTCTGGCGATTGCCGCCGTTATCAGCCTGCTGATTATTCTTGTCATCCGCATCGCCGTGCGCCAGGGACATTTGCCCCTGCGTAACGTCAGCAACGCCATTAAAAACATCACCTCCGAAAATCTTGACGCGCGGCTGGAGCCGTCCCGCGTCCCCGTTGAGCTGGAGCAACTGGTCATCTCCTTCAACCAGATGATCGAAAAGATTGAAGATGTTTTTACCCGTCAGGCTAACTTTTCCGCCGACATCGCTCACGAAATCAGAACCCCCATCACCAACCTGGTGACGCAAACGGAAATCGCGCTGAGCCAGAACCGTTCTCAGAAGGAGCTGGAAGATGTGTTGTACTCCAGCCTCGAAGAGTACAACCGGATGACCCGCATGGTCAGCGACATGCTGTTCCTTGCGCAGGCGGATAATAATCAGCTTATCCCGGATCGGGTGATGTTTGATTTAAGCGGCGAGGTCATGAAGGTGTTTGATTTCTTCGAGGCCTGGGCGGAAGAACGCCACATCGCTCTGAAATTTAACGGGATGCCCTGCCTGATAGAAGGCGATCCGCAGATGTTCAGAAGAGCAATCAATAATCTGCTCTCCAACGCCCTGCGCTATACGCCGGAAGGGAAAACGGTAACGGTCTCCATCAGAACACACGATAACAACGTTGAGCTGGTGACAGAAAACCCCGGTACGCCGATCCCGCAGGCGCATCTGTCGAAGCTGTTTGACCGTTTTTATCGCGTCGATCCGTCCAGGCAGCGTAAAGGTGAAGGCAGCGGAATTGGGCTTGCCATCGTGAAGTCCATCGTCACGGCGCACAACGGAAAAGTCCGCGTGGAATCGGATGCGGTGTCGACGCGCTTCATCCTCACCGTGCCGGGAAAGGTTGCCTGAGCGCTCAGCGCACGGAACGGCACACCTCCAGCACTTTCTCTCTGAGCCACCGGTGCGCCGGGTCCTGCTCCATGCGCGGATGCCACATCTGTGACACCGTAATGGTCCTGGTCTTAAAGGGCAGTTCAAAGACGTGTACCTGCTCATTCATCGGCTGATTGAGCAGGTACAACGCAGGCACCATGGCAATCAGATCGGAGGCCAGCGCCACGGATAACGCCGTAGGAAAGCCGGGCACCACGCTGGCGATCTTGCGTTTCATCCCCCGTTCTGCCAGCGCGTCATCGACAGCCCCATGCAACGATCCGTTCGGAGAGGCCACAACATGGCCCCACGCGACATAATCGTCAAGGCTGACATCATGCCGTAATGACAGCGGATGCCCCTTGCGCACCGCGCCAACAAACCGATCCTGAAAGAGCCTTTGCAGCCGTATTTCAGGCCCCATATTGTTCTGCACGCCAATCTCCAGGTCGACCAGCCCCTCGCGCAAATAGCGCGACGTTTTTTCAGGTTTCGGCGAAAAACGAATACAGACGTCGGGCGCCACCTCCGCCACCGCCGCAATAAGTAGTGGCCCAAATGCCACCACAAAACCGTCGTTGGCCCGGATGGTGAACAGCCGTTCGAGATTTTCCACCTTCAGCGTGTCGGTGGAGGGCTGCAGAACCGCCCTTGCCTCGTAGACGGCGCTTCTGGCGCGATCCCGGGTGGCTTCGGCCCAGGGCGTCAGCACCATGTGACGACCGGCCCGTACCAGAATAGGATCGCCGGTCACTTCCCGCAGCCTGCTGAGGGTACGGCTCATGGCGGAGGTGCTAAGGCTTAAACGTCGCGCCGCGCCCGCCACGCTGGCTTCTGCCAGCAAAACGTCGAGCGCAACCAGAAGGTTAAAATCAGGATCGGACACGGTGGCTCCTCAGATATGGCGTTATGTGCAATGATTAAGTGCAAATGCTGTGTCTTCCGCCCTGTATACCGCATGATTATAGTTTCGTCATCACGATTCTTATCCGGAGTAACGACGATGACACTATTTTCAAACCTGCCCGGCGATGAAGGTTTACCCGGGCATGAACGCGCCCGGGTCCTGGCCGCCGTTATGACCACCACGCTGATGGGCGTCTTTGACGGCACCATGATCAACATCGCGCTCCCCTCTATGGCAAGGGCGATGGAGGTCTCCGCGAACGTTGCGGTCTGGTTCGCCAACGGCTATCTGCTGTCAGCGGCAATGACGCTGGCTATTTTCGCCGCGCTGGCGGCGCGCGTGGGCTATCGCCCGGTCTTTCTGAGCGGGCTTGCCACCTTTACGCTCACCTCACTCGGCTGCGCGCTGGCAACAACGCCGGAAATGTTAACCGGGATGCGGATCCTGCAGGGCATCGGCGGGGCGGCGACCCTGAGTATCGCCCCGGCGATCCTGCGTTCCGTTTTTCCGGGACGGCTGCTTGGCCGCATTCTGGGGCTGCACGCCCTGCTTATCGCCTCCAGCACGGCGATTGCTCCTGTGCTCGGAGGAACAATACTGGACGCCCTGAGCTGGCAATGGCTGTTCGCCATTAACCTCATTCCGGGCAGCATCGCCCTGCTGCTGGCATGGCGGGCCTTGCCGCGGGAATCGGCCGTGGACCGAACTCCATTTGACACGCCGGGCGCTGTTCTCTCCGCCGTCCTGCTAGGTTCCGCGATCATGCTGGCCGACAGCCTTCAGCACGTGGCGCAACAGATTAGCGCGCAGGCCATCTTCTGGGGCGTTCTCGCGCTGGTCAGCGCCTTCGCCTTTACCTGGCGGATTCGGCGCGCGCAACATCCGTTACTGCCGCCGGTGATGTTCAGAAACGGGCGCTTCACCCTCGCCGCGCTGACCTCGCTGGCCTCGTTTGTCAGCCAGGGGATCACGTTTGTCGCGCTGCCGTTCCTGTTTCAGAGCGTATATGGCTACAGCCCTGTAGTGTCCGCGCTGCTGTTCACCCCGTGGCCGATTGGCATCGTACTGATCGCGCCGCACGCGGGTCGCTGGGCTGATACCATTTCCGCGCCGCTGATCTCGACCCTCGGGCTGATCGTGTTTGTTGGTGGGCTGGTCCTGCTGGCGACGTTGCCGGCAAATCCTTCCGTATGGAATATCTGCCTGCGCAGCCTGGTTTGTGGGATTGGGTTTGGCTGCTTCCAGAGTCCCAATAACCGGGAAATGCTCTCTAACGTGGCGCGGGAATATGCCAGCTATGCCTCTGGCGTGCTTTCTATCGTCAGGACATTCGGCCAGTGTCTCGGTGTCGCCGCGGTGGGGGTGCTGATGGGAGCAGCGGCAGGATGGGACCATCAACATGCTATCCAGGTTGCACTGTGGTTAGCCGTCATCGCCTCGACGGGTTCGGTGGTATTTAGCCTGAGCAGGCTGCGCCCTGCGGTTCGGGCATCCGCGTAAATTGTTGCAGCGCCTCTCGGCGCTGCTCGTTTTTACGCCTACGCTGCAGGGCGTTCGTTCCACGCATCAGTGTACTGAATATTTCCGTCCAGAATTTTCCATGTGATTTTTGCATATCGCAAAGATACATTTTCCATGTGACCAGTACCGGGACAATCTCTTGTATCATGCATTATTGGAGTTATTGAAATGACCTTCACCCCTTCCATAAGGATATTGAAGTATTCCACTTCCTGACCAGCATCATTGATGTGGTAGAACTTTAATTCAGCACTATGAAGCGTTTGACCTGTAGCCACAGCTTTGTATAGATAGGGTGAAGATGAATCAATTGCTTTTGTTAGACTGAAAGCAGAGTGTTGCCTTGTACCTGTAAGTTTACCCGTTGCATCATCTGTTGGAATGCTCAGGTTATGAATCAGATCTCTGAGCTCTATACTTCCTTCACGGTCTGCAACATCAGAACCGCCACGGATCATTGCTCCGCCATCGTCTTTCAAAAAGAGGTGTACTGGTACAGCCATTTCTATAACTCCTTATGTTAATTAATCTCTTATTCCATTGGCTATGAGGTTAATTACAGGCATGATCGCTACACCATCTGCATAGAACAGATCAGAATTAGTGAATGAATAAACCTTGCCGGTGATTTTTACATTTACCGTGTTCCCATAAGCTGAAGCAGTAAAATTGCTTGTATTGGCTTCAAGGAATGGTGATCGATCTTCAAGGGCTTTCATAATGTTCCCGCTGTTGTCTTTATCTAAATAGAAGCGGTAAACATCCGACACCGTAGCGCCTCCATCATCATACTTAGTTATGTACAGCGTGACGGTATCAGAGAGTTTCTGTTTGCTGACAAAACTATCGTGAGGAGGTGCATTAAAATAGTATTGATATGTCAGAAACCCACAAACAACGAGCAATAGAATCGTTGTGAGTAAGCAATGAAGCCGTTTAATAACCGTATTTCTTTGCATATTCTATACCTTGCCTTATCCAAAACTGATCGTGAGGATCATCCCCATAAGGCGGTTTTTGATACCAGTGCCCCCATTTCTTTTTGGAGGTTTTAGCTCTTTCCTGCGCCCATCCAGCACCCATCAATAGCGTTTCTGATGGTATCCCGGCAGCATAGCCAGCCGAACCATAATTGAAGTTCCCAAAATTTGCTAACTCCGGGTGTCCTTGCTTGTAATCCCACGGCCCCTTATTTCTTACTTTTTGATAAAACCAAAGATAGGTCGTAGGGATAGCCATGTTTCTACTCATACCATGCGCTCTTGCAATCCTCATGTTTGCCAACACAAGTGCGACTCCTTCTTTAGGTAACAAAGGTATGACAGCCATATTAACCATCCATTTACTATGGGTATGTGGCGCGTATCGTACACTTTTGCGATGGTAAAAAAGATATCTGTTTCCAGAGAAATGACGGAAAAACATTCGACTAAGATATTAATCGCATTAAAAATCAAAGAAATTTAGGCTGTGCCCTGCACGGCCGCAGGCAAGGGTTGCACAATGCAGGCCGGGTAAGCGCAGCGCCACCCGGCAAGAAAGACAGCGCGTTTGTTTACTCCAGCGCCATCAGCGCAAAGCTCGCCAGCCAGTGCCCGCCGCTGTAGTGGCTGCCGACCACATGCTCAACGCTTGCGGCCAGATGTTTCGTCACCGCCTCGCGCAGCGCCTGCTGCGCCGGATGGTTTGCGGGAAGCGCTTTAGCAATATGCTTCATGCACCAGGCGCGGCTGAGGTTTAATCCGTCGAGATGGGCAATTTTCGGGTCGGTGCGATCGCTCACTTCCGCAGGGTTCATCAGCGCCGTAACGGCACCCACCTCCGGGAGAAACGCGTCAAACCAGGCCGGGAAGTCTTCAGACACTTTGCTCATCAGCAACGCCTCCGTCAGCGCGCCGGAAATATACTCGTCTCCGCCGGGCTCATAATGAGCCGGATAGCGCGTGTCGGCGAGATAAAACCGCTCCGCCGCTGCCACAATCGCCTGCTCAAGCGCCTTGTCTCCCACTGCGCGACCATAATCCAGCGCCAGCGCGAGGGCAAACGCCGTGTTGTAGTGCGTCCCGACGCGGATCGGATAGGTGAGCTTGCCGAGGTAATCCACCAGCCGGTTGCGAATGTCCTGAGTTAACGGCTCCAGCATCTGATACCAGCCCGCGGCCTGCGGCAGTGACGACTGTTTCAGCTCCTGGGCCAGCGCAAGCAGCCAGCCGTAGCCATACGGCCGCTCAAACGAGGCGCGGAACGGCGCGGTGAAATAGTCCAGCTCCTTCGCCACTTTCTCTTCGGTTATGTGCTCGTCAAAAAGCGCGACGATCGCGTCCCGGCAAGGTAATTCTGGATAGAGCCGCACGCAGCGCAGCAGCAGCCAGTAGCCGTGCACCGCCGAGTGCCAGTCAAAACAACCGTAGAAAATGGGATGCAGCTCGCGCGGCGGCAGAACGTCACCATCATCATTCAGCAGGTGCATGATGTGGTTCGGGTATTCCTGGCGCAAATAGGTCAAAGGCATGCGGGCAAACGCGTCGGCCTGATGTTGCGTTAATTCCATGACAGCTCCTTAGCGAAACACGAGGAAATACATTAAGAACACGTTCACCACCAGCAGGGTTAACGCGGTCGGGATCTGGATCTTGATCACCTGATATTTGTCTTTCAGCTCCAGCAGCGCGGCGGGAACGATATTGAAGTTCGCGGCCATCGGCGTCATCAGCGTGCCGCAGTAGCCCGCGTACATGCCAATCGCCAGCAGCGGCGCCGGGTTGCCGTGATGCACGTTGATGAGAAACGGCAAGGCGATACCGGCACTTAACACCGGGAAGGCCGCAAAGGCATTACCCATGATCATGGTAAACAGCGCCATACCCACGCAGTAAATGACCACCAGCATGAAGCGGCTATCCGGGTTCACAAACAGGCTCACCACCTTCTGCACCGAGTCGCCCGTGTTGGCCACCACGAACACGCCGCCGAGCATGGCCAGCATCTGCGGCAGGATCACCGCCCAGCCGATGGTATCGACAAGACGACGAGACTGACGAACGGCATGCAGCGGCGTGCCTTTGGTCAGCCACCAGCCGGTGAGGATCGCCGCGACGCAGGCCACGCACAGCGCCGCCAGGGTCAGCTGCTTCTGATCGAGCAGAAACACGCCGCCGATCGAAACGCCCTTCAGGAATAACGTGCCCAGCACCGTCACCACCGGGATCATCAGCGCGGGGAGGAACAGCCAGTTTTTAAGCCGCTTTGACGACGCGACGCGCTCCTCCTCGGTCGACATTTTATAGTGCCCTTTCCCGACGAGGCCAAAACCCGCCAGCAGCGCGATAATGATAACGCCGCCGCCGATAATCCGGTAAGCCAGCGATTTCCCCAGCTCCTGGACCATCAGATCGCCAAACAGGAAGATCCCGCCAAACAAGAACCAGAACAGCGCGGTGGTAAAACGCTTCGGATTAGCGCGATCGCGCAGGGTCATCACAACCAGCAGCATCACGACAAAGCCAATCAGGTAATACACTCGGTTAATGGTGATAAGCGTCATCATTGCGCGGCCTCCTGCGTACCCTGCTCTGCACGCCAGGCCATTACGTCGCGGCGGATGCTCGCATCGAGGCGCAGCAGGCGCGTCATATGAATAACTAATGCCGCAATGGCGGTTGGAATGGCCCACAGCCCGATATGCAGCGGTTCAATGCCCTGAATACCATTTTCTTTCAGGAACGCGTCGATCAGCAGCACCGCCCCGAAGGCAATAAAGATATCTTCCCCAAAGAAGACCGCGATGTTGTCGCACGCGGCGGCGTGGGCTTTGATTTTGTCGCGAATGTGTTGCGGCAGCTCGCCATATTCGTTCAGCGCCGCCCCTTCGGCCATCGGCGCCAGCAGCGGGCGCACCGTCTGGGCATGACCGCCCAGCGACATCAGCCCCAGCGCGGCGGTACCTTCACGGGCGACAAAATAGAGCATCAGAATACGCGCCGAGGTGGCGCTGGCGATTTTCGCCACCCAGGTCTGGGCGCGCTCTTTTAGCCCGTAATATTCCAGCAGACCAATCACCGGCAGGATCAGGATGAAGGTGGCCAGCGATCGGCTATTGATGAACTTCTCGCCAAAGGTCTCCAGCAGCATGCCGAAATCCATGCCGACCAGCAGACCCGTCGCCAGCCCCGCCACCACGACCACCAGCAGCGGATTGAAGCGCAGTGCAAAACCAATAACCACGATCGGTATCCCGATCAGCGGCAGCAGCGTAGTACCGTCCATAACGTTTACCCTATCGAAAGTGAGCGTTGCGCGCCGACGGCTATTTTTTTAATTTGCGGCGAGCGATGTTGTGTTTTGTTGGCAGGCTTCGCAAAACCTGCGCTAAAAAGCTATATCTGAACCTCAAAAACATGTAAACAAATTATCAATAAAATGTTCTTATTTTATCGATGAGTTTACATTTCTGGCTAAGGAACGTTATGACCTCAGAAAAGAGTGCTTCACCCGATCGCGACGATATCAACGATGGCCGGATCGTCTCTTCCCGCCATCTGGTATCCGAGCGCTGCGCGGAGTTATCAGAGCTGGAATATGCGCTGATCATGACCAGCAACGCGTTCAACAAATGGATGGTGCGCTGCATGACGGCTGCCGGAGAGCCCGATATGGGCGCCTTTGACGTTTCGCTGCTGCATCACGTGAACCACCGCGACCGCAAGAAAAAGCTGGCCGATATCTGCTTCGTCCTCAACGTGGAAGATACCCACGTCGTGACCTATGCCCTGAAAAAGCTGGTTAAAGCAGGCTACGTGACGAGCGAGAAAGCGGGTAAAGAACTCTTTTTCTCTACCACGGAGGAAGGGAAAGCGCTGTGCATGAAATACCGGGACGTGCGGGAAGCGTGTCTGATTGCGATCCACGCGGAGAGCGGCATTGCCGGGAAGTCGATTGGCGAGACCGCGCAACTGTTACGCACGATCTCATCCCTGTATGACACCGCCGCCCGGGCGGCGGCGTCACTGTAACTAAGGACGGCGGAACAGCGTAATGCTCCGTCCGGCCAGCGCGTACTCTACGGTTTCGGTGATCGCTGTCCCGGTGGCAGCATCATCCGCCGTAGACAGCTCCAGCACCCATCCCCCTTCGCCAAACTGCGGGATCTGGAACGGCACGGTGCCTTCAAAAGGATTGAACAGCATCAGCACGTCGTGCCAGATACCGTCCTCCTGCCTGAGATCCGGCCTGCTGATGGAGACCCCGAGGGTTGAGCCTTCATCCCACTGCTCGGCCTGCTGTGGGCCGCCCCCGGCATTGAACCAGCGGATCTCCAGCCCGTCGCGCCAGCTTTCACGGCGCAGCAGTGGCTGTTGCGCGCGCAAGGTAATTAGACGACGGGTAAACTCGCGCAGCGCAGCGTCGTTTTCGGACAGCCCCTTCCAGTCGATCCATGAGATCTCACTGTCCTGGCAGTACCCATTGTTGTTGCCCTTCTGCGTGCGGCCAAACTCGTCCCCCGCCAGCAGCATCGGCGTGCCGTGGGAAAACAGCAGCGTGGTCAGGAAATTACGTTTCTGCCGCTCCCGGGTAGCAATAATATCCGGGTTCTCGGTTGGCCCTTCCTCGCCGTAGTTGTATGAGCGGTTATCGTTATGCCCGTCGTTATTGTCCTCGCCGTTGTCGGCGTTGTGCTTCTCGTTGTACGACACCAGGTCATTCAGCGTAAAGCCGTCGTGGGCGGTGATAAAGTTGACGCTGGCCCACGGACGACGTCCGCGCAGATCGTACAGATCGCCGGAACCGAGCAGCCGCGCGGCAAAGTCCGTGGAGACATTGTCCCCCTTCCAGTACTCGCGAACGGTGTCGCGGTATTTGTCGTTCCACTCCCCCCAGCCCGGCGGGAAACCGCCGACCTGATACCCGCCGGGGCCGATATCCCAGGGTTCACCAATCAGCTTCAGTCGGGATAACACCGGATCCTGAGTCATGGCGTCGAAGAAACCGCCGCGCGGGTCAAACCCTTCGGGCTCGCGGCCCAGAATCGTCCCGAGGTCGAAGCGAAAACCGTCGATGTGCATCGATTCCGCCCAGTAGCGCAGGGAATCCATCACCATCTGCAGCACGCGCGGATGCGAGGTGTTGACCGTGTTTCCCGTCCCAGTGTCGTTGATGTAATACCGGTGCTGGTCCGGGAGCGTGCGGTAATAGCTGTAGTTATCAATCCCCTTAAACGAGAGCGTCGGGCCAAGCTCGTTCCCTTCCGCCGTGTGGTTGTACACCACGTCAAGAATGACCTCGATGCCCGCGTCATGATAGGCGCGCACCATATCGCGAAAGCCCTGGATCCCCGCCGGGCCGTAGTAGCGCGACGCCGGAGCAAAAAAGCCGAGCGTGTTATAGCCCCAGAAGTTCTTCAGGCCGCGGTCGAGCAGGTGCCGATCGTCCGGAAACCAGTGAACCGGCAGCAGCTCCACCGAGGTAATGCCGAGGCTTTTGATATAGTCGACAGAAGCTTTGTGCCCCATTCCCTCAAACGTGCCCCGCAGCTCGGGCGGAATGGCCGGGTTCATCTGGGTAAACCCTTTCACGTGGCTCTCATAGACAACGGTATGCGGCCAGGGCACGTTCGGCCGGCTGTTGTCCTGCCAGTCAAAGGCGTTCGGGTCGATGACCCTGCATTTCGGCGTAAACGGCGCGCTGTCGCGGGTATCAAAGCTCAAATCCAGCTCGTCATGCCCCAGCTCATAGCCGAAATGGGCGTCGTTCCAGTCGATGTCACCCATCAGTTCGCGAGCGTAAGGGTCGATAAGCAGCTTATGCGGGTTAAAGCGATGACCATTTTCCGGGTCGTAGGGGCCGTAGACGCGATAGCCGTACAGCGCACCCGGCTTCAGATCGGGCACATAGCCGTGCCAGACCTCATGGGTATACTCCGGCAGCTCCAGCCGGGCGATTTCTTTTTTCCCGGACGGGTCAAACAGACAGAGTTCCACCCGTTCAGCGTGAGCGGAGAACAGCGCGAAGTTGACCCCTTTCCCGTCATAATTCGCACCCAACTGCTGGCCATGACCGGCCCGAATTTCAAACGTTGTATCCTTTGCCATTTTCGTTCTCCACGATTATTCGCAGGTAAGCAGAACCAGTACACATCCCTTTTCTGACGTTAAATCCAGCGTCTTTTGCAGAATGCGGCTCTCACCGCTGAACAGATCCCGATAGCGCTTCCCGGCCAGTTCGTCGGGTATCGCTACAGTGGTATTGACCCACAGCTGATGATTATCGGTGATGCCAAAAACCAGACGCGGCACGGCGACAATCAGCGCCTCCTCGTCCTTAACGCGCGCATACACAATCAGGTTCTCCTCGCGGTCGCCGGTGACCTTAAGCGGCAGCCAGTCGCCGTAGCGGAAAAGCGCGTCGTAGTGCGGTCGAAGCCGCAGCAGCGTGGCGGTAACAAACTGCTTAACGCGCCCGTCCCGCCAGCATGCCGGGTTGTCAAACACCGAGGCATCCGCCGCGCTGAGGTTGTGCACCAGCGCGTTGAAATCCGGCTCCCGTCGGTTATCCGGGTCGACGAGGCTAAAGTTAAGCGCCTCGCTGCCCTGATAGATATCCGGCACGCCGGGCGCCGTCAGCTTGATCACCGTCTGGCTGAGGCTGTTCATTAACCCGGCGCGGATAAAGGGCTGCATCGCCTCGCTGAAATCATGCAGGAACGGGGCGTTGTCCGGCGAAAGCAGGTGCCGCGCGTAGCTCAACACCACGCTCTCATAGCTCTCGTTACTGTCGATCCAGTCGGTGCGCTGTTTCGCCTCGCGCAGCGCTTTCTCGAGGAAGCCGAGGAAGCGTTCTTGCAGTGATTTCAGCCCGTCGGCGTCGTCCTGTGACAGCGTGGCGGGCCAGACGCCCGCCAGCGCCTGGTAGATCATCCACGTATCGGCGGCGTTCGGCGCGGTACCGTCATTGAGAAAACGCACCTGGGTCTGGTTCATCTGCCGCCAGCGGGCCAGATTTTCCCCCCAGCGTTCCGGGGCTTCCGTCAGGGTGTAAAGGCGCGCGCGGGCATCCTCCCCGCGCTTGGTATCGTGCGTGGAGGTGCCCAGCAGCGCATCGGGCTGACGGGCCAGACGAATGCGCATCTCCTGGTGGAAGCGGGATAATGAAAACGCGCGCGGCGTCGGGTCGGCGCCCACTTCGTTGAGCGCAAGCTCGAGGTTGTGGCGAAAGAAGAGCGTGTCTTCAACGGACTTCGCCATCAGCGGCCCGGTGAGCTGCTGAAAGCGGGTCCTGAACAGCGCGGCGCTCTCGCGGCAATCTTCCGGCAGATCGCCGGTAAGAATGCGCACGATCAGGCTGAGCGCGGCTTCAGACGTCTCCACGCTGGCAACCACGCGGTTGAGCAGCGCCACGTCCGGCGGGGTTAACCCTTCCCGGGTGCCGTAGGTGCGGTAGACCGGAAACGCAATAAGCAGTTCGCGCAGCGCGTGGCGGATATCCTCGCGCGGCAGCGCAACCTCATTGCGGCGGGCCAGATCCTCAGCAAGGTTTAGCAGCGTGGTGAATTCACCCTCGAAGTTACGGTCGGTCATCAGGCCTTTAGCATCGCGTAGCTCCGCGCGGCGATCGACCGTCACGCCGAGCGTTTCGTCGTGAATTTTCTCCAGACGCCCCAGGCTATCGTCGTCGACCAGCACTTCCGCCAGCGAGGCGATAAACTCGTAGCCGGTGGTGCCGGATACCGGCCAGTCAGCGGGGAGCTGCTCCCCTTTGGCGAGAATCTTTTCGACCGTGATGTAGCAGTCGGGCCCGGCCGCCTGCCGCAGGCGCTGCAGATAGCCCAGCGGATCCGCCAGACCGTCGACATGGTCAATGCGCAGACCATCCACCACGCCCGCGTGGACCAGCTCAAGGATCAGCCGGTGCGTATCGTCGAAGACTGCGTCATCTTCAACCCGAACGCCGACCAGCCCGGTTATCTCAAAGAAGCGCCGCCATGAGAGCTGCTTCGGCGCCTCCCGCCAGGACATCAGCCGCCAGCTTTGCGCGTCGTGCAGTTCGGGTATGCTCTTCTCCTCGCTGTAGGTACCCGGGTTGAGCGGATACTCGGCGTCGTAGTAAACCAGCGCGGCCTTTTCCGTGACAGGGTCACGTTTTAAGGTGATGGCACCCTTCTCCAGCTCCGCCTCAAAGGTATCGCCAAGAAACGGCAGCGTCAGCGGTCGAGACCCGTCGATATCGAAGTAGCGGAAATAGCGGCTCTGCTGGCCGTATTCAATCACGTCCCGCCACCAGAGGTTTTCCAGCGAGGTGGACATATGGTTAGGGACGATATCCAGAATCAGCCCCATGCCGGCCTGCTTAAGCGCCGCCGCCATGCGGTCAAACCCCTCTCGTCCGCCAATCGCGGGGTCGATTTCATTTGGGTTGGTCACGTCATAGCCGTGGGTAGACCCGGTCGTGGCAGTGAATACGGGCGACGCGTAAAGGTGGCTGATGCCGAGGTCCTTCATATACGGCACCAGCGCCACAACGCGGTCGAAGGTCATGCCGTTACGGAACTGAATTCGGTAAGTGGCGGAAGGGATCATAACGATGCTTCTCCATCAGCAAAGCGAACGACAATACCGTTCGGGGGTAAAACGTCAGAGACTTCCGGCCAGGCAAAGCGCGTCTCACCCGCGAGATCGGGCAGCGCGACGGGCTTAATGCCGATATTAAGCGCCAGTGAGAGCGTCCCCGACGGAAAGCGCCAGCACACCGCCACCATGCCGGGCGCGGTCTTGAGCACATGGCCCTCAACGGCACCGCGCGGATGCAGAAGCGGAACGATATGGCGATGGCGCAGCGTCAGCAGGTGGCGCGTGTAGCGCACCCACGTTTTGCCCTCGTCGGTGGCGATTTTGTTCCAGTCGAGCTTTGAGCGAACGAAGGTGTTCACGTCGTTCGGATCCGGGACGGCTTCATCGTGTCCGGCATGGCCGGTAAACTCTTTCGCGCGCCCTTCCCGCACCGCCTTTGCCAGTTCGCCGTGAAAGTCGGTGAAGAACAGGAACGGATGCGTTTCACCAAACTCCTCGCCCATAAACAGCAGCGGGATATGGGGGGAAAGCAGCAGCGCGGCGAGCAGCACCCTCGTTTTATCAGCCCCCGCGAGGGAGATAAGCCGCTCGCCCTGGGCGCGATTGCCTGTCTGATCGTGGTTTTGAATAAAATCGACGAAGAACTGCGGCGGCTGCGTGCGGCACTCCACCCCGCGAGATTCTCCGGTTTGCAGAGACACCTCGCCCTGGTAGACAAACCCTTCCGCCAGCGCCCGGGCGAACTTCTTCTCAGACTCAAAGGCAAAATCCTGGTAATACGCGTGGGTCTCGCCGGTGGCAAACACGTGGGCGGCGTTGTGGAAGTCATCGTTCCACTCGCCGGTAAACAGCGGCGCGTTGCCCTGTTCATCGCGGGGATGCAGGAAAATCACGTTGCGGCTGTCTTCCGTGGTCAGGTGAACGTGACGGTGCGGAATGGCCTCGCGAATTTTTGCGGCAATCTCCTCGAGAACATGGGTGTCCGAGCCGTCCTTAATCTGGTCGATGGCATCAAAGCGCAGCCCGTCCAGGCGGTATTCCGTCAGCCAGTAGAGCGGCGCGTCGGTGATGTACTGCCTGACCGGCTCGCGCTCGTAGGCGATGCCGTTACCCCACGGCGTCATCCGCTGTGCATCAAAAAACGCGGGCGACAGCAGAGGCAGATAGTTTCCTTCGGGCCCAAAGTGGTTGAGCACGATATCCAGCACCACGGAAAGCCCCAGCCCGTGCGCGGCGTCGATAAACGCGTGGAAATCCTCCGGCGTGCCGTACGCTGAGTGTGGGGCATACAGCAGCACGCCGTCATATCCCCAGCCGCGGGAACCGCCAAACTGGGAGACGGGCATCACTTCAAGCTGGGTAATCCCGAGTTCTGCCAGATACGGCAGCTTGTCGATGGCCGACCGGAAGGTGCCCTCCGGAGTGAAGGTGCCGATATGCAGTTCGTAAATGACCGTCTCTTCCCACGGACGCCCTGCCCAGTCGCGGTTGACCGGCTGGTAACGTCGGGGATCGATCACCACCGAGGGGCCGTTAACGTCGCCCTTTTGCGCCCGCGAGGCGGGATCGGGCACCGCCATGCCGTCCTGAAGAACAAACTGATATTCTGCACCGTGCGTGACGCCAGGGACGTCTGCCTGGAACCAGCCGCCGCCTGTTGCCGTCATCGGCACATCGGTGGCGGCAAGACGTAGCGTAAGTTCTTTCTGTCCTTCTGCCCAGACGCGAAAACGTACAACGTCATCGGAAATAAACTCAGCACCCCACTGCTTTTGAAATGTCCTGAATTCCATTCATTGTCCTCGAATGACCCACATTTTACGCGGAACGAAGTACAAGCTTAGTTCAGGATTAAAAGTGCGTGAGCTCAGCGGATTTAACCGCTTCGTCTATTCTTTATGAAATAACTCACTATCGGGAATACTATGCAGATTCGAAAAGGATTAAATACGGACCTCGTCCGTCTTGAATGTTGTGACTTTTCTTTCACCATTAGCCACATTGCGCGAGAGCCGTTTATCCACTGTGATTTGCATATCGAAGCCGTCGCCGAGCCCTGGATAAAAACCTACGAACTCGACATTCAAACCCTTGAAAACCATTGCGTTAATCCGGACGCCATATTTCTTGTGGCGGAAACGGATGACGGTGAATTAGCCGGATTTATTACCGCGTCAATCGGCTGGAATAAGTTTATCTCGGTGGATTACATAGCCGTGGATCGCACGAAACGCAGAACCGGCGCCGCGCAAAAATTGATGGCCGCCGCGCACGTGTGGGCCCGCAGCGTAAACGCGCCGGGATTACGGCTTGAAACACAAAATGTGAACGTCTCTGCCTGTCTGTTTTACCGTAACTACGGGTTCACCCTGGGCGGATACGATCGTTATCTCTACAACGCCCTACCGGAAAAAGACGAGGTCGCCCTGTTCTGGTATTACATGCTGGTCTAGCGGAAACACATTGCCACATCGCGGTCATATTTCTGTCACTGAATTTCATTACGCTTTCGGGATTTTAACCACGGTGTTGAGGAAAGAAGCGTGAATTCAATGGCTAAGGCATTACTGCTGGCATTACCTGTTTTGAGTGCAACGGCAGCGGCGACGGCCGCGGAGCACGACCTGTGTGAACCGAAAGCGTACGAAATGGCGCTGCGCTATCAGCAGAAATCGGCAGAGATTATGGCCCTTCAGCTGCAAACCTATCGGTTTGCCACCGAGCGTTTCAACGAAAAGTTAAAGGATCTGAAAACGCCCGAAAATTACGCCGTGGTAATGGACCTGGATGAAACGGTACTGGATAACACCCCTCTGCTGGTGCGCGACATGGAGCAGTGTCACGACTACACGAAATGGGACACCTGGAGCGACTGGGAGAAACAGGGAAAACCCGGCTTAATTCCGGGGGCGAAAGCGTTTCTTGACCACGTGAATCAAAGCAAGGTCCGCATCTACTACGTTTCGGATCGTATGCAGGAAAACAAAGCCGACACGTTGAAGACGTTAAATGCTCTCGGCCTGCCGCAGGTGTCTGACGAAAGCGTGCTGCTGGATACGGTCAGCAAGGAAGAGCGTCGCCAGAGCATCCTCAAAAAGCAGCAGATCGTGATGCTGTTCGGCGACAGCCTGCCGGACTTCGCAGTGCAGTTTAAAAACAAAAAGCCGAGCGAGCAGCAGCGTGAGCTGGTTGAAGCCAGCGCCGAACACTTCGGCAACGACTGGATTGTGCTGCCTAATGCCGCTTATGGCTCATGGTCCAAAGCCACGCCGGACAGCTGGAACGTACCGCTGAAAAAATAATGTCTACGGGCCGGGAAAGCTATCGCGCGCCTTCCCGGCCCTTCGGTTTCCTATCCATCCCGTTTATAGGTCCTATCATTTCTGGGCAGGTTCTTATAATTTTACGGAGCAGTAAGATGAGCACTTTCAAAGGAGACTCGTATGCTTACCGTGAAAAAACTTGCTCTTTCCACACTGATTTCCAGTTCACTGCTTTTTTACCCTGCGCTCCAGGCCTCGGCGGAGACGCCCCAGCACGTCGTTAAACAACCGGCGGGCGGTTACAGCGTGCAGGTCGGCGACGTTCTGGTCACCTCGTTTACCGACGGGACCGTCGCGCAGGATCTGCACAAGCTGCTGCGCCGGACCACGCCGCAAAACATTGATGCGCTGCTCGCGAAAAACTTTCAGACCAACCCGGCTGAGGTCTCCATCAACGCTTTTCTGATTGCGATACCCGGACATAAAATCCTGGTGGATACCGGCTCGGGCCAGCTCTTTGGCCCTGATACCGGCGGACGTCTGGTTGAAAGCCTCGCCACGCAGGGGATAAAACCCGAAGACATTACTGAAGTCCTGCTGACCCACGCCCACTCCGATCATGCCGGTGGCCTGGTGAAGGATGGAAAAGTGGTGTTCAGCAACGCGCGCGTTTTCGTTGGCAAACCGGATATCGACTTTTTCTTTAATGACGACAACCAGAAGAAAACCGGCTACGGCAAGAACTACTTTGACGTCGCGCAGAAGACCTTAAAACCCTATCTGGATGCGGGAAAAGTGGTGCCGTTTAGCGGCACATCGGAGATTCTACCGGGGCTGACCGGCACGGTTCATCCCGGACACACGCCGGGCTCAGCCTTCTACACGCTGACAAGTAAAGGCGAGAAGATCACCTTTGTCGGCGACATCATTCATGCCGCGGCGGTTCAGTTCCCGCAGCCTGCGGTGACCATCACCTACGATGAAGATCAGAACAAAGCGGCAACCGTTCGCGAGCATGCGTTCGCTGACTTTGTGAAAAACAAGGACCTGGTTGCCGCGCCGCACCTGCCTTTCCCGGGCATCGGCTATGTGACGAAAGGCGAGAAAGGCGGCTATGCCTGGATCCCTGTGACCTATACCAACCGTGACGCCAGCAGCGCGAAATAAGATGACGCCCATCTCTGATATGGACATAGACCTGATCCTGACCCTGGACGCCCTGCTTCAGGACAGGAATATCACCCATGCGGCCGCGCGGCTGGGCATCAGCCAGCCCGCGCTGTCCGCCCGTCTGGCGCGTCTGCGCACGCTGTTTGGCGAACCGCTGTTTATTCCCTCCCCGCATGGACGCGGGGTATTGCCCACGCCGCGAGCGGAAGCGCTCAGGCCGCAGGTGGCAAGCGTGCTGCGCGGCATCAGCGCGATGTTTGCGCCCACCGCGTTTGATGCGCAAACCAGCAGCCGGACCTTTGTTATCGCGCTGCATGAGAATCCGGCGCTGATGCTCGGCACCGGGCTGCTTAACCAGATTAGAACCGATGCCCCCGGTATCCGCCTGCGCTTCGCCCTGCCGGAGATAGCTGACCTGCCGCAGCAGCTGGAAAACGGGGATGTGGATATCTACATTGGCGTGAGCGCAGGAGCCCATGACGGATGGGTGAGGCGCAAACTCCTTGACGACGCGTTTGCCACCGCCCAGCGTAAAGGCCACCCGCGCGGAACGGTTCCGTTAGATCTGGAAAGCTACTGCGCGCTTTCTCATCTGGTGGTGTCGTCGGCGGGAGATTCGTTTACCGGCTATGTCGACCAAACCCTCGCCGGGCTGGGCTACCAGCGACACGTCGCCATGTCCACCCAGAGCTACGCTATGGCGCCTGCACTTATTGCCGGTACGGACCTGGTGTGCACCCTGCCGGAACGGATGCTGAAGCAGTTTGCCAGCACGCTGGATCTATTTGCACCACCGCTGCCGCTCCAGCCGATTACCATCAACATGTACTGGCACCCGAAAAACAGCCAGGATCCGGCGAACGCCTGGCTGCGCGAGCAGCTGCTGCGGGCCGCCGGACGTCAGGTGTGATCGAGCGTTACCAGAAACTTTTTAAGCACCTCTGAGCGAATAATCCGGTGGCAAACCAGGGTGAGTTCGCTCTCCCGCAGCCGGTCGAGGATGTCCACGTAGACGACATTCTCGACGCTCACCGCCTTTGCCGACGCGGGAAGCAGCGCCAGCCCAAATCCCGCCGAAACCAGGCTTATCACCGTGGGCACGTCGGTCGCATTCTGCACGACGTCCGGCTGAAAGCCCGCTCCGCTGCAGGCATCATAGAAGTACTGCTCCAGCCCCATTCCCTCCGGATCGCGCAGGGAGATCCATTTTTCGTCTTTCACCGACGAAAGCGTCAGCGCGGCGGATCCGGCCAGCGGATGCTGACGATACAGCGCCAGCACCGTTTTCTCCGAGGCGAACGGGCGGCTTTGCAGATCGTCCGGCAGCGACGGCAGCGGCGCGCGAATGATGGCCACATCCAGCTGGTTGCTCTGTACGGCGGCGTAGAGCGTCTGCACGTTTCCGGTCATCAGCGACATAGTAATGGCCGGCCAGCGGCTGTGCATCTGGCGAAGCGCGGCGGGCAGCCTGCCGTCAAACATCGCGCTCGACACGCACCCGAGGTTTAACACGCCCTGCTCGCCCCGTGCCGTTTGTCTGGCGTCCAGCACCGCCTGTTCGGTCAGCGAGATGGCGAGCCTGGCCTTTACCAGGAACGCTTCGCCCGCGGGAGTCAGGGTCAAGCGGCGGTTCGCCCGGCTGAAAAGCGTGACGCCTAAACGTTCTTCCAGCGCCTTTATCTGCTGGCTCAGCGCCGGCTGCGCCATGTTCAGACGCTCGGCGGCCCGGTGCATGTGGAGCTCTTCGGCCACGACGATGAAGTGGCGCATCTGACGAAACTGCACGAGACATCTCCCTGTATTGATATAAATTTCATTATCAATTTAACAGTAATGATGCAATTGATGCTATTGGTCATTGCCATAAAAATGGAGGGATTCAACCGAGGGAGGAAAATATGGAAAACAAGATTAACGATCTTCGCAGCGCCATCGCCTTACTGCAGCGCCACGACGGGCAGTATATTGAAACCGATCGTCCGGTCGACCCCAACGCCGAACTGGCGGGCGTCTATCGCCATATCGGCGCAGGCGGCACGGTCAAACGTCCGACCCGCACGGGCCCGGCCATGATGTTCAACAGCATTAAGGGCTATCCGCACTCCCGCATCCTGGTGGGCATGCACGCCAGCCGCGAACGCGCGGCGCTGCTGTTAGGCTGCGAGCCTTCTGAACTGGCAAAGCACGTCGGCCAGGCGGTGAAAAAGCCGGTCGCGCCGGTTGTCGTTCCGGCTGCGCAGGCTCCCTGTCAGGAGCAGGTCTTCTATGCTGACGATCCTGACTTCGATCTGCGCAAGCTGCTTCCGGCCCCGACCAACACGCCGATTGATGCGGGTCCGTTCTTCTGTCTGGGACTGGTGCTGGCAAGCGATCCGGAAGACAGCTCGCTGACGGATGTCACCATTCACCGCCTCTGCGTGCAGGAGCGCGACGAGCTTTCCATGTTCCTTGCCGCCGGGCGCCATATCGAAATGTTCCGCAAAAAAGCAGAAGAGGCAGGAAAGCCGCTGCCGGTGACGATCAACATGGGTCTCGACCCCGCCATCTACATCGGCGCGTGCTTTGAGGCCCCCACCACGCCGTTTGGCTACAACGAGCTGGGCGTCGCCGGGGCGCTGCGCCAGCAGCCGGTCGAGCTGGTGCAGGGCGTGGCGGTCAAAGAGAAAGCCATCGCGCGGGCGGAAATCATCATTGAAGGCGAACTGCTTCCGGGCGTGCGCGTGAGAGAGGATCAGCATACCAACACCGGCCACGCGATGCCGGAGTTCCCGGGCTATTGCGGCGAGGCGAACCCCTCCCTGCCGGTGATTAAAGTGAAAGCCGTGACCATGCGAAACCACGCGATCCTGCAAACGCTGGTGGGACCGGGGGAAGAACATACCACGCTGGCCGGACTGCCGACGGAGGCCAGCATCCGTAATGCCGTTGAAGAGGCAATTCCGGGTTTCCTGCAAAACGTCTATGCCCATACCGCGGGCGGCGGCAAGTTCCTCGGGATACTGCAGGTGAAAAAACGCCAGCCGTCAGACGAAGGACGTCAGGGCCAGGCGGCGCTTATCGCCCTGGCCACCTATTCGGAGCTGAAAAACATTATTCTTGTCGACGAAGACGTGGATATTTTCGACAGCGACGACATCCTGTGGGCGATGACCACCCGCATGCAGGGCGATGTCAGCATCACCAATATTCCTGGGATCCGCGGCCACCAGCTGGATCCGTCCCAGTCGCCGGATTACAGCACCTCGATTCGCGGAAACGGTATCTCCTGCAAGACGATCTTCGACTGCACGGTGCCGTGGGCGCTGAAGGATCGCTTCGAGCGTGCGCCGTTTATGGAGGTGGATCCGCGTCCGTGGGCGCCGGAGCTGTTTGCTGGCAACGCTAAATAAAAACACCGCGCGTATGGCCCGCGGGTCATACGCTGATTTTCTTTTCAAGCGTGGCGATGTTTTCACCCGTCACGCGTTCCACAGTGAAACGATCGACGCTCAGTAAAATGAGCATCAGCCCCCTGCCGCTCTCCAGCAGCGGCGAGATTTCACAAAAACGGTCTCGCCTGGCGGCCTCAAGCCGCTCCAGCGGGAACGCGTCACCCGCGTCGGTAAAAACAATGCAGACATCGCTGTCGCGGATGTCGAACCGTACGCTGAATGCGCGCGAGGCATCCTCATGCAGCGCGTGGCGGATGATATTCGTCGCCACCTCACAGACGGCGAGATCGAGCGCGAAACGCCACTCGTCATCTACGGGAAGCGCCCTCAGCCGCTCTTCCAGCCAGCCGGCCAGCGGCGTCAGGGAACCGAGCACCGCCGGAAATTCTGCCTGCACCGGCGTCTGCATCTACTGCCCCAGCTGCGCAAGCGCGCTGCTTTTATCCGGATAGATACGGAATATGCGATCCATGCGGGTCAGGGTGAACATATTCATTATCCCGGGGTTCAGGGAGCACAGCGCCATGTCGCCTTTCCCGTTCATCAGCTTAAACAACGACACCAGCATTCCCAGCCCGCTGCTGTCGATAAAATCCACTTTGCTGAAGTCGACAATCAAAGCCTTGCGATCGTCGCCAATTTCTTCCGTGACGGACGCTTTAAACGTCGCGGCAACGGAGGCATCCAGCCGCCGGACCGCGGGCGTGAGAATGTTGGCGTGCGGTAGTCGTTCGGTGTTAATAATCATTCTGTTCTCCCTGACGCTCGATCACGAGCAGTGAAACGTCATCGGTTAAGGCGGTCGGTTCATCACGATTTGCGTTGCGCCAGCCGGTCAGGTGGTCACCGAACCGCGGCAGGAGCTGGTCAACCGGGAGCCGGACATGCTCATGAAGCCAGCGTTCGAGACGCTGCGGGCCAAACTGCTCGCCGCTGACGTTCTCACACTCCGTGATACCGTCACTGAATAAGCATAAGCGATCCCCCGGATTGAGGGTAAACGCGACGTCCTCCCAGCTCAGGTCAGGCATCAGCCCGACCGGCGGACCGCCATCGCCCACGGACGTGACGGCGCTGTTTGCGTTCACAATGACGGGAGTTGGATGCCCGGCCTGACACAACAACCCCTTCCCACTTTCTGGATCAATCACGCCGTAAATGATGGTGAAATAGCTGGTGATGTCGCTCTCTTCACTGCAAAAGCGGCTGTTCAGGATCCTGATCACCTCCGCAGGCGACTGAATGCCGCCCCGATCGGTAAACAAAAAACGGTCTACCACCCGACCATGTAAGAACTGGCGCGCCACCGCGAGGGACATCATCGCGGCACCCACGCCGTGCCCGGACACATCCACGCAATAGAACCCAATGTGAGAATCGAGTGGAAAAATATTGAACACATCGCCTGAGACCCACGCAGACGGCATGAAAAGCCAGTCGGAAAAGTAGTTCCCAAAACGTAAGCGGTGCGAAGGCAGCACCGAGTGCTGAACGCGCGCCGCGAGTTCAAGATCCTGTTCAATCTGATGCAACGCTTCACTCAGGCGCTTGTTGTGCGCCGCGAGGGTCGCCTCCAGGGTCAAAATACGGACCCCGGCGTGGAGCCGCGCCCGCAGTTCATCCTGCTCGACCGGCTTGCTTAAAAAGTCGTCCGCCCCGGCATCAAAACCCTGCGTTAAATCCCCTGCATTCTCGCGGGCCGTCAAAAGAATGAGATACACATAATGGCCAAACTGACGATTGCGGATGGTCTGACACAGCGTGAGACCGTCCATTTCCGGCATGTCCCAGTCGCTTATCACCATACTGATCGGCTGGCTGGACAGTATTTCCAGCGCGGCGACGCCGTTTTCCGCCTCGCTCACGATATACCCCCACTGGGTGAGCATTCGGGAGAGTAATCGACGATAAATCAGCGAATCTTCAACGATTAACACGTGCAGCGCCGACATACATCCCTCCTATAGCGGTAAGAACCAGATGAGGCTCACGGTCCCTTCCCTGAATTTTGCATTCCCGTTGCCGTGCCCCGGATAGCGCGTCCCCGCATAGTTCGCGTACTGGATGGAGAACGAACCTGGCGTATAGCCGGCATAACCGAAGCTGTAGCTGTAATCGCCGTTCCAGGGCTGCTGCTGGCTGCTGTCCGGGAACCAGAATGCCGTCGCGCGAACGAAGAAATGTTGTTTGAAGGTGTAGCCGCAGCCGCCGAGCATGACGTTTTTATTTTTGCGGATGTCATCGCTGCTGAGGTCGTAGTAGCGCGGCACCCAGCTGTATCCAACCTGGCAAATGATGGAATCCCCTTTATTAATCAGGAGCGTGTTTTCGACCGGTTTCGGTAGCGAAAACTTATAGGCCAGCGTGAAGGCGCCCTGTTCGAAATAGGTGTGTCGTCGGCTGCCCGACGTCCAGAAATGGTTATCGCCGTAGTTGCTGTAAACCAGACTGACGGTGTTGGCGTGCCAGTCATCGTAGCCGAAGCTGTAGCGAAAATCGGCGGTGTAGCGGCTGGTGTCTCTGACCGGCAGTCGGGACGTGATGTTGGCAAACCAGAAGCTGTAGGGGGAATACTGAAGGCTGAGATTTAGCGTCTGGTTAAACTTTTTCTTTTCCGTAACGGTGTCTGAACTGTTCGGAATGCTCATCCACTGCTCTTTCAGTCCCGAGCTAAAGCTCAGCGCACCTGAGAATTTCTTGTCGTTACCCGAGAACAGGCGCCCCCAGCGGCTGGTAAAGACGCCAGCCTGAACGGGTTCGCCGTTCTTATCGCGCAGGGATTCATTTTCACTGCTTTTCGCCGCCTCCGCGGCGGGTATCGCGGCGAGCAGCACGCCCGCCAGAAGCCATTTTTCGCGCATAACCGCCATCCTTAGTTAGGTATCCAGCGTGCGCCGACGTCGTATTTTGCCATCAGCCACAAAATACCCAGTGCCGCCGCATGCACTAACGTGTTCTCTATCCAGGCATGACGCCATAAGTCGAAGGTGATGAACTGGCTCACCAGCAGCACCACGTACACATGCAAAATAAAGGTATAAAGCGAGTGCTGGCCGAGCGGGATCAGGAACCATCCCAGCAGGCGATTGAGCGGCGTCCAGCAATACGTCAGCACCAGGTAGACGGTGACCATCAGGGCGATATCGTTTAACACCCGCACCGGGCCCAGCCCGTTCTTCGCCGCCCAGGTGTGATAAAACGAATTGAAGCTGTCAGGCGGGATGACGTGCATCAGCAGCGCGGGCGGCATAAACGGGTTGGTATGGTTCTGGGCGACAAATCCCAGCACCAGCGACACCATAACCAGCGCCACTACCACCCCTTTCCCCGGAGGCGTCCGGGCGAAAGAGAGCAGTTCGGCTTTATACCAACCGCTGGCCATGCCCAGCACAAAGATGAACTGCCAGGCGAGCAGCGGGAAGGCAAATTCGAATTCCGACGGCGTCAGCCGAAGCGGCCAGCGCTGCCACAGGCCGTACACCAGCAGCGACAGCCCCAGCAGCCACCAGACTTTTCCTTTCTGCAGCATCCCCAAAAATAGCGGGCTGAGTAGCAGCAAAAAGATATACAGCCCCAGAATTTGCGTCTGATGGGGGCCAATCTGCAAATAGAGAATAATGTTGAACCAGGTCTCTTTAATTTGCGGCGTAACAGGATAAAGCGACCAGCTTTGGCCCGAAAAGCGGTCGGTAAAATGGGTGACCTCGAAAACGTTAATATATGGGATATAGGCCAGAAGAATAAATGACACTATGATAATGATATTTACACGATATATTTTCCACGCCCTGAGATAAAGCCCCCAGGAAACCGTGAGCAAAACCACTTTTTGCAGACGCGCGCGGTTCAGCATGCCAAGCATAAACCCCGAGAGAATAACAAAACCTTCTGCACCGGTTGTTAACCCAAAACGCTCCCAGGAGAATATATTAAATACCGACATCACCTCCGTATGCGCCACGACCATCATGACGAGGGCAATGCCGCGCATAAAGTCGATTCTCAGGTCCCTTGCACCTGCAACGGCATACCTCCATACTGTTGATTTATCGTCATCTTCTTGCGCTACCGACGGCGCAACATGGCTCATAGGGTGTCCTTTGCCTGAAAACAAAAATTAAGGTCTAAATAAAGTAGATAGCCTAAAGGAATAGTAACCGCAATTTATCGTCAGCAGATGAAAGATATTAAGCAGAATTTAAGCTGAATTAACCACCGCTAAATATTAATAAAAACGCGGCTGGACACTTTTATTCGGCGTTCTACACTTATCTTAAATCTTGTTTAATCGCTATTTTCTTTCGCTTTTGGGCAACTGTCTGCGCAGCAGAATGGGTCTGCATTTTTCACGGAATCAGGAACGCCGGAACTATGGATTTTTATTTTTCCCGTTTTGAACATCGTCGTCCTCCGGAACCGTTAACAACACCGCGCTGGGTAATGATGACCTGGCAGGTGTTGGCGGTCGCGGCGCTTATTCTGGGTGCCAATTATATTTACTGGCGCTGGACCGCCTCCCTGAATACTGACGCATTATGGTATGCCATTCCGCTGGTCCTCGCCGAAACCCTGGCGTGGATTGGCACCGTGCTGTTTACCATCAATTTGTGGAAAGAACAGGATCCTCCTCAAAGTCCGCCGCCCGGCGAAATTAACGAATGTCTGTCGCCTGAGGAGGCCGTTGAGCCCCGTCCCGTAAAGGTGGATCTGTTCATTGCCACCTACTCGGAAGACACCGAGCTGGTCAGGCTGTCCATTCGCGATGCCCTGAAGATGGCGTACCCGTTCCCGATTGACTACCGCATCCACGTGCTTGATGACGGCCGCCGCCCGGAGATGAAAGCCGTTTGTGAAGAGGAAGGCGTTAACTATATCACTCGCCAGACCAACATCGGCTTTAAGGCCGGCAACCTGCGCAACGGCCTTGAGCAAACCGACGGCGATTTCATTGTTATCTGCGACGCCGATACCCGGGTATTTCCCACCCTGCTCAGCCATACGCTGGGCTATTTTCGTGATCCGGACGTGGCCTGGGTACAGACGCCGCAGTGGTTCTTCGATCTTCCGGAAGGAGAAAACCTGTCGCGCTGGGGCCAGCGAAAAGCCGGAAAAGTGGGCTACGGTCTGGGCTGGCTGATTCAAAAGTGTGTTGGCCCGGTCACCGTAGGCCGCGACCCGTTTTTTAACGATCCGCGCATGTTCTATGACGTGATCCTGCGGCGGCGCAACTGGGCGAACGCGGCTTTTTGCTGTGGCGCGGCGTCCATTCACCGTCGCGAGGCGGTCATGCAGGCCGCGCTGAGAAGCTACGTCTGGTCCGTCGAAGAGGAGATCCATCGTCACACGCGCGATATTCGCGATGAGGAGACCCGGGACGCGCTGCAGAATGCAATGCGTCCGCACGTGGCGTTTGACACCGAGCTTACCCCCTACAAATTCCACGTCTCGGAAGATATTTACACCTCGGTGCTGCTGCACGGTGACGCCGCACGACGCTGGCGCTCGGTTATGCATCCGCGGGTTGAATCGAAGATGCTCTCTCCGCAGGATATGCTCACCTGGATGATCCAGCGCTTTAAGTACGCCGCCGGTTCGCTGGATATTTTGTTTCATGACAACATCTTCAGCCGTCGCCGCTTCAGGCTCTCTCTGCCCCAGACGCTGATGTATGCCACCACCTTCTGGTCATACATGGCCTGCGTATGGAACACGGTGTTTTTGATTTCACCCATTATCTATCTGTTCACCGGCATTCCGCCGGTGTCCGCCTGGTCGACGCCGTTCTATCTGCATTTTCTCCCGTTTTTTATTTTCTCAGAGCTGGCCTTTATGTTCGGCACCTGGGGGATCTCGGCCTGGGACGGCAGGGCCTCATACCTCTCCTTCTTTTCCATGAACCTGCGCGCGCTCAATACGGTGCTGCGGGGCGAACAGATCAAATTTCACGTCACGCCAAAAGAGCGGCAGACGGGCCGTTTTCTCTACCTGGTGAAGCCGCAGATTGCCATCGTGGTGCTCACCCTCGCAGGGCTTATCTGGGGCGGTATCCAGGTGGCGCGTGGACAGGTGGACGACCCCTCCGGCTATGTCATCAATATTTTCTGGGGAGGGGTGAACATCGCCGCCATGCTGCCGCTGATTTTCGCGGCCATGTGGACGCCCGCTGAAGAGGACGAGGTCACCCAATGAGGATACGTGATGCCCTGCTGCCCGCGCGCAGCTACCTCACCATTTTGCTCGGCTTCCTGATCGGCTTTGCCATTGTGGTCTGGGTGGAGAAACAGATGCCCACGCGCGTGGAAAGCAGCGGCGGCATCGCGCTCAGTAAAGACTTTCCGCCGCTGCCCACAAAACGGGCGCTGACCTATGACGAAGCCATCTGGGCGCGGGTCGCCTGGCAATACTACGTGAATAATACTCAGCCAAACGGGCTGGCGAACGCCAGCGACGGTGAACCCTGGCTGAGCCTCTGGAGCGTGGGAAGCTACCTCTTTGCGACCGCTGCCGCAGAGCAGCTCAACATTATTTCCGCCGATGAGTTTGACGAGAGGGTCAGCACCGCCGTGTTCACGCTGGGGCAACTGCCGCTCAATGACAAAGGTCTCCCCGCCGCCTATTACCATGCGGACACGCTCAAGATTCTGGGCAAGCCTGACGCCTCCGCAATCGGTCTGAGCCGGCTGCTGACGGCATTACAGACCCTGCTGTGGCGCTATCCCCAGCACGCGGCGGCTATCCACGATCTGTTTAGCCTCTGGAACACCGGCGCTCTGATTGAAAATAGCGCTCAAAGTCAGGCAGCCGTGCCGCTCCATCACTGGACGCTGACCGATGATGAACAGCGGGACAGCTTTGGCTACCGTCTCTATGCCAGCCATACGCTGCGCCTGATTGACAGCGCGGCAGGACTCGCGGTGACCAACCCGCCTGAAGGGCAAAAGATGATCGATCTGGATGGCGTAATGGTGCCCGATGAAGGGCTACGTACGCCCTGGGGCAAGCAAACTTCGCTGATTAGTCTCCCCTACCTGTTAACCGGTCTTGAGCTGGGCTTTGATGCGCAGAGCGCTGAAATTGCGTGGCGAATTATGCAGATCCAGCAGCGGCGCCACGGCCTGCGCGCGCCAAAACCGCCGATCAGCACGGATTATGCCGAACCCGCGCCGGATTACGTTAACGATCTGCCGGACAGGCAGCCGGTACAGGTGCGTAACCTGCGCGACGAGGTGCCGGAGAAAGTGGCGATTACCTCCACCCGCACCGCGTTTGCCTGGTATGCCCTGTTCCGCAACAGCTGGAGCGAAGCGCTGCGCCAGCAGGTTCTGGCCCTTCAGGTGCCGGGTAAAGGCTGGCAGCGCGGGTTAAATCTCAACAACAGCGTGAATGGCGTCGTGGACGCCGATACCAACGCCATTGTGCTGGAAAGTCTGTCTTACATCGCACATGGCCAGATGCTCTGTCTGGCCTGCCTCTACACATCCCCCTCAGCAGGAGCAACGCCATGAAGCCACGATCCCCGATCCTTTTCCACCTGCTCACGGGAATAACGATCTGCTGGCTGGCGCTATCGACCGTGCGTGCGGATACCGAGCTCCCTGCATCAGGTTACTCCCCGCGCAGCGGCGAACTGACAGCCCGGGAGATGACCATCGCCAAAAACGCCTGGCAGTATTTCGTCTCCAACTATCAGCCCACGACGGGCCTGGTGAATGCGGTCAACAAATATCCCTCCACCACCATGTGGGACAGCGCCTCCTATCTGGCCGCCCTGACGGCGGCGCGCGAGCTCGGGATCATTGATAAAGCGGAATTTGACCGCCGGATGCTGAAATTCCTCGCCACGTTAAACACCCTGGTACTGTTCCGCAACGAGCTCCCCAACAAGGCCTATAACACCATCAGCGGCCAGAAAGTGGACTACACCAACAAGCCCGGCGAAATTGGCTTCTCGGCGCTGGATATCGGGCGAATGCTGGTCTGGCTGAAAATCATCAAAGAGCGTTATCCGGAATACGGCAACAGCATTGATAACGTGGTGCTGGGCTGGGATTTTAGCCACGCGATCGACCCCTGCGGCACGCTGTACGGGGCCTATCTGGAGAACGGCCAGCCGAAGTACGTTCAGGAAGGGCGGCTGGGCTATGAAGAGTACGGCGCGGCCGGTTTCCAGCTGTGGGGGTTTAATACCTGTAAAGCCAGCCGTCCGCAGCCTTACGAGCTTGCCGAGATCTACTGCGTGCTGGTCCCGTACGATACGCGCGATCCACGCAACACGTCGCAGCATAACTACGTGGTGACAGAATCTTACCTGCTTTACGGGCTGGAGTTCGGCTTTGACAAACCGACCGACCGGGATAACGCCCCGCGCGACTACTCCCTGACGTGGATGAAAAACTTTGCTGACCGCGTTTATCAGGCTCAGGAGAACCGCTATACCATTACCGGCGTCCTGACCGCGCGCTCCGAGCACCAGCTCGATAAGGCCCCTTACTTCGTCTATGACACCGTTTTCAGCGACGGGTACAACTGGAACACCATTACCGATAAGGGACAGTTCGTCCCTAACGCTGCCGCGATTTCGCTGAAGGCGGCGCTGGGCATGTGGGTGCTGTGGAACTCCCCTTATACCGACCGCCTGCTGAATACCATTGAGAATGCCAATGAAGAGGGAAAAGGCTACTACGAAGGGCTGTATGAAAACGGCGACGGGCCGATCAAAGAGTTCACCGCGAACAATAACGGCATCATGCTGGAGGCCCTGTTGTTCAAAAAAAAGGGAAAACTGCTGGCCTTCAACACCGACAATCCGAAGAGCAAGGATTTTGCCCCGTCCCTGTGGGATCAAAAGCTGCTCGATCAGTTTGAAGAGAACAACGCGCTGCGCAGCCGTCCGTTCCTGACCAGCACACCGGCCGTAAAAAGCTGGTGCGACCGGACCGGCGTCACGCAGCGCACCAAACCCGCCTGCCAGGCCTGCCAGTGCGCGTCATGCAGCGTGGACGAGCCCGTTAAACTGCCTCCGGTGACTGCGCAATGCTTAAAACCTTAGCCAGAGGACTTGCGGGATTACTCCTTGCAGGCGCGATCGTCTTTGCGCTGTTTGCCCATCAGGGCGCAGGCTGGCGCTGGCTCATCAGTGGCGGGTGGCACTCGAGCGCGCGTATTGCCGCCCTGACGCCGGAAGAGCGGACGTGGGCGGCGATCGCCTGGCGCTATTTCGTCAATAATACCCAGCCGCAAACCGGGCTGGTCAACGGCAGCGATAAACAGCCCCGCGTCACGCTCTGGCAAATGGGCGATACGCTTATCGCCCTGCTGGCGGCCAAAGAGCTGGGGCTGATTGACGACGCCGAATATGACGCTCGCCTGACGCGGCTGATGGGCACCCTCAACCGCCTGATGCTGACCGAGGCCCGGACGCCGGGTCGACTCTATTCCAGCCAGACGGCGACGCCGATCGACTTTAGCGGCAAGCCCGTTAAAAATGGCTGGTCCGCGCGCGATATGGCGCGTCTGATGCTCGCCCTGCGCCTCACCGCAGAGCGGGAACCGCAGTACAGCGAATACCTGGATAAAATCATTCTGCGGTGGAATTTCTGTCCGGTCATCGATCGTGAAGGCGAACTATGGTCATCTTCCCTGCAAAACGGTCAGCCGGTGGTGCGCGAGGAGCTGCGCCTGGGCGAGAGCGAATATGCCGCAACGGCGTTTCAGCTGTGGGGGTTTTCCCCGGAGAAAGCGTTTACGCCCCCGGCGCACCACGTCATCATCGCCCAGCGGCGTCTGGCCGTCGATGCCCGGGATCCGCGCACCACGTGGCTGCCCTCTGTGATTTCCACCCTTCCCTATATGCTGCCGGGTCTGGAGTTTGGCTGGGAGCCCGAAGGCGTTGCGGCCGATCGGCAAAAGCACCTGCGCAAGCAGGCCGAAAACGTCTGGCTGAGCCAGAAGACCCGCTGGGAGACCGATAAAATCCTGACGGCCAGGGCAGATTTCTCGCTTCCGCAGGCGCCCTGGCATATCCAGGATACGGTCTGGGGAAATGGCTATGCCTGGAACTCTGTCGGTGACGATGGTCGGGACTACACCCGTTTCGCGCAGGTATCTACCAAAGCGGTCTTTGCCCTGTGGGCCCTGTGGGACACCCCTTACACCGACGTACTGATGGCGGTGACAAAGCATCTTAACGATCCGCAAAAAGGCTGGTACGAAGGCCGCCAGGAAGCCACGGGCGATACTAACGCTGCGCTCACCCTTTCCACCAATGCCACGGTGCTGGAAGCCCTGTTCTTCAAACACAACGCGGGCCCCCTGTTTGACGCCCGCCGGGCCAAAAAAGAGAACTACTTTACGCGCCGTGTGGCAGATGAATATACGCCCGTCGGGCACTGTCTACCGGGCGAAAACGCCGTAAGGAGGACGCCGTGAAATTTTACCGCGATCTGTTTGAATCCAGCCTGAACCGCGTCTTTCCGGATAATGATAAAACGGCGTTTTTCCAGACGTTCTATGACGCCTTCGTTCATATGTCGCCCGAGACGGAGCAGCATTTTTCTCGCCTGCCGGATAGCGAGGGTCAGCAGACTCTGTTTAAGAGTTTCTTCGCCATGCTTGCGGTAGACGGCGCGTTAATCGTGCCTGATTTTCTCGAGCGCCTGGCGCGGGAGCAAAGTGACGACGGTCTCCACCTCCCCCCGCGATTTTTTGCCCTGTGGCGCGAAGCGATGTTGAACGCGGTGAGCGAACGCGATCCGCAGTGCGACGATGAGATCCTGACGGCCTGGGCCATGGCGATCGCGCCCGGGCTGGAATACCTGCGCCGGCAGGCAGAACTGCACTACCGCGCGTAGGAGGATCACGATGAGCGCATTCACGTACGATCTTAACGCGCTGCCGGCGGCCGTCATGATTTATGACCGCGAGGAACGCCTGCAGGCCTGGAATCACAACGTGGCCCTTTTTTATCCGGTCATTACCCCGTGGCTGAAGGTGGGCACAACGCTGGAGTCGCTGGCGGAACGCTTTATCGACGCCGTTTACAACGTCGACCCCGGCCTGCGTCAGACGCTGCGCGAGTCGATCGTGCGCAACTGTCGGCAGGATAAACACTGCGAAGTGCGGCAGGCGGGCCAGCGGCGCATCTTCGTCCAGCATCAGCGCCTTGCGGACGGCGGCATTGTCAGCCTGCACAGCGATATTACCGAGCTGGATGAAGCACAGCGGGCGCGGCACCAGCTGCATGACGATTTTCTGCTGACCGCGGAATCCATCCATATCGGGATCTGGGACTGGCAGGTTTCCGGCGACACGCTCCAGGTGAACGACACCCTGCTTGCCATGCTGGGCCAGTCGCGCACCCAGTGGCGATATCCTGTGCGTTTTTTACTTAACCAGGTTCACGAGGACGATCGCGCAGCGCTGCGCAAGGCTCTACAGGCTTCGAAGCAGGATCATCGCCCGGTCTTTGAATGTGAAATTCGCGTGCATCACCCTACCGAAGGACTGCGCTGGATGCTGCTCTCCGGCCAGGTGGTCACGCTCTCTATTGAGGGAAACGCCGAGCGCGTGATTGGCACGCTGCAGGATATTACGCGCCGCAAGGAGGCTGAAATTCAGGCGTTCGCCTCGGCCATTGAGGCACAAAAAGCCAACGAGGCAAAAAGCGCGTTCCTGGCGAATATGAGCCATGAAATTCGCACCCCAATGAACGGCATTATTGGCATGACCCAGCTGTGCCTGGATACGGCGCTCAGCGCCGATCAGCGCGATTATCTGACCCTGGTAATGAGTTCTGCCCAGTCTCTGCTGCATATCATCAACGACATTCTCGACTTTTCCCGGATTGAAGCCGGAAAAGTGGAGCTGGAGGCGGAGCCCGTCCCGGTCCGCCCCTTCATTCAGTCGCTTATTCGCCCCCACATGCCGGGCGCAAGCGAAAAAGGCATCGAGCTTCTGGTTGATATTGCACCCGACGTTCCCGACGTGCTGCTGGTCGATGGCGCCCGGCTGCGTCAGGTTCTGACCAATCTGCTGGGTAATGCGCTGAAATTTACGCACCAGGGAGAAGTTATCCTGATTGTTGAATCCGGGGATGATCCGAATCACTGGCGTTTTCGGGTGCGCGACAGCGGTATTGGCATCCCGGCTGATAAGCAAAAGGCCATTTTTGAAGCCTTCAGCCAGGCGGATAACTCAACCACCCGCCGCTACGGCGGAACAGGGCTCGGGCTAACCATCTCTGCGCGACTGGTCGCAGCGATGGGCGGCGAATTAACGGTATCCAGCGAGCCGGGGAAAGGCAGCGAATTTTCCTTCGCGCTGCCGCTTGCGGCCCAGGCGCCTGGCCCGGAGGAACGCCGGCATAGCCATCGCTTTAACGGGGAGCCCGTGCTGGTGGTTGATGATAACGCGACCAACCTGCGGCTATTGGCCGCCATGCTTAGCCAGATGGGGCTGAAACCCACCTGCGTTAATAACGCCAGCGAGGCCATCAACCGGGTTAAAACCGGAACGGCATGGCCCCTGATCCTGCTGGACGCGCAGATGCCGGATATGGACGGCGTGTCGCTGGCTCTCGAACTTTCGGTGCTGCCGCAGGTTGCTGAGAGCCACATCATCATGCTGAGCTCCATGAGCCGACATTTTGATATCAATATGCTGAAGCGGATCGGTATCCAGAACTACCTGCATAAACCTATCGCCCAGAATGAATTGCATCAGGCGATTGCTGCGGCGTTTGAACGTGCACCGAAGACGGTGAGTGAAAGCGCGCCCGCGCCCACCGTCGCGCCGGACACAGCCGGGCTCAGGGTCCTGCTTGCGGAAGATAATCTGGTCAACCAGAAGGTCGCCGCGCGCCTGCTCGAGCGGCTCGGGCACACCTGTCAGATCGTCGATAATGGCGTCGCGCTGCTGGAACGCTGGCGCGCGGACGCGTGGGACGTTTTGCTGATCGATCTTCAGATGCCAGAGATGGACGGTGAAACCGCCATTCGCCTGCTGCGTGAAGAAGAACGCGCCCGCCCCGGCCCGGCTCAGCCCACCGTCGCCATGACGGCACACGCCATGCAGGGGGATAAAGAGCGCTGTCTTCAGATGGGTTTCGACGGCTACATTGCCAAACCCATCAGCCAGGAGCGTCTCGCTGAAGAGATTGCTCGCGTGCTTCCGCGCCACGATGCCCCTTCCGACTTCCCGGATGAAGCACGCCTGCTGAAGCAGTGCGCTGACGACCCTGCGCTGGTTCAGGAGCTGCTGGCCCTGTTTGGCGAAGGGCTGGAGGAGGCCATGAAGGCCATCACCCGGGCTATCGACAGCGACGATCGTGAAGCGCTGCGCCGCGCGGCCCACAAGCTGCGAGGAGAAGCCGTCACCCTGGACTTCAGCACGCTCGCACAGCAACTACAGGTGCTGGAGAGCGAGGCGCACACGCTGGAGGGGCAACAGCTTGCGACGCTAAACCAGCAGCTTCAGAAGGAATCGCTGCGCCTGATGGCGTGGCTCAACGCGCGCGGGGTAAACGCATGAACGCTCGCAACTGCGCGCTGCTCTTTGCCCTGTTGACCACCCACACTGTGGCTAACTCTGCACCGGTCAGCTGGTCTCTTGCTGGAGAATGGCAGGTTCAGGACGCCAATAATAGCGCGCATCCTGCTGCATCAGGCTGGCGCCCGCTTCAGGTCCCCGCCAACTGGTACAGCGCCGGATACGATCATCAGGGCGCGCTGTGGTACAAGCACGCCTTTTCCCTGCCCGTGCAGCCGCCCGACGTAATGAGCACCCTGGTTTTTGACGGCGTCGATTACCTGGCCGAGGTCACCCTGAACGGCCAGCAGCTCGGCCAACATGAGGGCTATTTTCAGCGCTTTTCGCTGGATGCCAGCCAGGCGTTACAACGTCACAACCGACTGGTGGTCAGGGTGGACAGCCCTTACGAAGATCCCAATAAGGTCTGGCCGCTGCAAAAAACGCTCATGAAAGGGATCCTTAACCAGCATGACACGCGTCCCGGCGGGGCCTGGTCGCCGCAAGGACAGGACGCCAACTCGGGCGGCATCTGGGCACCGGTGAGGCTGCATCTTAGCCGGGGCGCTACCCTGGATGAGACCATCCTGCGACCAGACTGGTCACAGGGGCTGACGCACCCCGCGCTGAAAGCAGATATTCGCTATCGGGCGCTCGGCCAGGGCCCAGCGACCGTGCGGCTCACCGCCACGCCCGCCAATTTCAGCGGCAATCGCTTCCAGGCTGACTTTCCGGTTACCCTCGAAAGCGGCGCCCATTCCGTGCAGGTGACGCTGCCTATGCCGAAGGCAAAACTGTGGTGGCCCGTCGGTACCGGAAAACCCCACCTGTATACCATTCGCGTGGCATTGCGGGATGAAAACGGCCTGATGGATACGGCGGTCACCCGCACCGGGCTGCGCAAGATCGTCGAGCAGCCCGACAATAAGGGCTGGCTCATTAACGACAAACGCCTTTTCATTAAGGGCAGCAATTACATCGGCTCCCCCTGGCTCAGCACCATGACGCGAGAAAAATACCGTCGCGATCTTCGTCTGGTGGAAGCCATGAACGCCAATGCCATACGCGTGCACGGACACGTTGCCGGACGTGCGTTGTATGACGTGGCCGATGAGATGGGCATGATGATCTGGCAGGATGTTCCGCTGCAGTGGGGCTACAACAACAGTGCGGCTTTCACGGAAAATGCGGTTCGACAGACGCGGGAGATGATCGAACAGTTCGGTAATTCCCCCGCCATTATCGTCTGGGGCGGGCATAACGAACCGCCGTGGAACTCGCCCTGGATGGAAAAACGCTTCCCGGACTGGAATAAAAACCTCAACCGCGAACTCACGCAAAAGGTAGCGGATACGCTTGCCGAAGATACTTCGCGCATCGTGCATCGCTTTTCCGCCGTTGAGGAGCATTACTGGGCGGGCTGGTACTTTGGTACCGTACGCGACCTGCTTGCTCCGGCCAAAACGGGGATCATCACCGAGTTCGGCGCGCAGGCGCTTCCCCGCCTGTCAACGCTAAAAACCATCATCCCGGCGGCGTCGCTCTGGCCAAAAACGACCGCCGCTGACGATCCCGGCTGGACCGTCTGGAAATACCATAATTTTCAGCCCTTCCAGACCTTTAAGTTTGCCGGTATTCCGCGCGGGAAGAACATTCAGGCGATGATCCGCAATACTCAGGCGTACCAGTCTCAGCTGGTGGCCACGGCGGCAGAGAGCTACCGTCGACAGCGATACCAGCCGGTGACGGCCCTGTTCCACTTCATGTTTGTAGAAACCTGGCCCTCCATCAACTGGGGCGTGGTGGACTACCTGCGTAAGCCTAAAGCCGGGTTTTACGCCTTAAAACGCGCCTACCAGCCTGTTTTGCCGTCCATTGAACCGGTGACGGCGCAGTGGCAATCCGGGGCGGCGGGGAGCGTGCGTCTGTGGGCCATCAACGACACCTGGAAACCGTGCCGCGAATGCCGCCTGAGCTGGCGCATCACGCAGCGCGACAAGGTGCTGGCAAAAGGCACGACGACGATGACGATCGCAGCAGATTCGGGAACGATGGTTAAAACGCTTACGGCCACGCCCGAGGGCCAGGACGACGTGTCGATTCGGTTTACGATTGAAAACAGCGCGGGAAAAATTGTCGGCGAAAATCAGCGCACGGAGTCCGTTATAAGGTGAGCGAGGGGAAAAGGAAAATTGCCGCTTCCCCTGCTTTCTTGTACCCTTTCAGCGTTTACCCCAATCCCCTAAAAATCGAGACATCCGGACGCCTATGACTGCACATATTTCCAAAGATCCTTTGCATGGCGTAACGCTGGAGATGATGGTCAACGCCCTGGTGGCGAAATATGGCTGGAGCGAGTTGGGCGACCGAATCAAAATTAACTGTTTCAGAAAAGACCCCAGCGTTAAATCGAGCCTGAAATTTCTGCGCCGTACCCCGTGGGCGCGCGCGGAGGTTGAAGCCCTGTATCTGGACTCTCTCGATGATGAGGGAAATACAGAGCAGGCGGCGCCCGCATTTAATCCCTGGGCCAACAGCAGGATTATCAAGAGCTAATACGCAAATGACGCGACACGTAAAACGGATTGGTGCGCTGGCTGCCTGCGCACTTTTACTTGTAAGCTGCTCCTCAAAACCACCCAAATCGCTGGTTACCCCTCTTCCCACAGTCAATAAACCGACGCCGCAGGCAAACGAGCCGATGCGCGGGATCTGGCTGGCGACCGTCTCGCGTCTCGACTGGCCGCCGGTGGCCTCGGTGAATGGCCGCAGCGCGGACCAGCGCATCGCGATGCAAAAGCAGGCGCTGATTGCAAAGCTCGACAACCTTAAGCAGCTCGGCATCAACACGGTATTTTTCCAGGTGAAGCCGGACAGCACGGCGCTCTGGTCATCCAAAATTTTACCGTGGTCAGATATGCTGACCGGCAACATCGGTGAGTATCCGGGATACGACCCGCTGCAGTTTATGCTTGATGAAGCGCACAGGCGCGGCATGAAGGTCCATGCCTGGTTTAACCCCTATCGCGTATCGACCAACACCAAGCCGTCCACCATCGCCGCCCTGAACCGGACGTCATACCAGACGCCGTCCAGCGTTTATGTCCGGCATCCGGAATGGGTCCGCATCTCGGGTGACCGCTTTGTGCTCGACCCGGGCATTCCGGAGGTGCGCGACTGGATAACCAAAGTGGTCACCGAAGTGGTGGCGAACTACCCGGTAGACGGCGTGCAGTTTGATGATTACTTCTATGCCGAATCGCCGGGTTCCGCGCTGAATGATTCGCAGACCTGGCGGCAGTACGGCCAGGGGTTTGCCTCAAAAGCCGACTGGCGAAGACACAACACGCAGCAGCTGATCGTCCAGGTCTCCCGCGCGATCAAGCAGACAAAACCCAACGTAGAGTTTGGCGTCAGCCCGGCGGGCGTGTGGCGTAATCGCTCCTTTGACCCGGCAGGCTCCGACACCCGCGGCGCCGCGGCCTATGATGAATCCTACGCCGATACGCGTCAGTGGGTGCAGCAGGGCCTGCTGGACTACATCGCGCCGCAGATTTACTGGCCCTTCTCGCGGGATGCCGCGCGCTACGACGTGCTGACCAGATGGTGGGCCGACGTGGTGAAGCCTACACACACTCGCCTGTATATCGGCATTGCGTTCTACAAGGTGGGCGAGCCGTCGAAAAAAGAGCCGGACTGGACGGTTCAGGGCGGCGTGCCGGAGCTGAAAAAGCAGCTCGATCTCAACGATTCGCTGCCCAACGTCAACGGCACCATCCTGTTCCGGGAAGATTACCTGAACCAGCCGCAGACCCAGCAGGCGGTAAACTATCTCCGTGGACGCTGGGGTAGCTGAGTGACCACCAGGCAGAAACGCCCGTTTCTGCCTGGTCTTTTACGGCTTCGGCCCGAACATCGCCTCGAGCTGCTGCGCATCCGGCATCCCCACCACCTGCTGCAGCTCGTTTTCCGCATTCAGATAATAAATGGCCGGCGTGGCGTTAGCGCCGAGGCTATCCATCAGCGCCTGATGTTTCTGCAGTATCGCTACCGTTTCGCGCGAAGCCTCGCCTTCAGGCTTGGGCAGTTTTTTGCCGCCGGAAAGCTCGTATTCGCGCCAGGCAGCAACCGGATCTTTCGCGTTCAGTATAGCGGCGGCGTTGCGTCCGCTGTTGGGGTTGAGGAACGCCACCAGCAGCGTGTTGAGCTGCACCTTACCGGCCTTCACCCACGGCTGCGCCTCGGACCAGAACTGCTTGCAGTACGGACAGAACGGATCGGCAAACACAAAGACCTTACGCGGGGCGTTATCCGCCCCTTCCTTCAGGGGATGCGCCGCGTTGAGGTTTTTCCACATCTCGCGTCCCATCGGGGCGTAGATCTCTTTCTGGAAGTAGCCCTCGCTGAGGTTCTTCCCTTTGTCATCATAAAGATAGCCTGAGATCACGTGCTTGCCGTCCGGCGTGAGAAAGAGCGTCACGCCCATATCCTGATACTGCCCGAGCCAGGCTGGCGCTCCGCCCGGCGCATCCAGCTTCCTGATGATTTTGATCTGCTGCTGCTCGCTGAACTGCTTCACCACGTCCGGTATGGCTTCAGCCGCCTGTACCAGCCCTGACGTCGCCAGCGCCGAAAGTAACAGTAATTTTTTCATTTCCCTCTCCGGTTTATCGGGGGCATTTCGCCCCCTTCAGGTTAGCGGTTTTTCAGTGCTTCACTGACCATTTCGTCGAACTGTTCGAACGGCACCCAGCCGGGAAGCAGCCCCTCGCCGATAAGCGTGGCGGGCGTGCCCTGAATCCCCATTTTTTCCGCCACAATGAGGCTGCGCCTGATCGTCAGAAAACTCTCCTCATCCGGCGTCGTCACGCTCACGCCCGCCCGCTTTTGCGCCTCCTGAATGCTGGCGTCATCGTGGTACCCCTTTTTCGCCATCAGGGTGTGGTTCAGCTTCATAAACTGCTCAGGATGCGCACGCCAGACGGTTAACGCGTCTCGTGCGGCGGTCAGCGAACTTTCCGAGCGGAAAGGTAAAAACTTAAAGACCACCGCCACGTCCGGGTGTTTTTCGACAATCTTCTCCAGGTACGGATCGAATTTTTTACAGTACGGGCAGTTGTAGTCGGTAAACACCACCAGGGTGAGCTTTGGGTTTTTCGCACCGATGCGCGGGGAGTTCGGATCGTTAAACAGGAAATCAGCGATCGTCTTTTGCGCACGCTGCTCCTGGTCCGGCGTCAGCGGCTGCGCGGCGAATACCTGAAGCGGGGCCAGCAGGAGCAGCAGCGTAATAAAGAGTTTTTTCATGACACAGTTAGCCTTTTGCGTTGTTCAGGGTGGTGACCAGGGTGCGCTTGTCCAGCAGCGGCGAGAAGATCTCGCCATCAGGCTGGCCGGGGCCATACACCGCGTTAAACGGAATGGCGTAGCGGTTTCGCTTCGCCAGAAAATCCGCGATAAACGCGGACGGCTGGCTCCAGTCTCCGCGCAGGGCCACCACGTCCGGCTGGCGCAGCGCGGCAATCACGTCCGGCTGGCTGAGCACCCGATGCTCGTTAACTTTGCAGGTCACGCACCAGTCCGCGGAAATATCCACAAACACCCGTTTCCCCTGCGCCAGCGCGTTCTCGATAGCCTTTTCACTGAGCGGCTGCCACGGGATAGTCTGCGCAACGTTTTGTGCCGGAGCGTCAGGCCCCGCGTTAAGCAGACCGCGCACCTGATACCCGCCGAACGCCGACAGCGCGATGACCACCAGCCAGAACAGCGGCGAAGATTTTTGCCCCTTTAGCGCAAACAGCACCAGCGCGACGGCAGTCAGCCCCAGCATCACGATCTGGCTGACCGCCTCGCCCAGATGCACGCTCAACAGCGTCGCCAGCCAGAGGCTGGAGGCCAGCATCATCAGGCCCAGGATCGTTTTGAGCGTGTTCATCCAGCGGCCGGGTTTTGGCAGCAGCATGGCCGTTTTCGGCACCAGGGCAACGAACAGCCACGGCAGACTCATGCCCACGCCGAGCATCAGGAAGATCAGCCACAGGGCGTGCAGCGGCGCGCCAAGGGCAAAAGCAACCGCCGTACCGAGGAACGGCGCGGAGCACGGCGTCGCCAGCAGCGTGGCGAACATCCCTTCGCAGAAGCTGCCGCCAATCCCCGATCCCCCTGCCGTCGCCAGCCGTCCTGCGGCAGAAGAAGGCAGCAGCATCTCAAACGCCCCAAACAGGTTCAGCGCAAACAGGAAGGTCACGGCAACCATCAGGCCGATAAACCACGGGTTCTGGAACTGAATGCCCCACCCCAGCGACGCTCCGGCCAGCTTCAGCGCGGTGACCATCCCGGCCAGCAGCATAAAGGAGGTGAGGATCCCGGCGCTGGTGGCGAAGAAGCGTAGCCGGATGGTACGCCTGTCCGATCCCGCCTGAAGGATGCTGTTAAGCTTCATGCCCATCACCGGCAGCACGCAGGGCATCAGGTTCAGGATCAGCCCGCCCAGCAGCGCAAAGAGCACCATTTTTCCCGTCCCGCCCGGCGCGGAGGTCTCTTCGGGCGTTGTCCCAACGGTCATGGTGGTTTGCTGCGCCCGATCGCCGTTGGTCAGCACAAACGACAGCCTTTTGCCTGCCAGCGAGGCGGGTTTGTCTCCCCATTCGTCGGTCACGGGTACCGTCACCCGAAGCGCAGTGCCGTCATGTTTAATAACCGGCTCGCCGGGCAGAATATCGCCCTCCAGCGGATCAAAGTAGATCCCCGGATTGTCCCATTTCCCATCCGTGGTGCCGGTAATCACCAGCTTGTCGCCAGAGAGCCAGGCGGAGAGATCCGTGGATACGCCAGACGTGCCCGGAACGGCGCGCATCGCTTGCTCGAAGTCGCTGCGGAAGCCCTCATCCACCGGCTGGGTAAAATCGAGATGCAGCGGGTAGTCCGTCAGCAGGCAGACGTTGCTGCACGTAGAGAGCGTCAGCGTCCCGTCGAGCGCGTCGCCCTTCACCCCGTCGAGAACGATCGGGATAGTGACCTTATCGTGATAGCCCTGCGTCGTCATGCCGGAGATATCGAAACGCGACGGAACCGGCCAGGACCAGCTGTCCGTTATGCCGTCCGTCCAGCTGATTTTCGGCGCCACGCCGCCCTCGCCCGGCGATCGCCAGTAGGTTTTCCAGCCGGGCTTTAGCTCAACGGTGAGCAGACCCTTAATGTGCGTTTGTTCCCTCTCCGCCTGAAAGCGGATGCGGGCGTGATCGTTTTGTGGGGAGACCAGCCAGCCGGTGTCCGCCGCATGGGCAATGCCGATGCAGGACAGCCACAGGAAGACGAATCCCCTGAAGAGGTTAACCATGTTGTACTCCGTGAACAGTGAAAAATTATCGTGTGGTGACGATGTTTTTCATTCACGGAAAACGCAGTTTTTCAGGTGTATTCGGGGAGGCGGTGCCTGAACGGACTGTTGCGCAGGAGCCATTGCCCGCCCTTGCGTAAACAGCTGCAGTAGCGCGAAGAAGATAATAATGGCCGGCAGCGCGCCGTCGAAAAACAGCGGCTGGGCGCAGAGAAGCGAGTGCGCGCCTAGCTGACAGGGCGATGGCCCGGACTGCTCGGTGCTGGTTTGCGTTGGGGCATCTGCACTCAGTGAAATCTGCGGTTCCAGTCCCTGTAAAAAATGGTTGAGCATCACCGCACGCTGCACGAGGCAAAGCGCCATCGCAAGACAGGTGATAATCAAAAGCCATTTTCCGAGGAGCTGACGGTTGCGCATAACATTCCAGAGTGACAAGACGCCCCGATCATAAACGATAGTGATGAATCTACAAGTGCCGGAAGTGTAAGGTTTTGTCTGTCGCCGCTATTCGCCCGTCAGCGCGTCATAGACGTCCCGCAGCCGCGTGCGCAGAAATAGCACCGCCTTGTGCTTGCGGGATAACAGCGCCTGTTCGCTGGCGCCGGTCTCCTCTGCCAGCATTTTGATGCTGTAGCCGTGGAGCTCGGTCTTTTCAAATACCTCCCGCTGCGGCGGAGGAAGTTCAGACAGCGCCTGCCCCAGTTCTTCCCACAGCAGCGTCTTGAGGTACTCCTCTTCCGGCGTGTGCGGTACGCCGAACAGGGTTTCGGCCAGCTCGTCTTCCGGGAAACCGTCGTCGTCTTCGCCCGTAAAATAGCCGGAGAGCGACACCTCACGCTTTTTGCGCGCCCGGTCGGTCATCTCGTTACGCGCCGCGCGGAACAGCCAGGCGGCGACGTTTTCGACCGGCTGCTCCACTTTCATCAGCTGATACGTCACTTCCTGCAAAATGTCGTCGGCATCATCGCGCACGGAGATCCGTCCGCGAATGAAGGCTTTCAGCCGGGCGCGGCAGGCATTGAGCGCCGACATCAGCATGGATCCGCCCGTCTCCCCGGCTTTCATCTCGCTCACTCTGCATCCGGCGCTTTTGGCGTGGCTTCATCGCGCTTATCGTCACGATGACCGTGCCAGCCGCAGTGCCCACGACCGTGGCGACCAAACCCTTCGCGACGCTGCTGAATAAACGCCTCGCGCTGTTCGGGCGTCATGTTCATCCAGCGCTCGTGCATCCGGCGGTGCGCGCCAAACATCCCGGGGCGGAAACCTAAGCCGCCAAACAGAATGCGGCTCAGCACCAGAATCCCCAGCGCCTGCCAGAATCCGATGGCCTTCACGCCCAGGATCGCCGGGAGCAAGGCGTTCCACAGGGACATCACCAGCAGGCCGAGCACGATGAAAATCACCGCGCCGATGACTAAGCCCTTGCCCATACGGTGACGACCGAATCCGCGCCCGTGACCTCTGCCGTGCATTTCAAAATCTCTCATGGTGTTTACCTCGTTTACAGTAACTGATTATGGCGTGTGATGAGGTAGACGGATGAGGGAGGCAAATATTGCTTGGGGGAATGAATAATTTTGCGGGGAGCGTATTTTCACACGCCCCGTGAAAGCCATTGCTGGCGCTTGTTCACCGTTTAAGGCCGGTTTAGAGCGTTCTTAATTTCCAGGATTTTATCTGCACACTCTGCAGCTGATAACAGGGCGGTATCCAATATGAGATGTTCTCTTTCCCAGGTTTCGTACTCACGGTTTTTAACCTGTTCCCAGTCAGGATGCGTGAGCCCTGGGATATCAGAGACTCTGTTCTCTACGCGAAAACGATGTTCTTTTTCGTCTGAGCAGACAATTTCAACTTCCAGGAAAGGCACCTTCAACGACAGAGCAATATTGCGGAAAGCATCTCGCACAAGGTTAATATCATTAACGGAATCGGTAACAACGGTGGAGCCCAGCTTAAGATTCTCACTTGCTAAGCCATAGAGGGCAAAATAGCCCTCCGGACCCGTTTTCTGGCCGGGTTCAGAAACTGAACGAATGGCCTGCTCAACGGTATCAACCCGCAGATAAACAGCCCCCAGCCTTTGAGCAACAATTTTTGCAACGGTACTTTTACCGCTGCCGGGTAGCCCACTAAAAATGATTAACATAACTTTCCCTGGTGATAGTTAATATTAGATTTGTGCTGCCTGTAGAGATCTCCTGAATTATACAGTTACGGTTATGCCAGGTACAAAAAAGGCTCCTTGCGGAGCCTCCCTCATTCAATCAAGCCTGCAACGGCAACCTAAAACTCGAAATACTCCGCGAAAGCTGCTGCGCCTGCTCTTCCAGCGAGGCCGCTGCGGCGGCGGACTGCTGCACCAGCGCGGCGTTCTGCTGGGTCACGCCGTCCATTTCGGTCACCGCCTGCCCGACCTGGCCGATCCCGCGGCTCTGCTCTTCAGATGCGACGGAGATCTGCTCCATCAGCGTATTCACTTTATTCACCGACGTAATGATCGAGTCAATCACCTCGCCCGAGCGGCTCACCAGCTCCGCACCGTTTTTCACGCTGGATACCGACTGCGCGATCAGGCTTTCAATGTCCTTAGCCGCCACCGCGCTTTTCTGCGCCAGAGTGCGCACTTCGCTGGCCACGACCGCAAAGCCGCGACCCTGCGTACCGGCGCGCGCCGCTTCAACCGCCGCGTTCAGCGCCAGGATGTTGGTCTGGAAGGCGATGCTGTTAATCACGCTGGTGATGTCTTCAATGCGCTTCGAGTTCGCCGCGATGGTATTCATCGTGTCGATGACTTCACGAGTCACCGCTTCACCGGTGTGGGCATTTTTCACCGCGTCCTGCACCAGTTTACCGGCCTGATAAACGTTGTCGGTATTGTTCGCCACCGTCGCGCTCAGCTCTTCCATGCTCGCTGCCGTCTGGGTCAACGCGGAAGCCTGCTGTTCGGTGCGTGACGCCAGGTCGATATTCCCGGAGGCAATCTCCTGCGCTGCGTGCGTTACGGTATGGCTCGCATCGCGCACCTGGGCGATGGTCGCCAGCAGCGCCTGACGCATCTGCTCCATCGAGCCCATCAGATGGTCGATTTCGTTGCTTGTACTCCCCTTCACCGGCACCGGAATGTCCAGCTTGCCAGCCGCAATCTGGCTGCAGTGCTCGCGCGCCAGGTTGATCGGCGCAAAGACAAAGCGCTTCATCAGCAGGCTGACGGCGATAATCACCACCACAAACAGGCTGGCGATAGCGGCAACGATCGCCAGGCCAGAGACGAAGTTACTGCTCGCATCTTCGTTCAGGCTTTTGGCGTATTTCTGGTGGACGGAAAGCACCTGGTCGAGAACGATCTCGTACTGGCGGTCAAGGCGGGAGACTTCCGGGATCAGCGCGTTGAATTCAGCCACATCGTGCGCCTCGGCGGCGTCGATCAGCGGCGCCAGCCCCTGGTTGCGGTAGTTTTGCCAGCCGTCCTGATAGGCTGTCACCAGCGGCGCTTCATCCGGCAGACGCGGCGACGCCATAAAGGCCGCAAAGGCTTGGTCCGCTTTGGTCAGCGCCTCTTTCACGGCGGCAAGCTTGGCAGCCTCGTCGGCAGTATTACCCGCTTCCACCATCTTCACATACTCCATAACCCTCACGCGTAGCGTACGGCTGTGGTTGATGGGGTCAATAATGGACAGCACAACCTGGATCTCTTTGTTGACGTTATCCAGCGAATTATTACTTTTAATGATGAGGCCAACGCTAGTGACGGTGCTGACAACAAAGAAGAAAAGCAGTGAGAACAGGACAATCAGGGACGACTTTTTCAACGACATAAACCAATACCTCAAGGAGAATTATTCCTTATGGTTATCGGCGCTTCCAAAACTTAAATTAATTAAAGTTATTGATGTATCGGTCCGGGCTATATTGCTCACTTATAGCGCCGCTGCAGGGTGGCAGACAGCTTGCGTTGCAACGGTTCCGGGTTCTCCCCCTCGATCAGTTTGCTAATCAAATCAAAGCAGTGCCACGCCAGCTGTCGGTTATCCTGGCGGATGGTATCCACCGGGATCGTCAGCGAATCGTAGAGATAGTGATCGTCAAAACTGGCTAACCTGATATCGCTTTGCAGCAGGTTATGCTGGCCCATATAGCGCAGCACCCCTTCCAGCAGCCCGCAGGCGGCGGCGAACAGCGCTTTCGGCGGACGCCCCAGGCGGGCGCAGAGTTCAGCAAACATCTCGTACCCGGAGCTCGGGTGATAGTTGCCGTGAATGATCCACTCGGGGCGCAGTTCCACGCCGGCCTCACGCAGCCCTTGCTTAAACCCTTCCAGGCGGTCGCGCGTCGGAGAAAGGCGCGGCTGGCCGCCGAGGAAGTAGAATTCATCCGGATGCTGGCGCGCAATGTCCGCCACCAGTTCGGTCGTCGGGGTGATGGAATCGGTGATCACCAGCGGCAGCGCGCTGTCGTTGATGTGGCGGTCAAACAGGACCACCGGCAGCTGCTCGCTGAGCTTATGGTAGTCCGCATCGTTGAGCATGCTGGAAGCCACAATCAGCCCGTCCACCTGACGCGCCACCATGTTGTTCACCACTACCGTCTCCTGCCCCGGGTTTTCATCGCTGCAGGAGATCAGCAGCTGAACGCCCGCCTCGCGGCACAGCGTTTCCAGCTCGTGAGAAAAGACGGCAAAACCGTAGTTGGTGATCTCCGGGACCACCAGACCAATGGTGTGGCTGCGGTTATCGCGCAGCGACCGGGCGTGAATGCTGGGCTGATAGTGGTGCTCTTTTGCAATTGACAGCACGCGCTCGCGCGTCTCTTCCGCCACGCGAAGCTCTTTGCTGCGCCCGTTCAGGACCAGGCTGGCGGTGGCTTTTGACACCCCCGCCAGCTCCGCGATGTCTTTAATGGTGACGCGTTTTGTTTTTCTCACAACGACTTAGATCCGGCTGCCAAAACCCTCATTCTATCATGCAGGCGCGCAGCGACCAGTAGCGTAATGTGATATCGGACGCACCTTCGAACCGCACCCGGGCCGGATGGGCAGGAAAATAGCGGCTGCTCATCACTCCTTCACCGTGGTTGATGAAGATTTCAACGCTGGAGCGGTCGCAGAGAACGCGTAAATGAGTGACGTCGCCCTGCCAGTAGCGGGTCAGCGTTTCACCGGTTTTCAGGCTCGCGCGTTCCAGACGCACGCCCTGCTCATCGACCATAAGACGCAGCGCGCCGGCAAAATCGACGTTCACGCGCGCGGCGCTCAGCTCAAATTCCAGGCGCGTCGCGTCCAGTTCAGGCGCCTCGATGGCGCGCCCCTGCCAGCGCTCCTCATCTTCACGCAGCGCCGCCAGCTCGCGCGCCGGGATCTGCCAGAGCCTGCCGTCGCGGTACCGTAATTCGCGCGGGCAGGTCATCTGGTGCATCCAGCCGTGCGCCCGGGTTGGCTGAAGCATCTCTTCCCCGTCCGGTACGCCCATCCAGCCGATCAGAATGCGGCGTCCATCTTCCGCCAGCGTGGTTTGCGGTGCGTAAAACTCAAACCCCGCGTCCAGCTCGTGCAGCTCGCCGTGATCGAATGCGGCGCTGGCGTAATCAAACGCCCCGCTCATCCAGGTAGCCGGATAGGTATTGAGGTAGCGATGCGGCTCGCGCGCCAGCCCCTGCGGACAGCTGATCAGAACATGCGTTCCGTCGAGGGCAAACAGGTCCGGACACTCCCACATATACCCCGCGTCCGTCAGGCCGTTAACCCCGTGACCGGCGATCTCCCCGCAGGACGTCCAGGCGTGCAAATCGGCTGACTTAAAGAGCAGCACCTTGCCGCGCTTTTGCACATCCTGCGCGCCGAGCACCATGTACCACATCCCCTCGTGCTGCCACACCTTCGGGTCGCGCACGTGGCCGGTGTAGCCTTCCGGCAGCGCCAGCACCGGCCCCAGCTTCGTAAACGTTCCGTCCGGCTGCTCCACGGCCAGGCACTGCCAGGCGGTGCGGCTGCCGTCATCGAACTTGACGTTGCCGGTGTAGCACAGTGTCAAAACGCCCTGGTTGTCCACGGCGCTGCCGGAGTAGCAGCCGTTGCGGTCATACTCTTCGTCGGGCATCAGCGCCAGCGGCTCATGCCGCCAGTGCACGAGGTCCGCAGAGCTCCAGTGCCCCCAGCACTTGAAGCGATGCTCGCAGTCCAGCGGGTTCCACTGATAGAACAGGTGGTAGCGGCCGGCAAACCAGATAAACCCGTTCGGGTCGTTCATCAGCCCCGTCACCGGCGCGGCGTGCCATTGCGGATAGTGGCTATCCGCCAGCGCCCGCGGCTGACCTTTCATAACGGCCTGCAGGATCGCAGGCCAGCGGGAAGGTAACGTCATTATTCAGAATCCGTTTTATATTTCAGCAGCAGCGAGACGGTAAACGCCACGCCGAAGGCAATCACCATGCCGATAATATAGTTCAGCAGCGAGCTGGCCTGCACGATGGCCATGCCCGGGATGGCGGTCAGCCCGACGGCAGTCATGTATACATGTACGGAGACCACCCAGGCGCCGCCCACCGCACCGCCAATCAGCGCGGCGATAAACGGCTTAACGAAGCGCAGGTTAATACCAAAAATGGCCGCTTCGGTGATGCCCAGCATCGCAGAGAACGCCGACGGTAAGGTAATGGCTTTGATTTTGGCATCTTTGGTTTTGAACCACACCGCCAGACAGGCGCCGCCCTGCGCCACGTTCGCCATGGCCCAGATCGGCAGCAGGAAGTTAACGCCAATCGACGGGTTACCCAGCAGCCCGGCTTCAATCGCGTGGAAGCTGTGGTGAATACCGGTGATCACAATTACCGAGTAAAGCCCGCCGAACAGTAGCCCGGCCAGCCAGCCCGCGTGGGCGATCAGCGTGCTCAGAATAAAGGAGATACCGTCCCCCAGAGCGCGCCCCGCCGGGCCGATAATCAGCAAGGCGATAAAGCCGGAGATAACGACGGTGAGGAACGGGGTCAGGATCAGGTCTAACGCATCCGGGATCGCGCGGCGCAGGTTTTTCTCGACGATGCTCATAAACCAGACGGCCAGCAGCACCGGGAATACCGTGCCCTGATAGCCAATCATCGCAATCTCTAGGCCGAAGAAGTTCATGGTGTGGAAGCCCGACGCCACGCCCCAGGCGTTGGTCAGCGCCGGGTGGGTCAGAATGCCGCCCAGCGTCGCGCCGAGGTACGGGTTACCGCCAAATTCGCGCGCGGCGGTGAAGCCAATCAGAATAGGCAGGATGATGAACGCCGCGGAGCTGCACATGTCCAGCATGATGTAGATGGCGTTATCCGCATTGACCCAGCCGTAGGTTTTCACCATGCCGAGAAGGCCCATCAGCAGACCGGACGCCACAATCGCGGGGATGATTGGCACAAAGATGTTGGAGAGCAGACGGGCAATGCGCTGGAACGGGTTCAGCTTGCGCGCCGCCAGATCTGCGGCTTCCGACTTGCTGGACTCACTTATCCCGGCCGCCTGAATAAACGCGGCATAAACCTTGTTGACCACGCCCGTACCAAAAATCACCTGCATCTGCCCGGCGTTACGGAAGCAGCCTTTTACGCCGTCGACCTTGCCGATGGCCTGCTGATCCGCCAGCGCGTCATCGACCAGCACCAGACGAAGACGCGTTGCGCAGTGCGCCGCGCTGGCGATATTTTCCTTGCCACCGAGCAGCGGAATAAGCTCGCGGGCGATTTGATTAAAATCCATAGATACCTCTGCCTGACTTCTTTTTATGATGTACGAAACGCTCCCGCCAGGCGGGAGCGTGATGGGTTAAAACCAGGTTTCCATCTGGACCCCAAAGTTCCATTCCCCGCCGGCGTTGAAGCCGCTGCTGCCAAAGGCATCATCGCTGGCGTAATGATCCAGTTTGCTGCTCCAGTCCATCCAGGTGGCAAACAGGCGCAGCTCAGGACGGCTGAAGAAATCGCCGATTTTGCTCGCTTTTAAGGTTGGCGCAAAGGTCAGCTTGTAGAAACTGCCGTTGACGGCGTTGCGGTCCTTATAGCCTTCCGGATTTAAATCCATGTACTGATAGCTTCCCTCAAACGCCAGCGCGAAATTCTGGGTGACCTCTTTAATCAGGCGGGTGTTGAGCGTTACCCACTCATAGCTATCGCCCTTGACGTAGCGATCTTTACTGCTCTGCGCCAGAACGGCGGGCGCAACGCTCCAGCCGCCGCCCACAGGCGTGACACCGTAACTTGCGAAGCGCCAGGTATCCGCCTCAGACAGCAACGCGCCGTCGGAGCCGATGCTTTTGACTTCCGCCCCCAGACCGTGACCGTACAGAAGCGCCGTTTTGGCAGTCCCTTCGCGCAGGCCGTAGAAGCTATCATTATGCAAGCCTACCAGGGCATGAACGCCGTGATTGGCGGCATCCGTTTTAATCAGATCGCCGTTAGTGTCTTTACGGTCGTCGTTATCCTTCGCCCGCAGGCCGCTCACCATCAGCTGGAACGGGCCGGCGAAGTGGTTCATGCTGAGAATATAGTTTTGAACGTTGTTGTCGGTCTGCTCCACGCTGCCGAAGTTGCGGCCGTAAATGGAGAAGTTACTGCGCAGCGAATCGTTCCATTTCACGTCGTAGACGCCGCCGCCGGTACCGGCCAGGAACACCACGTCGGAGTCCAGCCAGTGGATGTCAAAGTTGTCGCGGTCGAAGCGTTTACCCGCCCAGAAGGTACTGCCCTTCAGCGCGCCGGTAAAATCAGGCAGGTTGCCCAGCTCCGCGAAAGCCTGGCGAATATTGAGATCGCTGGTATCGGCTGACCAGTCGTTATAGGTTCTCTGACCGTCGGCCAGCATCGCCTTGAAGCGCGTGGTCGCCCCGTTATCCAGGGTTTGCTTGTGCTCCAGGTTCAGCTCAACGTAGGTGTCGGCTTCGTTCCCCAGACGCCCTACCGCGCCGCCGGTTTCTCCGGCCGGGGTCAGATAAGGGCCGCTTTTGCTGCTGGAGGCCGCATCGTTCATCAGCAGGCCCGAGCGGGCGTAGCCGTGGAACTCAAACCCGCCGGTCTGATCCGCCTTCTTCTCCAGCGCGGTGGTGCGCTGCGCTACCGCCTGAGTTGTCGTTTGCGTCTGCTGCTGCGCTGCAACCAGCTGCTGCGTTTTTTGTTCTGCATCGGCGGCGCGTTTTTCAGCCACCTGCGCACGCGTTTCCGCCGCCTGGAGGCGCTGCTCCATCGCGGCAAGACGCACTTCGATACTTGTCATATCCGTTTGGGCAAAAACAGAGGTACTTCCGGCCAGCATGCCTATCATCACGGCAAGTCTGCGTTTTTTATACATTTTGTCGCATCCCTAAAAGAAGTCATTAAACGTGCTAAATTGCTAAACCGGTTTAGGTTGCTGATACTAAACCTGTGAATTTTGGATCGGCAATCTTTTTTGCTAAACCGTTTTAGTAAGTGTGATCGAGGCGACAATTCAGGCCGCCGGATGGCGGCCAGTGAAGGGAGGAATTACAGTTCGTGCTGCCACGGCAAGGCGGTCATCGCCCCTTTGGCCGTGGTGGCCAGCGCGCCGCAGCGCTGGGCTAAGGCGATGACCGGCGTCAGGTCCTGCCCGGCAGCCAGCCCGTAGAGCAGTCCCGCCACGAAGGCATCGCCCGCGCCGGTGGTATCGACACACTCAACGGGCGTTGCCGGATAGTGCTCCACGGCGCCGTCATGCCAGGCGATGACGCCCTCTTTACCCTGAGTGACCAGCACCAGACGCGCCGGGCAGCGCTGCATCAGCACCTCCAGACCAACGTTGACCTCCGCGCTGCCGGTGAAAAAGGCCAGCTCTTCTACCGAAAGTTTCACCACGTCGGCGCTTTGCAGGGCCTGCTCCAGGCAGCCATGCAGTGCGTTCTCATCCGGCCAGAGGTCCGGGCGAATATTGGGGTCGAAGCTGACGTAACCGCCCGCTTCACGGATGGCGGCCATCGCCTCAAATGTCGCCGTACGGCTCGGCTCTGCGCTTAGCGCGATGGAGCAGACGTGCAGCCACTCTCCGGCGCTAAACGGTGGCAGATCGGCGGGTTCCAGAAACAGATCGGCGCTCGGGCGCACCATGAACGTAAACGAGCGCTCGCCATGGTCGTCCAGATCGACCACTACCGTTGAGGTGCGGTGCGCCGGGTCAAGGCGCATCCACGTCACGTCAACCCGCTCGTCAGCGAGCGTTTTCGCCATAAAGCGCCCGAAAGGATCGTCGCCAACCCTGCCGATAAAGGCGCTCTGGCCGCCGAGCCGGGCAATTCCGACCGCAACGTTTGCCGGTGCGCCGCCGGGACACTGCAGCAATCTGCCTTCTCCATCGGGCAGCAAATCCACTACCGCATCGCCAAGTACCCAGATTTTCTTCATGTGATCCTCTTAGCTAAACTATGTTAAACCGTTTTAGCTATTTAAGCACAGGCCGGGCAAAGGGGAAATAACGGGAGGGAAAATTGCCTTACCGCACCAGATGCGGCCAGTAGATATCGCCGACGCCATTAAGCTGCGGCCGGGCAAACAGGAAGCCCTGGAAACGACGGATACCGGCGGATTCAAGCCAGCACCACTCTTCTATTTTCTCAATGCCTTCAGCCACCAGGGTGATTTCCAGATCGGAGCAACAGCTGATGATGGAGCGCACGATCGCCTGCTTCGGGCCGCTCAGGTGGATGTTGCTGACAATTTCGCGGTCGATTTTAATTTTGTCAGGCTGGAAGCGGGTCAGCAGCGAAAGCCCGGCATAGCCCGAACCAAAATCATCGATCGCCAGGCCAATCCCCTCGCCGCGAAGCTGCTTAATGGCGCTGTTAAACTGGTTGAACCCGGAGATCATCTCGTTTTCAGTGACTTCAATGACCACCTGCTCCGGCTGAAGGCCATGCTTTTTAATCTGATTGACCAGAAATTCCACCGCGCCAGGGACATTAACCAGCGACATGGGAAGCAGGTTTACCGCGATTTTATGGCTGCCAATGCCCAGCTTTTCCGCCAGCGCAAAGGCATACGCTTTTGTCTGGAGATCGACTTCGTAGACATTGTCCGGGTTAACGGTGCTGAAGAAATGCTCCGGGCTGCCGCCGTCGTTGCCGCGGATAAGCGCCTCAAGGGAGCTGATCTTCCCTTCCGAGGGCTCGACAATAGGCTGCAGCGCAAACTGGCAGGTTTGCCCGACAATCAGGCCCAGATGCTCACCAAAGGGTAACGTTTCGGTCGAGAGCGTCCATTTGTCCGGGGTGTAGCGTGCCCCCGACGGGGCCGGACGTTTACCGGTTATAAAGGTCTGAATAAATTTGAACACCCGATCGTCGGAGGTCAGATAGCTCTCCAGCTTGCTGTAGCGCAGCACCGACTGCAGCACCTCTTTCGGCGACTGCATTTGCAGATCGAACAGCAGCATGCCGACGTTTTCGAAGCGTCTGCGCGGACCATAGTCCCGCAGCAGTTCAACCACCCCGCTGTGCCGCTTGTCCTCACGGATGGTGTGGAACAGTTTGACCACACTCTCTTCCGACCCTTCGAGGATCTGCAGAACGTCGTTCCCTTTAGCAAGGAGGACGCCGGTGATATTCAGTTTTGCATTGCGGCCCCTGGCGCGCTCCACCAGCTCCCGCAGTTCAGTGGTCGGGGGGGATAAATTCAACTGGCTTCGGTAGATCAGAGTCGTCAGCACAAAAATGGGTTCCGATGAGAAAGAGAGGTGCTTTGAAGCTTCTATTTAACATACTTAATCAATGCGACCTAACTTATTCACACCACAAAGGAACGTTACTTTCCCCCGTCGCCAATCCGGCTGTCGATCCTCTCCTGCATATAGTCGTAGAACGGGTTCGAGGTGACCCGCATCAGCGCTTCTTTTCCGACGCTCAACACGGACGTTTCTCCCCAGAGCGCAATCGTCCCGAGGCTGATGCCGTAGCGGTTTTTCACTGCAGGTTCACGACCATAGAGATCGTCATCCGGCGTGAACGGCACCGCAACGTGCGACAGGGAATAGACATCCTGCGGCCAGGACTGCGCAAGCGGCACGACCGTCTCCTGCGTGCTGCCTGCTGGAGTGATTTTCGCCACCGTCGAGAAACTGTGCTCGCCGGCATTGGTGATAATAGTGACACTGTAACGCCTTTGCGCAACCGGCAGCAGCGCCGAGGTAGCCGTCCACGACGACGGTTTGAACAGCGGGCGGAAGCTCGCCGCCTGGTTGATGTCAAACACCACCAGCTCGCTGCCGTTTGCGGGAAGCTGGTCAAACAGGCCGGTCACCACCGCGCGGGTGCTGACCGTAGAATCCATGACCGACTGGAACGCCAGCACCGGCGGCAAATTCGCCAGCCTGTTTTCCCGCGCCTCACGGCCAATCTGCTCCTGCAGGGCCTTCGTCAGCAGCCACGACTGGCGAGCGGCGTTAACCGGGAAAGAATTGTATTTATACGGGTTATATTCCGGCGCAATATTCAGCCAGGCTGCTTTAGCAAACGCCGGCAGCAGCGCCGGTAACCCGGCGAAACCGGCAAAGCGCGCAAAGGCCGTCACGCCGATCATCGGTGAGAGCAGGATCACCTGCTGGGGTTTACGCAGCGCAGAGGTGTCAAGCGCATCAAGGGTATATTTCATCGCCAGCGCCCCGCCGTTTGAGTAGCCCACCAGATGCAAAGGCACAGCTTCACCCGCCAGGCGCGTGGCTTCCCGCACCGCAAGACGCGTCGCCGCCAGCCACATTTCCCAGTCAACGTCCGTCAGCGCACCGGGCGCGGTGCCGTGTCCGGGTAGACGCGGGACGACGGCCACAAAGCCGTGCTGCTGATAGTTCACGGCAAGACGCCTGACGCTGTAAGGCGAATCCGTCAGCCCGTGCAGCAACACCACCGCGCCGCGTGGCTTTCCGGCCGGCATCAGCACAAAGGAGCGGTTGGCATCGGGGGAAAACTGACCGGGCCACACCAGGCTCTGGCGGTAATAGCGGTTTAACGGGGTTTGTTCCTCGCCCGCTGTTTTCGCCGTCACCGCGTTATCCAGATCGGTGAAAATCGCCCTTTCCCGGGCCTGATACCCGGCAAAGTCGGTGTTGTCCATCTCGCGCGCGGACATCTCATTGGCCCGCCAGGTGTGCCACAGGTGCAGTTCCGGCCCCTGCTGCGAGAGATAGACCCGCACCGCCATCAGGACGACCAGTACGATCCCCACGATCATTCCTGTTTTCTTTGCAAGCGCGATCAGGCGCACGCTGACTCGCCAGGGCAGATTTGCCATGCCGGGATCCCTTTTATATTCACAGTACATCTATCTTATCAAAAATGTGAACGGACTGACGTATTCACCAAATTCATACCTGCCCGCTCAGCCAGTGCACCAAAAGTGAACTACGCTGCACAAATGTTGATCATTGGTTAACTAAATATTGCATGAAGTTTACTGCGCAGCGGGTTTTCGCCCGCCTGTGAATATGGCACGCGTCATGCATTGTTAACCGGGTAACACAAATTCGACCATTGACAGCCTGTTAACAGCGAGGCGGTATGACGACGAAACCTGAGATGCTGAGCCGTATCGAAGCGACGTTCAGCCAGCTCACGCCCAGCGAAAAGCGGGTCGGAAGCTGGCTGCTGGCGCACGCCGCGCAAATCCCGTTTGAAACGGCGGAAAGTGTGGGTCAGGCGAGCGGGACCAGCGGAATTACCGTCGGACGCTTCCTGCGCAAGCTGGGGTACCGCAACCTGGAAGATGCCAAAAAAAGCCTGCGCGATCCGTATCAGCCCTGGGGCATGAACGAGCGGCTCGACTCCTGGCAGCAGCAGCGCCCTCTTTCCAGCCGCCTTCAGCACGCCCTGTCGCTGGAAGTGGATGCCATCACGCAGGTGTACCAGCTGGCGCAAACGGACGCCTTCCGCCAGGTGGTACACCATCTGGCCCACGCGGACGCGGTCTTTGTGCTGGGGATCCAGTCCACGCGCGGGATCGCCAATGCCTTCTTCAGCCACCTTGAATACCTCCGCCCGCGGGTGAGCTACTCCGAAGGGGCATCCGGCAGCTGGGTGGAATCCCTGAACTCGGGGTTCTCGCACCCTTATGTCGTGCTGACAGATACGCGTACCTACTCCGCAATGGCGCGCCAGTACTGCCGCGTCGCGAGCGAGAAAGGCATTCCGCTGGCCTTAATCACCGACATCTGGTGCCCGTGGGCGCGGGATTACCCGATGGATTTGCTGCAGGTGAAAACCGATACCGGTCATTTCTGGGATTCACTTGCCCCCGTAAGCTGCCTGTTCAACCTGCTGCTGTCGGGCGTGGTGGAAGCGCTGGGTGATGCGCTTCCGGCTCGTCTGGCGGTAAACCGACAATTACAACAAGAGTTTGGTCAATTCGAACGCTAAAGGAGCGGAGCTATGCCCGTAGAGAGTGAACTGATTGATGTGGCGAAGACGTTCCCCACGCTGCATATCGATCTGAAATACGCCACCGCCGACAACATCACCGGCCGTCCGATCTATCAGGAGGCGCTGTGCCTGCTGCATACCGATGCCGCTACCGCGCTGGCAAAAGCCATCAGCATTGCCACGCTGGCCGGGCTGAAGCTGGTGGTCTACGACGCCTATCGGCCGCAGCAGGCGCAGGCTCAGCTGTGGGAGGCCTGCCCCAACCCGGAATACGTGGTCGACGTGGCGATTGGCTCCAACCACAGCCGCGGCACGGCCATCGACGTCACCCTGATGGACGAACATAACGCCGTGCTGGATATGGGCGCCGGTTTTGACGAAATGCATGACCGATCGCATCCGTATCACCCCTCCGTACCGCCGCACGCCCAGCGTAACCGTCTGCTGCTGAACGCCATCATGTTTGGCGGCGGTTTTGTGGGTATCAGCAGCGAATGGTGGCACTTCGAACTGCCGAACGCCGCCAGCTACCCGCTGCTTGACGACCGTTTTGCCTGTTTTCCCCTGACGCACACCTCTCTTTGAACCTGGAGCACTGCCATGAAAACATCGCTTCTCTCGACCATCATTGCCGCCACGCTGGCCCTGAGCGCACCGCTGGCGCTGGCTGCCGTCCCGAAAGACATGCTGGCGATCGGTAAAGCCGCCGACCCGCAAACGCTCGATCCGGCCATCACAATTGATAACAACGACTGGACCGTCACCTATCCGTCCTACCAGCGTCTGGTCAAGTACAAGCCAGGCTCTACCGAGGTGGAAGGCGATCTGTCGACGGGCTGGAAAGCTTCCGACGACCAGAAAGAGTGGACCTTCACCCTGGCGGATAACGCCAAATTTTCCGACGGCACGCCGGTTACCGCCGAGGCGGTCAAACTCTCCTTTGAGCGCCTGCTAAAGCTCAGCCAGGGGCCGTCTGAAGCCTTCCCGAAAGATCTGAAAATAGATGCCGTTGATGACCATACGGTGAAGTTCACCCTCAGCCAGCCGTTCGCGCCTTTCCTCTACACCCTGGCAAACGACGGGGCGTCCATCATTAACCCGGCGGTGCTGAAGGCCAATGCCGCAGACGATGCGCGCGGTTTTCTGGCGCAAAACACCGCCGGTTCCGGGCCGTTTATGCTCAAAAGCTGGCAGAAAGGCCAGCAGCTGGTGCTGGTACCAAACCCGCACTGGTCTGGCGACAAGCCGCACTTTAAGCGCGTCTCGGTAAAAATTATCGGTGAGAGCGCGTCGCGCCGTCTGCAGCTTTCCCGCGGTGACCTGGACATTGCCGACTCCCTGCCGGTCGATCAGCTGGCGGCCCTGAAGCAGGAAGGCAAAGTCGCCGTTGCCGAATACCCGTCCCTGCGCGTGACCTACCTCTACCTCAACAACAGCAAAGCGCCGCTCAATCAGGTGGATTTACGCCGCGCGGTCTCCTGGGCGACGGACTATCAGGGGATGGTGAAAGGCATTCTGAGCGGCAACGGCAAGCAAATGCGCGGCCCGATCCCGGAAGGCATGTGGGGTTTTGACGCCGCGGCTATGCAGTACAGCCTCGACGAGGCCAAAGCTAAAGCAGCCCTGGAGAAGGTCAAAGACAAGCCCGCCAGCCTGACCTTCCTCTACTCGGACAACGATCCAAACTGGGAGCCTATCGCCCTCTCAACCCAGGCCAGCCTTGGCAAGATCGGCATTAACGTCAAGCTGGAGAAACTGGCCAACGCCACCATGCGCGACCGCGTCGGCAAAGGCGATTACGACATCGCCATCGGCAACTGGAGCCCGGACTTTGCCGACCCGTATATGTTCATGAACTACTGGTTCGAATCGGATAAAAAAGGGCTGCCGGGCAACCGCTCGTTCTATGAGAACAAAGAGGTCGATTCCCTGCTGCAGGCCGCGCTGAAAACCACCGACCAGGCGGAACGCACCAAAGATTACCAGCAGGCGCAAAAGGTGGTTATCGACGAAGCGGCTTACGTCTATCTGTTCCAGAAGAACTACCAGCTGGCGATGAACAAAGAGGTCAAAGGCTTCACCTTTAATCCGATGCTCGAGCAGGTGTTCAACATCGCCACCATGAGCAAGTAACCGTTTCGCCGGGGGAAAGCGTATGACGTTCTGGAGCATAGTGCGCCAGCGCTGCTGGGGGTTACTCCTGGTGGTGGCCGGTGTCTGTATTATCACCTTTATTATTTCGCACCTGATCCCCGGCGATCCGGCACGTCTGCTGGCCGGCGATCGCGCCAGCGACGAAATCGTGCAGAACATCCGCCAGCAGTTAGGGCTGGACCAGCCCCTGTACGTTCAGTTTGGCCGCTACGTGGACGCCCTGGCCCACGGTGATTTAGGCACGTCCATCCGTACCGGTCGTCCGGTTGCGGAAGACCTGAAGGCCTTTTTCCCCGCCACGCTGGAGCTGGCCTTTTGTTCACTCCTGCTGGCGCTGGTCATCGGCGTGCCGCTGGGGATTTTATCGGCGGTGTACCGCAACCGCTGGCTGGATCACCTGGTACGTTTAATGGCGATGACTGGCATCTCCACCCCGGCCTTCTGGCTTGGGCTGGGCGTCATCGTGCTGTTCTACGGGCACCTGCAAATCCTGCCGGGCGGCGGCAGGCTGGACGACTGGCTCGATCCACCGACGCACATCACCGGCTTTTATCTGCTGGACGCGCTCCTTGAGGGCAACGGCGAGGTCTTTTTCAATGCGCTGCAGCACCTGATTTTACCCTCGCTGACGCTGGCATTTGTCCACCTGGGCATCGTCGCACGCCAGGTCCGTTCGGCGATGCTGGAGCAGCTTAGCGAGGACTACATTCGCACGGCCCGCGCCAGCGGCCTGCCCGGCTGGTATATCGTCCTGCGCTACGCCCTGCCGAATGCGATGATCCCGTCGATTACCGTGCTCGGGCTAGCGCTGGGGGATCTGCTGTACGGCGCCGTGCTGACCGAAACCGTCTTTGCCTGGCCGGGCATGGGCGCCTGGGTGGTGACGTCCATTCAGGCGCTCGATTTCCCTGCCGTGATGGGCTTTGCCGTCGTTGTTTCGCTGGCCTACGTGCTGGTTAATCTGGTGGTCGATCTGCTTTACCTGTGGATTGACCCGCGAATCGGGCGCGGAGGTGCCGAATGATGTTAACGCAGGAAACGCCCGTCCCGGTTAAAACCGCCAGACAACGCATCAACTGGGCAAAGCTGTTCTGGATGCTGCGTCAAAGCCCGCTCACGATCGTTGGCGGCGTCATTATGTTGGTGATGCTTTTCATTATGGTGGCCGCGCCGTGGATAGTGCCGCACGACCCGAACGCGCTGGATCTGACCGCCCGCCTGCAGGCGCCGTCCGCGCAGCACTGGTTTGGTACCGACGAGGTGGGCCGCGATCTGTTCAGCCGCGTGCTGGCGGGCAGCCAGCAGTCCATTACCGCCGGGCTGGCGGTGGTGATGATTGCGGGCGGCATCGGCTCGCTGCTGGGCTGTCTGTCCGGCGTGTTGGGCGGACGCGGCGACGCCGTCATCATGCGGGTAATGGACATTATGCTCTCCATTCCTTCCCTGGTGCTGACCATGGCGCTGGCCGCCGCGCTGGGGCCGAGCCTGTTTAACGCCATGCTGGCAATTGCGATTGTCCGCATTCCGTTCTACGTCCGCCTGGCGCGCGGCCAAACTCTGGTGGTGCGCCAGTTTACCTACGTGCAGGCCGCCCGCACCTTTGGCGCCTCCCGCTGGCATTTGATCCGCTGGCATATCCTGCGCAACGCCCTGCCGCCGCTGATCGTGCAGGCGTCGCTGGACATCGGCAGCGCCATCCTGATGGCCGCCACGCTGGGGTTTATTGGCCTGGGGGCGCAGCAGCCGACCGCCGAATGGGGCGCGATGGTGGCCGTCGGCCGTAACTACGTTCTGGACCAGTGGTGGTACTGCGCCTTTCCCGGTGCGGCGATTTTGATAACCGCCGTGGGCTTTAACCTGTTTGGAGACGGTATTCGCGATCTGCTGGATCCGAAGTCAGGAGGGAAACAGTGATGACCGACCCGGTACTCAAGATTGAAGACCTGCACCTGAGCTTCCCGATTTTTCGCGGCGAGGTCCACGCGCTTAACCACGTCTCGCTGGAGATCGGCAGGGGTGAAATTGTCGGCGTGGTGGGCGAATCCGGTTCCGGTAAATCGGTGACCGCCATGCTCGCCATGCGTCTGCTGCCGGAAGGCAGCTACCGCATTCATCACGGCCAGGTGAAATTACTCGGCGAAAACGTCCTGACGGCGTCCGAGAAACAGCTTCGCCAGTGGCGCGGCGCAAAGGTGGCGATGATTTTTCAGGAGCCCATGACCGCCCTTAACCCGACGCGGCGGATTGGCAAACAGATGGTGGAGGTAATTCGCCAGCATCAACCGCTTTCACGGCGCGAGGCGCAGCAGAAGGCGATTACCCTGCTGGAAGAGATGCAAATACCCGACGCGAAGCAGGTCATGGCGCGCTATCCGTTTGAACTGTCCGGCGGCATGCGCCAGCGGGTGATGATCGCCCTTGCCTTCTCCTGCGAGCCGGAGCTGATTATCGCCGACGAACCGACCACCGCGCTGGACGTCACCGTCCAGCTGCAGGTGCTGCGCCTGCTGAAGCACAAGGCGCGGGCCAGCGGCACCTCGGTGCTGTTTATCAGCCACGATATGGCCGTGGTGTCGCAGCTCTGCGACAGGATGTACGTGATGTATGCGGGCAGCGTGATTGAGAGCGGTGCCACGCAAACGCTGATCCACCAGCCTGTGCATCCCTATTCCATTGGCCTGCTGCAGTGCGCGCCGGAAAACGGCCAGCCGCGCGCCCCGCTTCCCGCCATCCCCGGCACGGTCCCCAACCTCAGCCAGCTTCCGCCGGGATGCGCGTTCCGCGAGCGCTGCTTTGCCGCCGGGGCGAAATGCAGCGAAACGCCGCGCTTACAGCCCAATGGGGCAGAAGGCCAACAGGCCGCCTGCTGGTATCCACAACGGGAGAAACACCATGTCTGATGTACTGCTGGAACTGGATAGCGTGCACGTCAATTTTGCAGCGCGTAAAAACTGGCTGGGCCGCGTGACGGAAAAGGTCCATGCGCTTAACGGGCTCGACCTTGAGATCCGTCGGGGAGAAACGCTCGGTATCGTCGGGGAATCGGGCTGCGGGAAAAGCACGCTGGCCCAGCTGCTGATGGGCATGCTTAAGCCCAGCACCGGCGCCTGCCAGCGGTCGCACCATGCGGGCGGCATGCAGATGGTGTTTCAGGATCCGCTCTCCTCGCTCGACCCGCGCCTGCCGGTCTGGCGCATCATCACCGAGCCGGTTTGGGTACAAAAGCGCAGCAGCGAGCGCGACCGCCGTCAGCTGGCTGAAAACCTGGCGCTGCAGGTGGGCATTCGCCCGGAGTATCTCGACCGGCTTCCGCACGCCTTCTCCGGCGGGCAGCGTCAGCGCATTGCCATCGCCCGGGCGCTCTCGTCCGATCCGGATATCATCGTGCTTGATGAACCCACCAGCGCGCTGGACATCTCCGTGCAGGCGCAGATCCTCAACCTGCTGGTGACCCTGCAGCAGCAGCGTAATCTGACCTACGTGTTGATCTCGCATAACGTCTCGGTGGTCCGGCACATGAGCGACCGCGTGGCGGTGATGTACCTTGGGCAGATTGTGGAGCTGGGCAGCGCCGCTCAGGTGCTTGGGGAGCCGCGCCATCCTTACACCCGTCTGCTGCTCGATTCGGTTCCCCGCACCGGTGAACCGCTGGATGAAACGCTGGCCTTACGCAAAACGGAGCTTCCCGGCAACCGTCATCTGCCCGAAGGCTGTTTTTTCCGTGACCGATGCCCGATGGCCGCGCAGGGGTGCGAACGTCCTCAGCCGTTACAGCCCTCTCGCGAGGGCCGTGACGTCCGCTGCTGGCGCAGTCTGGGTTAAATTTGCGCCATCCCACCGTCCACGAACAGCTCGGTGGCGTTAATAAAGCTGGCCGCGTCGGAGGCCAGAAACGCCACCGCTTTCCCCACCTCGCCCGGCGCGCCTAAACGGCCCAGCGGCACCTGAGCGGCCAGCGCGTCGTACAGCCCCTGACGGTGTTCTTCCGGCACCAGATCGCCGAGGCCAGGGGTTTTGATCGGGCCCGGGCTGACCACGTTGACGCGGATCCCACGGCCCTGCAAATCCAGCGCCCAGGAGCGGGCAAAGTTGCGCACGGCGGCCTTGCTGGCGCTGTAGACGCTAAAGTTTGCCGTCCCCTTAATGGACACCGTCGAACCGGTCAGAATAATCGACGATCCGGCGGAGAGCAGAGGCAACGCCTTCTGCACCGTAAACAGCACCCCGCGGACGTTGGTGCCAAAAATCCGGTCAAACTGCTCTTCGGTGATCGCGCCCAGCGGCAGCATATCGCCGCCACCGGCATTGGCGAACAGAATATCGAGGCGGCCCTCTTCTTTGGCTATCCGTGCATAGACCTCGTCCAGATCCGCCAGTTTTGACACGTCCGCGCGAATGCCCACTGCCGTTGAAGCAATTTCTGCGACCGCCGCGTCAAGCTCGGCCTGACGACGTCCGGTGATGTACACCTTCGCGCCCTGTGCCGCCAGCTCCTGGGCCGCGGCAAGACCGATGCCGGTGCTGCCGCCGGTGACCAGTGCAATTTTTCCTGAAAGAGTCGTGTTCATGTCATTTACCTTTTATTGGGTTTGCGTTGGACAAACTTTAGCCCTTGCAGGATTAGTGAAAAACCGGCAAAAATGAAAATGACTATTCACAAACAGAAATAATCAGGGGAGCCTAATGGACCAGCTAATGGCGATGCGCGCTTTTACCCGGGTGGTGGAAACCGGCAGCTTTACCCGCGCGGCGGACTCGCTGAATATGCCGATCGCCACCCTGAGCAAGCTGGTCAAATCGCTTGAGGCGCACCTGGATATACGCCTTCTGCACCGCACCACTCGACGGGTGGTCGCGACGCCGGAAGGGATGGAATACTATGAAAAAGCGCTGAGGGTCATGATAGATATCGAAGACATCGACACCGCGTTTCGCATTTCCCGCGCGACGCCAAAAGGGCATCTGCGGGTTGATATAGGCGGATCCACCGCCCGCGACGTGCTTATCCCCCTGCTGCCGGATTTTATGCAGCGTTATCCGGAAATCCGCATCGACCTTGGGGTAGCCGATCGTCCGGTGGATCTTATCAGCGGTAACGTAGACTGCGTCATCCGCGGCGGCCCGCTGAACGACTCGACCCTCATCGCCCGCCATATTGGCAACGCCGAAATGGTGACCTGCGCGACGCCGGGTTACCTGAAAAACCACGGCGTTCCGGCCTATCCGCAGGAGCTGTGCAACGGCCACAAGCTCATTAGCTACCTCTCGCCCGTCACCGGGCGGGCATTTCCGTTTCGCTTCAGAGAGAACGGCGAGGCGCTGGAAATCAACATTCCGCATTATCTCGGCGTAAACGAAAGTAATGCCCATCTGGCGGCTGCCGCAGCGGGATTAGGGATCGTTCAGACGTTTGAGTATTCGGCAAATGCGTATTTACGGGCGGGAACGCTGACGGCGATCCTGAGCGACTGGCGCCCTGCCGCCTATCCGTTTCATGTGGTTTACCCGCAGAACCGGCATCTGACGCACCGTCTTAAGGTGTTTATTGCGTGGCTGGCGGAGGTGTTCCCCGCCGCGCTGAAGGGGTAGCCGGGCGCGAACCCGGCTGGGGCTTAGTTAAGCTTATAGTCCAGGGTAATCTCGGCTTTCAGGAGCTGCGATACCGGACAGCCCGCTTTTGCTTTCTGAATAATGCCATCGAACTGCTGGGGGGCGATGCCTGGAACGGTGACCTTGCTTTTCAGGGCAACCTTTGTGATGGCAAAGCCGCCGTCGGTTTTATCCAGAGAGACGTCCGCCGTGGTATCAATAGAGTCAGCGGTATAGCCCGCTTCACCGAGCATCAGCGACAGCGCCATCGAAAAACAGGCCGCATGTGCCGCGCCAATCAGCTCTTCGGGGTTGGTCCCCTTTTCACCCTCAAAGCGGGTATTGAAACCATAAGGCTGCTGATTGAGAACGCCGCTCTCGGTGGAAACCGTCCCTTTACCGCGCTTAATGTCGCCAGACCAGTGTGCCGAACCGTGCTTATGAATAGTCATTCTTGCTCTCCTTTTGGCTTACAAAGGGTTAAGTATAGACTACGCATCTGACCCACTCTGGAACACAGACAATTCCAGGACTTTCACCTGCTGAACCGACAAAAAGGATAATGATATGGCGCTAAAAATCAGCATGGCCGTTGCCCTGACCACACTGGCGGTATCGCTGTCTTCACTGGCGAAAACGCCGGAGAATTTTATCTACACCAGCTCCGGCGAGCTCGACGCGGTGTTTCCGCTCGTTGCGCGAAGCGATGTCGGCGGGGTGCAGATCGTTTACAACTGGCGCTTGCTGGAGCCCGGCAAAGACAACTATGACTTCTCGCGGATAGAGCAGGATCTGGCGCGCGTTAAGGCCGCCGGAAAAAAACTCTTTATTCAAATCCAGGATCGTTTCTTTGAGGCGGACGCCCGCTACGTGCCGGACTATCTGATGCACGATAAGCAATACGGAGGCGGGATTGCGCCGCAGTTCGATAACCCCGGAGAAGGCAAGCCTGTCGGTTCAGGATGGGTGGCACGTCAGTGGGATCCCGCCGTGCGCCTGCGCTACCAGGCTTTGCTGGCCGCCCTCGCGAAACGCTTTGATGGCGAGGTGTATGGCGTAAACCTGCCCGAAACCGCCATCGATCTCGACGAAAAAAATCCGCCCGCCGGGTTTACCTGCGACAGCTATTTCGCTGGAGAAATGGAAAATCTGGCCTTTGCGCGAAAGGCTTTTAAGAAATCACACGTGGTGCAATACGTGAACTTCTGGCCGTGCGAGTGGGATAATGACCACAACTACATGGGGCGTCTGTTTACGTATGCCAGCGCCAATAATGTCGGTCTGGGTGGGCCGGATATTGTCCCCAATCGCAAGGCACACATGAAGAATGCCTATCCCTTCTTCCATAAAAATAAACAGACGCTGCCGCTCATCGCCATGGCGGTTCAGGAACCGACCCTGACCTATAAAAATCCTGAGACCGGCAAGCCCTTCACCAAAGCAGAATTTGATCGGTTCGCGGAAAATTATCTCGGGGCGGATATTATTTTCTGGAGCACATCCTCTCCCTGGCTAAAGGCAAAATAATCACCCGTCAACCCTGCTCTTAAGCCAGGTAGCGGGCCAGTTCGTCGAGGAACACGCGCAGCGCGGCAGGCTGGTATTCCCGTGACTGATAAATGCCATGGATGGCAAGCGGTTTCGGCTCCAGAGCCTCCAGTACCGACACCAGCAATCCCTGATCCAGCGCGGCACGCGCCTCGCGCTCCGGCAGCATGGCAATACCACAGTGCTTGATAGCCGCGTCCATCAACAGCGAAGAGATGCTGGCGCTCAGGTTGCCGCTGACTGCCACGCTCAGGCTTTCTCCTTCCGGCGTCAGGAAGTGCCAGGACTGCCCGGCAAAAAAGCTGTAATGCAGGCAGTTATGCCGGGCTAATTCTTCGGGGCTGACGGGGATACCGTGTTGTGTCAGATACTCCGGCGAGGCGCAAAGCACCGAGCGGCACTCCCCCAGCCGGCGGGCAATCATGCCGGGTTCAGGGTTATCGGTAATACGTACGGCGACATCAATGCGCTCTCCCACCAGGCTAACCGGGTGGTTATTCACGTCCAGCTCGATGCGCAGCTGCGGGTAGCGCGCGAGCAGACCGGGCAGCACCGGCGCAATCAGATGCATGGCGGTAAAGTGCGCGCATGCCACCCGCAGGGTGCCGGACGGCAGATCTTTTTCAGACGGGCCTTCAATTTCCTGAGAGATCTGCGAGAGGGTCCGCGTTTTTTGCAGCACCTTTTCGCCTGCTGCGGTCAGCGTCAGCTTGCGCGTGGAGCGGTTTACCAGCCGCGTGCCCGCCCACTTCTCCATTTGTTCAAGGTACCGGCTGACCATCGGTCGGGAAATACCCAGCGCGCGGGCTGCAGCGCTCAAACTCCCCAGCTCGCATATCCGGTTGTAAACCTGAGCGGCAATAACGCGATCCATATCAACTCCATTTGCTCGATTTATGAAACTAAGCATGTCTTGTTTCAGGAATTCTGGCAAATGCGAATTTCCGTACAATAGAGACATTCCTGAACAACAGAGACAACAGCATGAAATTAACTCACCTTGCCCTGCTTTCCACCCTTTTCACACCCGCTGTTTTTGCCGCGCCGTTGACCATTGACACCTATAACCCGCAGGAGAAAGGCATTTTCGCTGTCTCCTCCACCCTGGTTTCCGGCCCGAAAGAAGCCGTACTGTTTGACGCGCAGTTCAGCGTGAAGGATGGCGAAGCGCTGGTAGAGAAAATTCGCCGCAGCGGTAAAACCCTGAATAAGATTGTGATCACCTCCGGCGATCCGGATTTCTATTTTGGCCTGCAGCCGCTGGTTAAAGCCTTCCCGAACGCCAAAGTCGTGGCCACGCAGCACGTGGTTGACCACATCAAGGCCACCAAAGACGCCAAGCTCGCCTTCTGGGGTCCACAAATGAAAGACGGCGCACCGACCGAGCTGGTCGTCCCACAGGTGCTCGCCTCCACCACGTTTATGGTTGACGGTGAGAAGATCGACATAGAACAGCCTGACAGCTACGCGGCCTATGTGTGGATCCCGTCAGCGAAAACCATCCTCGGCGGCACCGGGGTAGCCTGGGGCATTCACGTCTGGACGGCAGACACCCAGACGGCGGAAAGCCGTAAGCAGTGGCAGGAAACGCTGGTGAACATGGCGGCGCATAAACCCGAGCGCGTGATTCCGGGTCACTATCTGGGTACCCCGCCAGCCGGGACAGGGGCGATTGATTTTACCCGCGACTATCTGCAGCATTTTGAACAGGCGTTATCGGCACATAAAGATTCTGCGGGCGTCATCAGCACCCTGAAAAAACAGTATCCAAACCTGGCCGAAGAGAGCTCACTGGAATTAAGCGCTAAGGTGAATACCGGCGAAATGAAGTGGTAATTTAAATTCTGCTCCTGCTATATTTTCGTGATAGCAGGAGCACCGTTATAATATCCTCTCAACAGCACTTCGATTAACCCCCACATTTCAAAAGCGCATAAAAGCATGCACTTATGTCATTTTTATTTCTAAGATGAATCTGAACCACAACCGGGAAAATATTTGCCATTCTGTTTATGAATTAAATTTTTTGCGAGCCGTACCATTAAACAGAAAACGACACGGAGGCAGCATGTTTACTTATTACCCGGCTAATACCGCAGCAGCACAACCTGAACTCGTTAACGCGATTGCGCAGGGTCTTCACGCCGAGCACGGTGCTGTGACTGAAGATGACATTTTGATGGAACTGACCAAGTGGGTGGAATCCACAGATAATGACATCCTCAGTGACATCTACCAGCAGACCATTAACTACGTCGTCAGCGGGCAAAACGCACCCTTGTAAAAACCTGCTAAGCTGGATCTGCAACCTAAGGGGTTACATTTCGTTTGCGTAAGCAAACTGGTCCTTAAAACTATCAACAGGATTGAGGAGTTAACATGAAATCGAACCGTCAGGCACGCCATATTCTGGGACTGAACTACAAGCTTTCGAATCAGCGTAAAGTGGTGATTGAAGGCGACCACGAAACGCAAGTCACGCACGCCACCGGCAGAAAACGCCACGCCGGCAAGTAAGTTCCAGACTGAGATCCAGAACACCATCGGTAATCCCGGTGGTGTTTTTGTTTATGTGTTGCGGTAATTAATATTTAGCTCCTTTATAATACCGTCGGACCGCACCCCATCGCACAGGCCAGAAAGATGACAAACAGCAGTGTCAGGGACGGATCTTCATAAAAAGAGTGAGTGACATGGACAACAAACTGAAAAAACATCGTTCCTTATACATCCCATACGCCGGACCGGTTTTACTCGAATTCCCCCTGCTCAACAAAGGCAGTGCCTTCAGTATGGAAGAGCGCAGCAGCTTTAACCTGCTGGGTTTACTGCCGGAAGTGGTTGAAACCATTGAAGAACAGGCAGAGCGCGCGTGGATCCAGTATCAGGGTTTCAAAACTGAAATCGACAAACACATTTACCTGCGCAACATTCAGGATACCAACGAAACCCTCTTCTATCGCCTGGTGCAGAACCATCTCGAAGAGATGATGCCGGTGATCTACACCCCTACGGTGGGTGCGGCCTGCGAGCGCTTCTCAGAGATCTACCGTCGCTCCCGCGGGGTATTCATCTCCTATCAGAACCGTCACAACATGGACGATATTCTGCAGAACGTGCCGAACCACAATATCAAAGTAATTGTGGTGACCGACGGCGAACGTATTCTCGGCCTCGGCGACCAGGGCATTGGCGGGATGGGGATCCCCATCGGTAAACTCTCTCTCTATACCGCCTGCGGCGGCATCAGCCCGGCGTATACCCTGCCGGTCGTGCTGGACGTCGGCACCAACAACCAGCAGTTGCTAAACGACCCGCTCTATATGGGCTGGCGCCATCCGCGTATTACCGACGACGAGTACTATCAGTTTGTCGACGACTTCATCCAGGCAGTGAAGCACCGCTGGCCGGACGTTCTGCTGCAGTTTGAAGACTTCGCGCAGAAAAACGCGATGCCGCTGCTGAACCGCTATCGCGATGAGATCTGCTCCTTTAACGACGATATCCAGGGCACCGCAGCCGTGACGGTGGGTACGCTTATCGCCGCCAGCCGCGCAGCCGGCAGCCAGCTGAGCTACCAGAAAATCGTCTTCCTGGGCGCAGGCTCTGCGGGCTGCGGTATTGCCGAGCAGATTATCGCCCAGACCCAGCGCGAAGGCTTAAGCGAAGAGCTGGCCCGCTCCCGCGTCTTTATGGTTGACCGTTTCGGCCTGCTGACCGACGGCATGCCGAACCTGCTGCCGTTCCAGACGAAGCTGGTGCAGAAACGCGAAAACCTGAAAAACTGGGATACCGACAACGAAGTCCTTTCCCTGCTGGATGTGGTGCGCAACGTGAAGCCGGATATTCTGATCGGCGTTTCCGGGCAAACCGGTCTCTTCACCGAAGAGATTATTCGCGAGATGCACAAGCACTGCGAGCGCCCTATCGTGATGCCGCTGTCTAACCCGACTTCCCGCGTAGAGGCAACGCCGCAGGACATCATTGCCTGGACCGAAGGTAACGCGCTGGTTGCGACCGGCAGTCCGTTCGACCCGGTGGTGTGGAAGGATAAAACCTATCCGATTGCGCAGTGCAACAACTCCTATATCTTCCCGGGCATTGGACTGGGCGTAATCGCCTCCGGCGCGTCCCGCATTACCGATGAGATGCTGATGTCGGCGAGCGAAACCCTCGCGGGCTACTCTCCGCTGGTCAACAACGGTGAAGGGCTGGTGCTGCCGGAGCTGAAGGACATTCACAAGGTGTCGCGCGCGATCGCGTTTGCGGTAGGTAAAATGGCGCAGCAGCAGGGCGTGGCGGTGAAAACCTCTGCCGACGCGCTGCAGCAGGCCATCGACGACAACTTCTGGAAGCCTGAATACCGCAGCTATCGCCGTACGTCGATTTAAAATGTGAGTGGGCCACTGGCCCACTTATTTTTTGCCAGGTTGCCAGCTTTTATCTATCCGCGGTTCACCGTAATGCTCCTGCCGATGACAGTTAGGGCAAAGGGCAATAGCATTGTCTACGTTGTCTTCCCCATTTTCTGATAGCGGAATAATGTGATGAACTTCTAAATAATATCTCCCATCCTTCGTACGCTGAAATGGCGCGGGGGCATCACAACATTCACATTTATTTTGAGCTCTGAGGAGTACTTCGGCCACCACATCGGGATTACGATCGTAACGCCAGACGGAAACCTGTTTTTTCGCCGGATGAACAGACGCATTTTGCAGCCGCTTTCGTCTTTCCTCAGATTGTAGTTTTAACGCCTTGCTGACTTTGTCGTAAAAGTCGTTTTCATCGCGGCCTGGAATATCTTCGCAGTCCACTCGCTGTTGGTTAAGTTGTTCCTTGAGGATGGTAATAACCGTCGCGTCCAGAGGCTTCTGGAATGTTCTTCCTGTTTGAGCGAAGTGATTCATGAAGCGATCCCAACGGGATTCTTTGCCCGCTGGAGGCAGAACTTTGCTTAGTTCGTGGCGATCAAGCGTAATAAAATCATCTAGCTTAGACACATCGCTCAACTGCACACGATGGGGGTAAACTTTTCCCTCCTCAAAATCGATCCCTTCAATACGGTAAAGTCCGCAAAGCTGGTATCCCACAGATTTATGAACATTTTGGATGACAAAGACAAAGTCGCCTGCTTTTACATTACTCAGCTTTTTCTCACTACCTGCACTAACACCATAGCCCTTTATGTAATCAAAATTGCTGGAATTAGATGCACTGTGATAGGCGTAATAATAGGCCATACGCTCAACCTCCTTTTGGTTTCATAATGAAGGGTATCGGCATAATGACAAAAATCTTAACGTGCAATCATGTGACATTCGATTATACTTTCGGCACACATTAACCCACTGAATATATAAGGAGGCCAATTATGCTGTATCGTGAAATTTTCAATGTTTCACATACATTTGGTGATCGCACCAGCTCAAGCGTTATCGGTATCGTGCTGCGATAACTTCTGCTTGAGCGAAGACACCAACCCCTGAAATCCCTTCTCTCGGGCTTACTGAGTTATCGTCAGCGATGTTTGACGAGGCATAAACATGCCTGTAACTCTTGGGTAAGCAACAATGAGCACTTTACTCACTGCACAATCTTTACGCGTTGATACGGCGTTTGGCACGCTCTTCGACTCACTCTCCTTTACGCTGAAAAAAGGCGACCGCATTGGTCTGCTGGGCGACAACGGCTGCGGTAAAAGTACGCTGCTGAAGGTGCTGGACGGCACGGACTCCCCTGCGGCCGGAACGGTAGCGTTGGCCGGGCACTGCCTTATGGCGCGCGTGGAGCAACATCTCCCGGACGCTATTTTTCCGCTGACCATGCTGGATGCAGTCCTGGCCCAGTTGCCCTCAACTGAACGGGACAGCCTGCGCTGGAAAGCCGAAACGCTGCTGGCAGGCATGGGCTTTACGCCGCAGGATATGATGCTGCACTCCGCCACGCTGAGCGGCGGACAGCACACCCGCCTGCTGCTGGCGCGGGCGTTGATTCACGAGCCAGACCTGCTTCTGCTCGATGAACCCAGCAACCACCTTGATTTGCCGACCATGCTCTGGCTGGAATATTTTCTACAGAACTGGTCGGGTAGCTTTGTGCTGGTCTCGCATGACAGACAGCTGCTGGATGCCGTCACCAACGGTAGCTGGATCCTGCGCGATAAAACGCTGCACTACTTTGCCCTTCCCTGTACGGCAGCACGCCAGGCTCTTGACGCCAAAGATGAAAGCGACGCGCAGCGCCACAAGGCGGAGCAAAAGGAGATCGACCGCGTAACCGCAAGCGCCAAACGTCTGGCGACCTGGGGCAAGGTTTACGACAACGAAGACCTGGCCCGCAAAGCCAAACAGATGGAAAAACAGGTCGAACGGCTCAAAGAGAGCCAGACCGCGCTCACGGCGGGCAGCCCGTGGACGTTAACTCTGCGCGGCGACGCGCTGCGGGCGGACCGTCTACTGGAGATGGAAAACCTCGGCGTCCCGCCCGCGCCTGGGCTACCGCCGCTGTTTAACATCGAAACGGCGCGGCTGAAAAGCGGCGATCGCGTGGCGATTGTTGGTCGTAACGGCTGCGGCAAATCGTCACTGATGAAGCTTATCTGGCGACATTTTACGGATGAACCGGCGGAAAGCGGGCTGAAAATCCATCCGCGCGTGTCGCCTGGCTACTACGACCAGACGCTTCATCAGCTTACAGACAACGCCACGCTTCTCGACGCGCTGGAGCCTTTCGCACCGGATCCGCAGAATCGCAAAATGGCCCTGATAAGCGCCGGGTTCCCGTGGTCCCGCCACGGGCAGAAAGTCAGCACGCTCAGCGGCGGCGAGCGTTCGCGCCTGCTGTTCGTGGGCCTGACGCTTGCCCGCTACAGCCTGCTGATGCTGGATGAGCCAACTAACCACCTTGACATGGAAGGCAAAGAGGCGCTGGCGCAAACCCTTCAGCAGTTTGAAGGCGGCGTTCTGCTGGTCAGCCATGACCGACAGTTAATTAGCCAAAGCTGCAACCGTTTCTGGCTGATTGAAGAGGAAAAGCTGAGCGAGTGGCACGATGCAGAAGCGGTCTTTGAGCGTCTGCGTGAAAGCGCGGGGCTGGTGACATCCACCGCACCTGCTATCACCGCTTCGGCGGTTCAATCCTCGCCGTATGACGATCTGCTCGAACGGTTGGTCGCACTGGAAACGCTGCTGGAAGACGATCTGGCGCGTAAGCCTAAGCATCAAAAGCCGCAGCTGCAGGCTCAATGGCGTAAAGAGATTAAGGAGATAGAAGCACAGCTGTAAGTCTGCGCCCGGCGAGTCTCTCTCGCCGGGCCAGTATTTTCCCCCTAAATTATTAGAGGAACGCCGTATTCTTATTCTGAAAATGGATTAAATAATGACATTATGTTGCCGTTGCCTTGCATTACAGCGCCAAACCACTAATCCTTGAGGAGTATTACACCTGCTATGCAGATACTCATCATGAACAAGGAGATACACATGAAGGCTGCTGTTGTCACTCAGGATCATCAGGTTAATGTCACCGAAAAAACCTTGCGCCCGCTAAAGCACGGGGAAGCTCTGCTGAAGATGGAGTGCTGTGGCGTATGCCATACCGACCTCCACGTGAAGAACGGTGATTTTGGCGATAAAACCGGGGTTATCCTGGGCCATGAAGGGATTGGTATCGTAAAAGAAGTCGGCCCAGGCGTGAAATCGCTGAAAGTCGGCGACCGCGCAAGCGTGGCCTGGTTCTTTGAAGGCTGCGGGCACTGCGAATATTGTAATACCGGCAACGAAACCCTGTGCCGTGACGTGAAAAACGCCGGTTACTCCGTTGACGGCGGCATGGCGGAAGAGTGCATCGTCACCGCGGATTACGCGGTAAAAGTGCCGGACGGTCTGGATTCGGCGGCGGCCAGCAGCATCACCTGCGCCGGGGTCACCACCTACAAAGCGGTGAAGGTATCGGGTATTAAACCGGGCCAGTGGATTGCGATTTACGGTCTGGGCGGTCTGGGCAACCTTGCGCTGCAGTACGCCAAAAACGTCTTTAACGCCAAAGTCATCGCTCTCGACGTTAACGACGAACAGCTGAAGCTGGCGGCCAGCATGGGTGCGGATCTCACCATCAACTCCCGCAGCGAAGATGCCGCTAAAATTGTGCAGGAGAAAACCGGCGGCGCGCATGCTGCAGTCGTCACTGCCGTCGCAAAAGCCGCCTTCAACTCGGCGGTGGATGCCGTGCGTGCCGGTGGCCGCGTGGTCGCGGTTGGCCTGCCGCCGGAAGCGATGAGCCTGGATATTCCGCGTCTGGTGCTGGACGGTATTCAGGTGGTGGGTTCGCTGGTTGGCACCCGTCAGGATCTGCAGGAAGCGTTCCAGTTCGCCGCTGAAGGCAAGGTCGTGCCGAAAGTCACGATGCGTCCTATCGAGGACATCAACGCCATCTTTAAAGAGATGGAACAGGGCCAGATCCGTGGCCGTATGGTGATTGACCTGCGTTCATAATCACCCACCGTTCAATTACCGCTCCTGACAGGGGCGGTTTTTTTATAGCCATTTTCCGGCAATCCTTATCTTAATTCCTTTGTTCCCTTGTTTTCCCCCGCGCCCGATGATGAATCCGACGCTAACAAGAAGATAACAAAGGAATTCACCATGCAAACCCCATTTCGTCTGCCGCTGCTGACGGCGCTGATTCTGGCGACAACCGCAGCGTGGGCAGCAGATGCGCCCGTCAAAGGCGGCACGCTGATTTATCTGGAGCAACAGGCGCATACCAACCTTTACCCGCCTGCCGGGGGCTTCTACCCGAACGGCGGCATTCTGAACCAGATCACCGACAAACTGACGTGGCAGAACCCGAAAACGTTACAGGTGGAGCCCTGGGTAGCCGAAAGCTGGACCACCAACGCCGATAAAACCGAATACACCTTTAAGCTGCGTCCCGGCATCACCTTCTCCGACGGCACGCCGCTGGACGCCAACGCCGTAGCGAAGAACTTTGATACCTACGGCTTAGGCAACAAAGCGCAGCGTCTGCCTGTGTCAGAAGTGATCAATAACTACGATCGCAGCGAAGTGGTCGACCCGCTGACCGTGAAGTTCTACTTCAAAAAACCGTCGCCGGGATTCCTGCAGGGCACCGCCACGATTGGCTCGGGCCTGGTCTCGCTCAGCACGCTGAAGCGCAACTTTGAAGAGCTGGGTGACGCCCGGCATATCATTGGCTCCGGCCCGTTTGTGGTGAAGGACGAGAAGCTGGGTCGCGAAGTGACGCTGGAAGCGCGTAAGGACTACCAGTGGGGACCGAAAAACCTGACGCAGCAGGGGCCGGCCAATCTGGACGGCATCAAATTTATCGTGACCCAGGAAGACAGCGTGCGCGTCGGCGCCCTGCTGGCCGGTCAGGCCGACTTTATTCGCCAGGTACAGGCGTATGACGAAAAGCAGGCGACAGACCAGGGCTATAAAATCTACGCCGCCCCAACGCGCGGGGTGAACGACAGCATCAGCTTCCGCCCGGATAACCCGCTGGTCTCCGATATTCGCGTCCGCCAGGCGCTGCTGCATGCCACCAACGCAAAACAGGTGGTCGAGACCCTCTTCTCGGCCAACTATCCGCAGGCGAAGTCGGTGATTGCCGATTCCGCCGCCGGCTTTGTCGATCTCAGCGACAAATTGACCTTTGACCCGGCAAAAGCCAACCAGCTGCTGGACGAAGCGGGCTGGAAAGCGGGCAGCGACGGGATCCGCGCCAAAGACGGCCAGCGGCTGGCGCTGACGGTATATGAGTCATTGCCGCAGCCGCAAAATAAAGAGGTGCTGCAGCTGGTTGCCCAGCAGTGGCGCCAGGTGGGCGTGGCGCTGAGCGTGAAGGCCGGTGACGCTGGCAGCCGCACGCTGGATAACCTTGATCCGCTGAAAACCCCGTTAACCGTCTCCGAAGTGGGACGCGCCGATCCTGACGTGGTGAAAAGCATGTTTTACCCCGCTAACCGCGACGCGCTGCTGCAAAAAGGCGGCTCCAGCGACAAGGTCAAAAGCTTCCGTGACGACAAGCTGAATGCGCTGCTGGTAAATATCTCCTCAGAGGTCGATCCGCAAAAACGCCTGCAGCTGACCGGCGATGCCCAGCGCTACCTGCTGGATAACGCCTACGTCATTCCAATTTTCGAGGAGCCGCAGGTCTTTGCCGGTGCGCCGTGGCTAAAAGGCGTCAATTTTGAAGCGGTTGGCCGCCCGTCGTTCTACGGCGCGTGGATTGAGAAACACTGAGGAGCTGACGATGCGCCACGCACTTCTTCAACGCTTTGGGCACGGGCTGCTGGTACTGTGGGCCGCTTTTACACTCTCGTTCGTGTTGCTCCAGGTGCTGCCGGGCGACGCGGTGCTGATTAAATTTCAGAACCCGGACCTGGGCTTAAGCCCGGCGCAAATTGAGGAGATGCGCGTGGCCTACGGCGCGGACAGCCCGCTGTGGCAGCAATACGGCCATACGCTGCTGGCGATGCTGCGCGGGGATTTCGGCTATTCGTTACAGGCCGGAGTGCCGGTCAGCGAGCTGATTGCCAGCAATCTGCCGGATACCCTGAGCCTCGCCCTGCCCGCCTTTTTACTCGCGGTTCTGCTGGCGTTTGCGCTGGCCTTTGCGTCGCGTCTGCCGGGTCTGCGCTGGCTGAGCAATACCCTCCAGTCTCTGCCGGTCCTGTTTATCTCTTTACCGACGTTCTGGCTGGGGATTGCCCTCATCCAGCTCTTTTCTTTTCAGCTGCGGCTGATCCCGGTGATTAACCCGACGCCGCTGCAGGGGCTGATCCTGCCGATCGTGACCGTCGCGATCCCGATCTCCGCCCCGCTGGCACAAATCCTGATGCGCAGCCTCGACCAGGTGGCGACGCATCCGTTTGTTGCCGTAGCCCGGGCCAAAGGGCTGAGTGAAACCGCCGTGCTGTGGCGTCACGTGACCCGCAACGCCCTGCTGCCTGTCCTGAACATTGCCGGGCTGCTGCTGGGCGAGCTGATTGCCGGGGCGCTGATCACGGAAACCGTTTTTGGCCGCAGCGGGCTCGGGCAGCTGACCCAGCAGGCGGTGAATAACCAGGATATTGCCGTACTTCAGGCGGTAGTGATGATTTCCGCCCTCGGCTTTGTCCTGATCAACCTGCTGGTGGACCTGCTTATGCCGCTGCTGGATCCCCGTCTGCAAACCGTTACCGGAGGTGCATCATGAGCCTGGTCGATTACGCTGCCGCCGCGCGAAAACGCGTTCCCGGCTGGCAGGCCGTCGCGTGGCAGCCCGGACTGTGGCTGGCATGGGCGGTAATTATCATTGCGATTTTCGCCGCCGTGGCGCCCGGCCTGTTAACCCACTACAGCCCGATTGAGGGCATCGCCGGAGCGCAACGTCTTGCGCCGCAGGCGGGACACTGGCTCGGCACCGATCAGCTTGGCCGCGATGTTTACACCCGTATTGTGTACGGTGCGTCCCACTCCCTGAGCGCGGCGCTAGCTGCCGTCACGATGGGGCTGGTGGTCGGCACAGGTCTGGGGGTCATAGCCGGAGCGTTCGCCGGACGCGTCGAGTCTTTCCTGATGCGTTTTGTCGACGTGCTGTTGTCCATTCCGTCTCTGCTGCTCTCCCTGACGGTTATTATTCTGCTCGGGTTTGGCACCGTTAACGCCGCCATTGCCGTCGGCGTGGCCTCTATTGCCAGCTTCGCCCGCCTCGCGCGCGGTGAAGTGGTGCGCATCCGCCATACGGATTACGTCGAGGCGGCGTTTGGCAGCGGCGGGACGTTTTTCGCCGTGCTGTGGCGACACATCCTGCCCAACGCGTTAACCGCCGTTCTTGCCTTTGCCACGCTGCAGTTTGGTCAGGCTATCCTGGCCCTTTCAACGCTGAGCTTTCTCGGCTACGGCACCCCGCCGCCCGTGCCGGAATGGGGCTTATTGATCGCCGAAGGCCGTAACTATCTCTCTACCGCCTGGTGGTTAACCACCTTCCCCGGCGTGGTCGTCATCGCCGTCGTGCTTGCCACCAACCGTATCAGCCAGCAGTTCAGCGGAGGCCTGAAATGACCGTACTCTCGGTAGAAAACCTGACCATCAGCTACCGTACCGCGCGCCAGTGGCGCGAGGTGGTGCATAACGTCAGCTTTACCCTCAGGCGAGGGGAAATGCTGGCGTTTGTCGGCGAATCCGGATCCGGCAAAACGACCACGGCACAGGCGATCATTGGCCTGCTGGCGGATAACGCCCGTCGCGATGCGGGGAAAATCGTGCTCAACGGCGAGGAGATTAGCCGGTGGTCAGCGAAGCGTCTCGATACCCTGCGCGGGGCGCGAATCAGCCTGGTTCCGCAGGATCCGGGTAATTCACTCAACCCGGTGAAGACGATCGGTGGTCAGGTCGGGGAAATTATTCAGCTGCACCAGAAGGTAACTCGCGCCCAACGCGACGAGCTGGTGCTTGCCCTGCTGACAAAGGTCGGCCTGAGCCACCCCGAACAGCGCATGACGCAGTATCCGCACCAGCTCTCCGGCGGAATGAAACAGCGCGTGTTGATTGCCATCGCGATAGCGCTGCGTCCGGACGTCATCATTGCCGATGAGCCCACCAGCGCGCTGGACGTGACGGTGCAAAAACGCATTCTTGATCTGCTGGATATCCTGCGCCGGGAATCGGGTACTGCCGTTCTGTTTGTCACCCACGATCTGGCGCTGGCCGCCCAGCGCGCGGACAGGCTGCTGGTTTTTCGCCATGGTGAGGTTCAGGAGCACGGCGACACCGCCGACATCGTTCGCACGCCGCAGCACGCTTACACCCGCCAGCTGCTGAGCGATCTCCAGGGCCAGCGCCTGACCATCGCCCCGGTAGCCGGCCTGCCGCTCGCGTCACCGGCCATTCGCGCCCGCGCCATCAGCAAACGGTTCTCGCTGGGTAAAGGTCATCAGCTTCAGGCGCTGGATCGGGTGACGTTTGACGTCAGACGCGGCAGCACCCATGCGCTGGTCGGTGAATCCGGCTCCGGGAAGACCACCCTCGCCCGTATTTTGCTGGGTTTTGAACAGGCCGACAGCGGACAGGTCATTATTGATGACATTGATGCCACCGCGCTCAGCCGCGAGGCCCGTCGTCAGCTGCGCCAGAAGATCCAGTTTGTTTACCAGAACCCGTTCGCCTCTCTCGACCCGCGTCAGACGCTGTTTGACATCATCGAAGAGCCCCTGAAGAACTTTTCCCGCCTCGCGAAGGCTGAGCGAAAGGTGCTAGTGGAAACCGTGGCGCAGCGGGTTGCGCTGCCCGTCGAACTCCTGACCCGCACCGCCAGGGAGCTATCAGGCGGTCAGCGCCAGCGCGTGGCCATCGCCCGGGCGCTGATTCTGGAGCCGACTATCCTGGTGCTGGACGAAGCCACCTCCGCGCTGGACGTCACCGTGCAGGCGCAGATCCTGGCACTGCTTCAGCAGTTACAGCAGCAGCTGGGATTAACCTACCTGTTCATCACGCACGATCTCTCCACCGTTCGCCGGATCGCCCACAGCGTCACGGTGCTGCGCAGCGGTCAGGTGGTCGAACAGGGCGACGTCGAAACCTTATTCACGTCGCCACAGAACGACTATACCCGCGAGCTGATTGCTGCCATTCCCCATTTTTCACCCGCTACGGAGGAGTTCGCATGACGCGAAAACGCCTGGGATTTTTCACCCGCCTGCTTGACGACGCCACGCCGAAGGAGCGCTATCGTCTGGCAACCGAACAGATCCGCCACGCCGAACGCCACGGTTTTGACAGCGCCTGGATTGCTCAGCACCACTTCCATGAAAGTGAAGGCGGCCTGCCGTCGCCGCTGCTATTTCTGGCACACGTAGCCGCACATACCGAAACCATTCGACTCGGCACGGCCATCATTACCCTGCCGATGGAAAACCCGCTGCGCGTCGCAGAAGATGCCGCGGTGCTGGATTTACTCGCCGATGGACGTCTCGAAGCCGGTTTTGGTTCGGGCGGCACGCCGACCTCTTTCCTGCCGTTCGGACTGACGTTCGAACAGCGCGGCGCGGCCTTTGCTGACCATCTACATGTGATCCAGAGCGCCTGGCGCGGGGATTCGCTCACCCATCCGGATAACCACCTGTACCCGCCAGCGCCACAGCTTGCTGACCGGATCTGGATTGCCACCTTTTCCGTCGACGGTGCCGTTCGCGCCGCGCGGGCCGGACACGGTTTGATGCTCTCCCGCACGCAGCCGCGCCCGGCAGACCAGTTGGATTTAACGCTCGACGCGATCCAGAACCCGATTGTGGATGCCTACCTTGAGGCGCTGCCCGCGGGCATCGCACCGCGCATTCTTGCCTCACGTACCGCGTTCGTCGCCGACAGCGATGACTATGCGCTGAAGGTTGCGACGGCGGGCCTCACGAAACAGGCAAAGCAGCATCGCGCTGCCGGACACGCGGTTAAAGGTGACACCGTCACAGATTTTCGTCGCCAGTTCGACGCCCACATCGGTTCGCCCGAGACGGTGCTGCGTTCGCTGCAGGCCGATTCCGTTCTCCGGCGCGCCACGGACATCTCATTCCAGGTCCATTCGGTCGAGCCCACCCATCGCGACACGCTGCGCTCTATCGAACTGATCGCCGAACATATTGCCCCCCACATCCTTTGAGGAGACACCTATGTCATTAAGTCACGACATTCTCGCCGAGCTGGCGGAAATTAAACCCGGTTCCCCTCTGGCAGAGGCGCGCGCCACGCGGGACGCCGCCACGAGACACGCGCAGGGCAGCTACGAAATCTTATTTACCCAGCAGGACAGCGATTTTGCGCTGGACGAACGCTTCGCCGTCGCGGCAAAAGTCGCCAGGTGGCACAACGCGGAGGCGCTGGCCGCACACTATGCGGGGTTTGGCCTGGCAGACCCGACCTCCGACCGTCTGACCCCGGCGCTGAACTTCGCGCGCCTGCTGACCTTCTCTCCCGTCGAAGCCACGCCCGCATCGTTAAAGGCGCTGACCCAGGCGGGATGGAGCAAAGAAGGTATCGTGACCCTGGCGCAGCTGATCGCCTTTGTCAGCTTCCAGAGCCGACTGATTGCCGGGCTGCGGCTGCTGAACGACAGGCCAGTCGCCACAAGCGATGCCCCGGTGGCGGCAGGCGTCTGGCACACGACCGCAACCACGGCCACCGGCAAGGCGGCTCCCGTCGCCTTCACCCAGCAGGAACTGGGCTGGGAACCGTGGATCGCCGCCAAACCTCTGGCGGATTTTCGTGATGACGAGGTTGCGATCCTGGCGAAGTTTGGCCACACCGATTCCGACTATTTCCGCCTGCTGGGCCGCAACCTGCCGGTGCTTGAACAGCGCACGCTAACGGATAAAGGGATTTTTTATACGCCGGGGGGATTGCCGCGCGCCGAGCGCGAGCTGGCCGCAACGGTCGCCAGTAAAATTAACGGCTGCATCTACTGCGCATCTGTCCATGCGCGGAAAGCGAGCCAACTGTCAAAGGATGACGCTGCGGTAGAGGCCCTGCTGGCCGTGCGTCCAGGACAATCCCTGAGCGAGGGACAATCTGCGCGCTGGCAGGCGGAGATCAATTTTGCGGCGGCGCTATCGGTTACTCCGCCTGCCGCCACGCCGCTGCACCTTGCCGCGCTTGAAAAAGAGGGGCTGGACACCTTAGCCCAGCTTGACCTGGTGCAGTCCGCCGCGTTCTTCGCCTGGGCGAACCGACTGATGCTGACCCTGGGTGAGCCCTGGCTTGCCTGAATTCGATCAGGCTAGCGCGCGAGCGTTAGCCTGAGCCCGTCTGGCCCGCAGGTAACCGTAGATCAACAGCGCGCTCATGGCCGAGAACGAGAGTATCGCCGCAGGCAGCGTGACGTAGCGCCAGCTAAAGCCGAGGGTAATCATCATCCCGCCAAAATATGCCCCGATCGCGCTGCCGAGATTAAACGCCATCTGCCCGCCCGCAGCACCCAGCATCTCACCGCCCTTCGCATTTTGCAGAAGCAGAATTTGTAGCGGCGCAGAGAGCGCAAACAGCCCGGCACAGCAGATAAAACCCATGACCAGCGAGGCCGTTTTCAATTCGCCACAGGCGAAAAGCAACAGCAGCGAGGCGACAATCACCATGTCGGTGGTCGCCGCAATGCGCAGCGGGCTAAAGCGTCCCGAGAGCTTGCCGCTCAGCAAATTGCCCAACACCATGCCAAGCCCCATTAGCATCATGATGGCCGTCATCACCCCTTCTGAAAAACCGGAGACGTTGACCATAAACGGCTTAACGAAGCTGAACCACGCGAACACACCGGCATTGCCAAACATGGTGGCGGCAAAAATCAGCCAGGGTTCTGGTTTTTTCAGAAAGTGGAACTGCTCGGTTAATTTAATTTCCGATGTGTCGCGGATGTTCGGCACCCAGATCAGCACCGAGAGGATCACCAGCGCATCGAACAGGGCTATCAGGAAAAAGGTATAACGCCAGCTGAACTGATGCCCCAGCCAGGTGCCGAGCGGCACACCCACCAGGTTGGCGACGGTCATTCCGGCGATCATCCCGGCCACCGCGACCGTCTCCTTACCCGGCGGCGCGATTTTAGAAAGAATAATCGCCCCGACGCCGAAAATGGCGCCGTGCGGGAAACCGGAAATCAAGCGCCCGGTCGCCAGCCAGAAATATGACGTAGAAAACGTAAACAGAGCGTTCCCAACCGCGCACAGGGCAACCAGAAACAGCAGCGTAGTTTTTAAGGAGAACCTGCCTGAGAAAAGCGCCACAATCGGGGCGCCAATCACCACGCCGAAGGCGTAAAACGAGATCATATTCCCGGCGGAGGGAATCGAAATACCGCTGTCATGCGCCAGCTCGGTTAACACGCCCATAATGCCAAATTCAGCCATGCCAAGGCCAAATGTGCCAAGCGCCAGCGAAAATATTGTCTTTTTCATGCCTCAACCACGGGTTAATCACTCGCAGCGGGCATTATTGAATAATCTTGTATGGTGAGCCAGTTCAAATCAGCTGGCTGGCAGGTTAATCCATTAATTCAGGAGTTTTCTCCAACCGCGACACGGGGCAATGGAAAACAAAAAGCCCCGGCAGGCGTCAGGGCTTTAAAGGGTTTAAGGTCTGGCTTTTACGGTGTGCTTTCTGCCGCTGCTTTAGCGCGTGTAATCGCGCCAGCATTGAAAATTGGGTGCTCGTGATTGTTCGTTACGTCACGAACGCGGTAAATTTTCCATGCATCATCTTCACGACGAAGAAATACCTCCAGGTGAATGCTTCTCCCGTTACCCGCCCCTTCAATAACCTGGACTGCTTCACCGTTTAAAAATGATCTGGCGTTTTCCACTCGTAACGCAGGTATCCATTCACGAGAATAATCTTGGGTATACGTAAAATAGTCAGACTCTATTAACTCCTGTTCAGAGATTTCCTGAATGGTATTAATGCGAGCAATCGTATCAGCAGAAACATATTTACGCAGTTCGTCGGCAGGATAAGGCCTGGTTTCATCGCTGCCGAATACGGAAAGATAGGATTTATAAAATGATTCAGTAGCGTCTTGTGCGCTACGTTCTTGATTGGCAGCCGAACTACATCCCACCAGCAACATAACGAATGATAACAATATCCTTTTCATCAATGCATCCTGTAAATTTTAAAGGATGGTTGCATTTTGCGGTATCCAGGCCCCGGATACATACTTTTTTGAACGAAATCAGAAATCCATTGTGTACCGTCATACATAGTCATGTGGCCTATGCCATTTCCACCAGGGTATGGCTGTATCACGGCCACATCACCAGCAATTAACGTTGAACCGGGCGGCAGCTCACTGAATCCAGCACGTAATAATTCAACCCCATAATCTTTTGCATAATCTGTGTTCGCTACCTTAACACCGCCAGCCAGAATGGCAAGGCGGGTAAACTTAGCACATTCACTATGAGAGCGCCCAGAGCGTGTGAACGGAGATACGAAACCGCAGCGTCTTTATTCCAACTCATTCTTAGTTCCTTTAAGTAAATAAGAATGAAATTAACGCATTAACCACATATAAAGAGCGGGATTAAACGTGCTGATTTTATTGAATCCTCAGCATTCTAATAGGGGAACGGGTGCTAAGCACCTTCGTGAATACCTCATTATCTGCTTAAAAAAGTGTCGTGAAATTAATTACCTAAAAACAATACGTTTAATATCAGGTGGATTACACTTCATAGTGCGGCCTCGCTTTTTCCACGCCGGACAACCTGAGGATGACAATTATGGGAAGCAAAAAGAAAGCCCCTGTCGCTGTTGATGTCGTATCGAATGCACCGCTTAAGACCAAAGAGTATGAAAAAGAGCTCCGCCGCCTGCACGTCGAACTGGTTAAGCTCCAGCAGTGGGTCGTCGCCAAAGGGTTAAAAGTGTGTATTGTTTTTGAAGGACGCGATGGTGCAGGCAAAGGCGGCACCATTAAAGCGATCACCGAGCGCGTCAGCCCGCGCGTGTTTCGCGTTGTTGCGCTCCCTGCCCCGACGGAAAAGGAAAAAAGCCAGCTCTACTTCCAGCGCTATGTGCCGCACCTGCCCTCGGCGGGTGAAATCGTGATCTTCGATCGCAGCTGGTATAATCGCGCGGGCGTGGAGCGGGTGATGGGGTTCTGCACGGAGGAACAGGCGGAGAAATTTTTGGACGGCGCGCCGGTTATGGAAAAAGCGATGGTCGATGCCGGAATTATCCTGCTGAAGTACTGGCTGGAGGTGACGCCGAAAGAGCAGGAGCGGCGCCTGCGCGACCGTATTAACGATGGTCGTAAAATCTGGAAGCTATCACCGATGGATATTAAATCCTTTAACCTGTGGGATGAGTATACCCTTGCGCGCGACGCCATGTTTGAAGCCACCGATACCGCCTGGGCGCCGTGGTTTGTGGCACGTTCAGAGGATAAAAAACGCGTGCGCCTGAATATTATTTCGCATCTGCTTTCGCAGATACCGTATAAAGAAATTCACGTCGACAAGGTGGATTTACCGAAGCGCAAAATCGGCAAAGTCAAACCCACAAAATACCCGTTCCGCTATGTGGAAGAGCGGTTCTGATTTGAAGAGTAGGCCCGCGCAAGCGCAGCGCCGCCGGGCAGAGCCGACGGCGCAGGTCTTACTTGATCCCTTCCGTACTTTCCTGTTTCGCTTCCAGCCGTTCCACGTCACGATACCAGCGCGGATGGTGTTTCTGCGCCCAGCGGCGGCTCACCTTCCCTTCAATCATTCCTTTAATCGATCCTTTCACCCAGAACGCCATATACATATGGATCAGGATGGCGTGAATCAGAATGATGGCCGACGTCGCGTGGATCAGCAGCGCGTAGCGAATCACCTGTATCGGGAAGTAGTGTGCAAAATACGGACGCCAGATAATCACCCCGGTCACCAGCAGCACAAAAATCATGCTCATGATGGTCCAGAACATCATCTTTTGCCCGGCATTGTATTTCCCCACCTTAGCCACTTTGTGCTCGTTGCCCTTCAGGACTTCGACGATCCCTTTCACCCACGGGATATCCTGCTTGTCCGGGATGTTATGATGGACGAAGCGCACGAACATAAACATCAGCACCACGAAAATCAGCACGCCGAAGAACGGGTGCAGAATGCGCCCCATCTGCGGCGTACCGAAGGTTTCGGTCAACCACTGCAGCGTCGGGAAGAAGAACGAAATTCCCGACACCGCCACCAGGAAGAAGCAGATAACTACCGTCCAGTGACAGGCGCGGTCGACAAACTTTGTGCGCACTATCATTTTCGACTTACTCATGATGCTCCTCCTCGTCGTCATCCACCTCTTTGTTTGGCCCGATACCGATGTAGTGATAAATCAGCCCAGCGAAGGTGGCGATAAAGCCCGCCGCGGATAGAGGCTTGAGCGCCCCTTTCCACAGGTTAATGGAGGTATCGATCGCCGGATCCTTCGGCAGATTGTGGTACAGCTCGGGCTGGTCGCTATGGTGCAGCACATACATCACGTGCGTGCCGCCCACGCCCTGCGGGTTGTAAATGCCCGCATTCTGATAACCACGTGCTTTCAGCTTGTCGACCCGCGCCTGCGCCACGTCCAGCATCTCTTTTTTGGTGCCGAAGTGGATTGCCCCGGTCGGACAGGTCTTCACACAGGCAGGCTCCTGCCCGACGCTGACGCGGTCCACGCACAGGGTGCATTTGTATACCCGGTTATCCTCTTTATTGAGGCGCGGGACATTAAACGGACACCCCGCAATGCAGTACCCGCAGCCGATGCAGTTGTCCTGCTGGAAATCGACTATCCCGTTAGCGTACTGAATAATCGCGCCAGCAGACGGGCACGCCTTCAGGCAGCCCGGATCCTCGCAGTGCATGCAGCCGTCTTTGCGGATGAGCCACTCCAGCCTGCCGTTCTGGTCGGTTTCGCTAAAACGCATCACCGTCCAGGATTTAGCGCTCAGATCCGCCGGATTATCGTAGACCCCAACGCAGTGCCCCACCTCGTCGCGGATGTCGTTCCACTCAGAGCAGGCCACCTGGCAGGCCTTACAGCCCACGCAGGAGGAGACGTCGATAAGCTTGGCGACTTCTGCCTTGTAGTCCCGCGCGCGGGGCGCGGGAGTTATCGGGTTGGTCGCGGAGCGTTTGATAACGTCTTGTGTTTCCATCGCCATTGAATCGCTCCTTACGCTTTCTCGATGTTGACCAGAAACGCCTTGTACTCCGGCGTTTGCGAGTTGGAATCCCCGACGTTTGGCGTCAGGGTATTGGCGATGTAGCCTTTCTGCGCAACGCCTTCAAAGCCCCAGTGAAGCGGGATACCGACGGTTTCCACCTGCTGACCATGCACGTTCAGCGACTGCAAACGACGGGTCACCACCGCCACCGCGCGAATAAAGCCGCGCTTGCTGCTCACCTTAACGCGGTCGCCGTTGGCAATGCCTTTCGCCTTCGCCAGCGTCTCGCTGATCTCCACAAACTGTTCCGGCTGCGCGATGGCGTTAAGCCGCGCGTGCTTGGTCCAGGTATGGAAATGCTCGGTCAGGCGGTAGGTCGTTCCCACGTACGGGAATTTGTCCTTTTTGCCCAGACGCAGCGCGTCGTCTTCGTAGATACGCACCACCGGGCTGGAGACCACGTTCGGGTGCAGTGGGTTTGTCCCCAGCGGCGTTTCCATCGGCTCGTAGTGCTCCGGGAACGGCCCTTCCGCCAGCTTGTTGAGAGCAAACAGGCGTCCCAGCCCTTCCGGCTGCATGATAAACGGCCCGGTGCTGCTGCCCGGCGCGGCGGTGCTGTAGTCAGGGATATCGTTCCCCGTCCATTTCGCTCCGTTCCACTGGATCAGCATGCGTTTCGGATCCCACGGCTTGCCGTTAATATCCGCCGATGCACGGTTGTACAGCACGCGACGATTCAGCGGCCACGACCATGCCCAGCCCAGGGTGTTGCCCAGACCTGACGGGTCGGCATTGTCGCGGTTGGCCATCTGGTTACCCTGCTCCGTCCAGCTGCCGGTGTAGATCCAGCACGACGATGCCGTGGTGCCGTCATCGCGCAGCAGCGCAAAGCTGTTCAGCAGCTGGCCTTTTTTCGCCACCAGGTTGCCGCTCGGGTCATACAGATCCGCCAGCGCCACGCCGTTATTCTCTTTGGCGACTTCCTCTGACTCAGGACGATCGGGCTGCTTGTAGCTCCAGCTCATCTTCAGCAGCGGCTCCGCGCCTTTACCGCCTTCGGTGCGGTACATCTCGCGCAGGCGGTGGTAAATCCCGGCGAGGATCTCGCCGTCGTTACGCGCTTCGCCCGGTGCGTCCTGGCCTTTCCAGTGCCACTGCAGCCAGCGGCCGGAGTTGGCAATGGAGCCGTCCTCTTCCGCAAAGCAGGTGGACGGCAGGCGGAACACTTCGGTCTGAATCGACGCCGGATCGACATCGTTTGATTCCCCGTGGTTCTGCCAGAAGGTGGAGGTCTCGGTCACCAGCGGATCGATAACGACCATGTACTTCAGCTTGCTCAGGCTGCGAACGACTTTGTTTTTGTCCGGGAAAGAGGCTACCGGGTTGAAGCCCTGGCAGATATAGCCCGTGACGTCGCCCTTATCCATCATGTTGAAATACTTGATGACGTCATAAGTCTGATCCCACTTCGGCAGCCATTCAAAGCCCCAGTCGTTCTCTTTCTGCGCCGCATCGCCGTAGAAGGATTTCATCAGGCTGACGTAGAACTTCGGATAGTTGCTCCAGTAGTTCACCTGGTCCGGCAGCGTCGCTTTTGGCGTATTGGCCTCAAGATACGTTTGCAGATCCGTCTGCTTTTCAGACGGCAGCGTCAGGTAGCCCGGCAGGCTGGTGGAGAGCAGGCCGAGGTCGGTTAAGCCCTGAATATTGGAGTGACCGCGCAGCGCGTTCACGCCGCCACCGGCCATCCCCATATTGCCGAGCAGCAGCTGGATCATCGCCATGGTACGGATGTTCTGCGCGCCCACGGTGTGCTGCGTCCAGCCCAGCGCGTACAGGAACGTGGTGGTTCTGTCGGCGACGCTGGTGGAAGCCAGTACCTCACACACCTTAAGGAAGTCCGCTTTCGGCGTGCCGCAGATGTTCTCCACGACGTCCGGCGTATAGCGGGAGACGTGCTGCTTCAGCAGGTTCCACACGCAGCGCGGATGCGTGAGCGTTTCATCGCGCATCGCATAGCCGTTTTCATCGAACTGATAGTTCCAGGACGTTTTATCGTACTGGCGCTTTTCGGCGTCATAGCCGCTAAACAGCCCGTCATCGAAGGCAAAATCATCCCGCACCAGCAGGTTCGCGTTGGTGTAGTGCTTAACGTATTCCGCGTTAATTTTGTTGTTTTCGATCAGGTACAACAGCACGCCGGACAGGAACGTAATGTCCGTGCCGGAGCGGATTGGCGCATAGATATCGGCCACCGATGCCGTACGCGTAAATCGCGGATCGACGACGATAAGCGTCGCATCGTTGTTGTTTTTCGCTTCCATCGCCCAGCGGAACCCCACCGGATGGGCTTCAGCGGCGTTACCGCCCATCACCACCACGACGTTAGCGTTTTTGATATCAACCCAGTGGTTGGTCATCGCACCGCGACCAAATGTTGGAGCAAGACTTGCTACCGTTGGTCCGTGTCAGACGCGCGCCTGGTTGTCTACCGCCAGCATGCCGAGAGAGCGCACAAACTTTTGCGTCAGCATGCCGGTTTCATTACTGGCCGCAGAGGCACACAGCATCCCGGTGGAAAGCCAGCGGTTGACCGTTACGCCCTGCGCGTTCTTTTCAATAAAGTTGGCATCACGGTCGGCTTTCATTAACGCTGCTATACGGGAGAAGGCCTCATCCCAGGAGATACGCTGCCATTTATCAGAACCCGGCGCGCGGTATTCCGGGTAGCGCAGGCGGTTTTCGCTGTGAACGTAGTCCAGCAGCCCCGCCCCTTTCGGGCATAACGCCCCGCGGCTCACCGGATGATCCGGATCCCCTTCAATGTGGTAAATCGCTTCTCTGGCGTTCTTCGCGCCATCGCCCAGGCTATACATTAAAAGCCCACAACCCACGGAGCAGTATGTGCAGGTGTTACGGATCTCTTTCGCGCGCAGCAGCTTATAGTTGCGTGCCTGAGCCAGCGCCATTTTGGGGGCAAATCCCAGCATGGCTGCCGTTGTTCCGGCCATACCGCCCGCGCAGATTTTAAAAAATTGTCTGCGGCTGACGTCCATTGTTGTCCTCGTTATCTGAAAACATTTCGCGCCGCAAACTAACAGCAAAGCCCCTGATTTTTTTGCGTCAAATCAAGGTCATCTGCCTTCCCCCCCTTAATAGTCACCCCCGGAACATTTCATTACCCCTTTTTGATTAACGGTTTAAGAGAATAATTCACGACAGCGACAGGCGTAATACGATACATTTTTCCTTTGATTTTTATTGCGATGACGAAGTAATGGACAGAAAGAGAGCAACGCTTATTGGGCTGGCGGCGATATTGTTATGGAGCACCATGGTCGGCCTTATTCGCAGCGTGAGTGAGGGGCTTGGGCCGGTAGGCGGTGCGGCGATGATTTACACTCTCAGCGGATTACTGTGTCTGGTGACGGTAGGATTTCCTGATATCAGGCGGTTTTCACTCCGCTATCTTATTGCCGGCAGCGTTTTATTTGTCAGCTACGAAATATGTCTGGCGCTGTCGCTAGGCTATGCCGCGACGCGCGCTCAGGCGATTGAAGTCGGTATGGTGAATTACCTTTGGCCAAGCCTGACGATCGTATTTGCGATTTTGTTCAACGGGCAAAAGTCTACCCTGTGGGTGCTCCCCGGCCTGGTCATTTCGCTGCTGGGCGTCTGCTGGGTATTGGGCGGCGAAGAAGGATTACACCTTGAGGAAATAACCCGCAATGTCGTTTCCAGCCCTCTGAGCTACGCGCTGGCGTTTGCCGGGGCCTTTATCTGGGCCGCCTATTGCACCGTCACCAGCAAATTTGCGAAAGGACAAAACGGTATTACCCTGTTTGTTTTGCTGACCGCGCTAAGCCTGTGGGTGAAATATTTTCTGAGCGATCAGCCCGAGATGGTGTTCACGCTTCCGGTGGTGGTGAAGCTCGTCATGTGCGGGATCGCGCTTGGGTTTGGTTACGCCGCATGGAATATTGGCATTCTGCACGGGAACGTCACGGTTCTGGCTGCCGTATCCTATTTTACCCCCGTGCTCTCTGCCGCGCTTGCCGCCGCGGTGCTAAGCTCTCCCCTTTCATTCTCGTTCTGGCAAGGGGCGCTGATGGTCTGCGCCGGGTCGTTGCTCTGCTGGTACGCAACAAGACAATAGCGCCTCTCCAACGGCCGGGTTAATTTCAACCCGGCAACATAATTAACATAAATTTAAAATGTGATCGCACATCGGAATATTTATCATAATAATAGAGCGTCTGTTTAAGTTCGGTTTATATTGAGCGCCTTCTGTAAAGCCACCTGAAGCGAGTTGACGTAAACTGACAACCCAGTGAAATTAGTCAGTGATAAATATTAACGCTCTGTATAGCATTACCTGCAATAATTCAGCCCTGGAATCTTTAATGAAATATACGAAATAGACGTTGAAAAATTAAATCAACCTATTGTTTTTAAGGAGAAACAGGCGATACCCCCCTGCCAAACCATCGGAAATTGCGAAATTTAACGCAATAGACTAAAACCATCAGAAATTATCTTAAAAGCAATAATCCCACTGACTAAATAACCATTAATCGTATAAATTCCGGCCATATTGTTTGAATAATCGCCTTCTCGCACGATCGAGATCACACTAATTGAAATTATCTCTAATATTTTGAAACTTATTATTGAAATAAGACTACGAGATTCTTAAAAATAGCATGCCATTGACGAACAGCCTCGTTTAGAAATCGTTCACAGTGGTTCAGGAAATACTGAAAAAAATTATAAGGAATATTTAAGATGAAACTTAAATTAGTTGCAGTGGCAGTCACTTCCATGCTGGCAGCAGGCGTTGTTAACGCTGCCGAAATTTACAACAAAGACGGTAACAAGCTGGATCTGTACGGTAAAGTAACAGGTCTGCACTATTTCTCTGATGACGCTGGCGCAGATGGCGATAAAACCTACATGCGTATCGGCTTCAAGGGCGAAACCCAGGTTAACGATCAGCTGTCCGGCTACGGCCAGTGGGAATACCAGATTCAGGGTAACAAAGACGAAGGCGACAACCAGTCCTGGACCCGTGTGGCGTTTGCAGGTCTGAAGTTCGCGGAAGCAGGCTCCTTTGATTACGGTCGTAACTACGGCGTAATTTACGACGTGACCTCCTGGACCGACGTTCTGCCAGAATTCGGCGGTGACACCTACGGTGCCGACAACTTCCTGCAGTCTCGTGCTAACGGCGTTGCGACCTACCGTAACCAGGACTTCTTTGGTCTGGTTGACGGCCTGAACTTTGCTCTGCAGTACCAGGGCAAAAACGGCAGCGTAAGCGGTGAAAACACCAGCGGCCGCAGCCTGCTGAACCAGAACGGTGACGGCTACGGCGCGTCCCTGACATACGATCTGGGCGAAGGCTTCAGCGTAGGTGGTGCAATGTCCTCTTCCCGTCGTACCGCTGACCAGAATGCGGCTGGCGTATACGGTGAAGGCGACCGCGCAGAAGTATACAGCGGTGGTGTGAAATACGACGCGAACAACATTTACCTCGCGGCACAGTACTCTCAGACCTATAACGCAACCCGCTTCGGTACCTCTAACGGTAATCGCAGCGACATCTACGGCTTTGCAAACAAGGCGCAAAACTTCGAAGTTGTGGCTCAGTATCAGTTCGACTTTGGCCTGCGTCCATCCATCGCCTACCTGCAGTCTAAAGGTAAAGACATCGAAAACTTCGGCGACCAGGATCTGGTTAAATACATCGATGTTGGCACGACCTACTATTTTAACAAAAACATGTCCACCTACGTGGATTACAAAATCAACCTGCTCGACGACAACCAGTTCACTCGCCAGGCAGGCATCGGTACCGACAACATCGTTGCGCTGGGTCTGACCTACCAGTTCTAAATCTTGTCTGTACAAAAGCCAGCTGCACAAGCTGGCTTTTTTTATCTCCCTCTTTTACCCGCCAGACGACTCCCCACCCGCCGCCCGACGCAGCCAGTTTTGCAGCAGCTTGCCGTCTTCAGTCATCTCTGAGTCAGTACGCACGCAGAGGTAATAGTCGCGCCCGTCATCAATCGGCAGGTCAAATATCTTCACCAGTTCGCCGCTCTCAAGATAAGGCGCAATCAGCGGCTCACGCATTAACGCACACCCCAGACCAGCCTGAACGCCCGCCAGCGTCAGCAGACCATCCTCAAACATCGGACCGCTGCGGCGCACGGGGCGCTTCACCCCCTGCTGTACAAACCACTGCGCCCATGTGCTGCGCTCCTCATCGTGCAGCAGCGGCATTTGCAGCAGTTGCTCGGGCGTGTCGATATGGCCGTGAATGCGCAAAAACGCGCGGCTGCACACCGGGACCATCTGACCGGAAATCAGCTTTTCGCTTTGATAGCCCGCCCACTGCCCGTTGCCAAAACGAATCGACATATCCGACGCGTCGCTCAGATAGTTACGATGGTTGGCATACACCACGTTGATCTCCGTTTGCGGATTGGCGCGCATAAACGCAGGCAAACGTGGGATAAACCACCCCATACCAAAAAGTGGGATCAGGCTGATGGTGACCTGACGCGTTTGCGCCTGCTCCGCCAGGTGCTCCGTCGCCTGGCGCAGCACGTTAAACGCCGCGCGGATAGAGCGGTAATATTCCCGCCCGTGCTGGCTCAGCACCAGCCTGCGCCCCTGACGCTCCGTGAGCGGCATTTGCAGATACCCTTCAAGCACCCTGAGCTGATGGCTTACGGCCGACGGAGAGATGTCCAGCTCCTGCGCGGCCAGCGTGACGCTGCCCAGCCGGGCGATGGCCTCGAACGCACGTACGGCCCGAAGCGGCGGATCGTTTGCCAGTCGGCTTTCTGCATACGCCGTCAGGCTCGCCAATTGTTCTGTTTTATTCATATGTTGATTTCTTTAGGCTTTTCACCCCAAAACAGGCATTAACTATCTTCATATAAATCATAAAGATAAAACAATATTTATTTATCATAAGAAATAATAGATGCGTATTTTACAATTTAATTCATTTATTGGATGGTAGCCGCAGAACGAGCACTTTGCGGGTACAGACGTTGGATACACTCATACAACAACTGATCAACGGTGTGATGCTGGGCAGCATCTACGCGCTGATCGCGCTGGGCTATACCATGGTGTATGGCATCTTGCGCATTATTAACTTTGCTCACGGCGATATTCTGATGGTCGGTGCGCTCACCACGCTCTCCGCCATAAACGCCCTGAATACCACCTTTCCACATATGCCGCTGCTGTTGCAGCTTGGCGTTGCCCTGGTGATTGCCATGGCCGTTTGCGCCGTGCTGGCAATGGCCGTTGAACGTTTTGCCTACCGTCGACTGCGCAACGCACCGCGCCTGGCGCCACTGATCTCGGGTATCGGCGTCTCCGTCCTGCTGCAAACCGTGGCGATGATTATCTGGACGCGCAACCCGCTGATGTTCCCGCAGATCCTGCCGATGGACCCTATCGCCGTCACGTCCGGCAGCGAAGCGCACCCGCCCGCCATCGTGACCGTTACCGGAATTGTCACCGTGGCGCTGGCGCTGGCTGTGATGACCGGGCTGTGGCTGCTGGTGGAATACACCCGTCTGGGGCGCGGCATGCGCGCCGTGGCGGAAAACCCGCGCGTGGCCACGCTGATGGGGGTTAACCCAAACGCCATTATCACCCTGACGTTTGCCATTGGCGGCGTGTTCGCCGCGCTGGCAGGCGTAATGATGGCGAGCAACTACGGCAACGCCAGCTTCTCGATGGGCTTTTTGCCCGGGATCAAGGCCTTTACCGCCGCCGTGCTGGGGGGCATTGGCAACATTCGTGGCGCCATGATCGGCGGGATACTGCTCGGCATTATCGAAGCGCTGGGCGCGGGCTACCTGGGTGAACTGACCCACGGCGTATTTGGCAGCAACTATCAGGATGTCTTTGCCTTTATGGTGCTGATTCTGGTGCTGGTCTTCCGTCCGGCTGGCCTGCTGGGCGAGCGCGTGGCGCAAAGGGCGTAAGGAATACCATGACAACACTTCAACTCCAGACTCCGGCGACGACGCGCAAATTCTGGTCAGGCATGAGCCTGTTCTGCCTCGCGCTGCTGGTTGCTCCCGCGGTGGCCACGCAGCTTGGCGGCAACTACTGGGTGCGCGTTATCGACTTCGCCCTGCTCTACATCATGCTGGCTCTGGGGCTCAATATTGTGGTGGGCTATACCGGCCTGCTGGACATGGGCTTTATCGCCTTTTACGCGGTTGGCGCTTATCTCGCTGCGCTGATGGCCTCTCCACACCTGCTGGAGGTGTTTCCTGTTCTTGGCGTCTGGTTCCCGGACGGGCTGCACACGTCATATCTGCTGATTATTCCTTTGGCTGCGCTCGTCGCGGCCGTCTGCGGCATTTTACTGGGAGCGCCCACGCTGAAGCTACGCGGAGACTACCTGGCGATAGTGACCCTTGGCTTCGGCGAAATTATCCGCATCCTGATGCGCAACCTAGACCGTCCTGTGAACATCACCAACGGCGCAAAGGGCATAACCGGAGTGGATACGCTGAACCTGTTCGGCCTGAAGTTTAGCGGCGTCTACCACTGGTTTGGTTTCAAAGTACCCGCCCTGTGGCTGTGGTACTACCTGCTGATGCTGGTGATTGTGGCGATTATTTTTGTCTGCCTGCGCCTGCAGCATTCCCGTATTGGTCGCGCCTGGCACGCCATCCGCGAGGATGAAGATGTGGCCCGCGCGATGGGCATCAACGTGCGTAACTATAAGCTGCTCGCCTTTGCGATGGGGGCCTCCTTTGGCGGCGTAGCGGGTGCGCTTTTCGGCGCGTTTCAGGGATTTGTCTCCCCGGAATCCTTCACGTTACAGGAATCCATTGCCGTACTGGCGATGGTGGTGCTGGGCGGTATGGGGCACATTCCGGGGGTGATCCTCGGCGCGGTACTGCTTACCGCCCTGCCGGAACTGCTGCGCAGCCAGGCAGCGCCGGTTCAGCAGGCGCTGTTCGGTACGGTGCTGATTGACCCGGAAGTGCTGCGTCAGCTGTTTTACGGTCTGGCACTGGTGCTGGTGATGCTGGTGCGTCCGTCCGGGATCTGGCCGGTACGCCACAAGGAGGCGAAAGCATGAGCCTGTTAACCGTACGCAACATGACAAAACGCTTCGGCGGCCTTACCGCCGTGGATGACGTTTCCATTACCGTGAACAAGGGCGAGATCTACGGCCTGATTGGTCCTAACGGGGCGGGAAAAACCACCTGTTTTAACCTGATCACCGGGCTTTATCCGGCGGACAGCGGCGAATTTTCCATTGCCGATAAGCCCTATTTTCCAAAACACATTGAGAAAGTCACCGCCGCAGGAATTGCGCGCACCTTCCAGAACGTTCGGCTCTTCAACGAGATGTCGGTGCTGGAAAACGTGATGGTGGGCCGCCACGTGCGCACCCGTAACGGTCTGTGGGCCGCGCTGAGCCGCCACAAACGCGCTCGCGAGGAAGAAAAGCAGACCCGCGAACTGGCCTGGCACTGGCTGGAGTACACCGGCATTGCGCAGTTCGCCCACTATCGCGCCTGCGATCTGGCCTATGGTCATCAGCGTCGCCTTGAAATCGCCCGCGCGCTGGCAACGGATCCGCTGCTGCTGGCGCTGGACGAGCCCGCCGCCGGGATGAACGCGGCGGAAAAAGTGGCGCTCGGCGAACTGCTCATCCGCATCCGCGATGACGGCAAAACCCTGCTGATGATTGAACATGACGTCAAGCTGGTGATGGGCATCTGCGATCGACTGACGGTGCTTGATTACGGCAAAACGCTCGCCAGCGGCACGCCGGAAAGCGTGCGGCGCGACCCGGCAGTGATCGCCGCCTGGCTTGGAGGCAACGCGCATGTCTGAATTGCTGAAGGTGGAACGTCTGGACGTGCATTACGGCGGAATTCAGGCCGTACGCGATGTCTCCTTTACCCTGCGCGAGGGCGAACAGGCTACGCTGATCGGCGCGAACGGCGCGGGGAAAAGCTCCACCGTGCGCGCCATTACCGGGCTGGAAAGCTTTAGCGGCAGTATTGAATTCAGCGGTAAAGCGGTGCGTAAACAGAGCCCGGAGACCCTGCTTCGCGACGGACTGGTGATGGTCCCGGAGGGCCGCGGGATCTTCTCCCGCATGACGGTACTGGAAAACCTGCAGATGGGCGCCTGGCTCAGGCGTGACACTGTCACCGTTAAGCGTGAGATGAACGAGGTGTTCGAGCGCTTCCCGCGCCTGGGCGAACGCCAGCATCAGCTTGCCGGTCTGCTGTCCGGCGGTGAGCAACAGCTGCTGGCCCTTAACCGCGCCCTGCTCAGCCGCCCGCGCCTGCTGATCCTCGACGAACCGTCGATGGGCCTTGCCCCGAAGATGGTCGAGAACATTTTTGCCGTCATCGCCGGGCTGCGCGAGCGCGGAGTCGCCCTGCTGCTCATCGAACAAAACGCCCGTCTCGCGCTGGAAGTCACCGACAGCGCGTGGGTGATGGACAGCGGTAGCATTGTTCATCATGGCGAATCGACAGCGCTGCTCGATGACGACCAGATTGCACAGATTTATTTGGGTGAAATACCCGTTTAACAACACCAGCCAACATCAGGGACATACCATGAAAACAGTAAAAATCAGTGCGCTCAGCGCCGCTATTCTGCTCGGTAGTTTTGCCTCCACGTCCGCGTGGGCCGCCGACGGTGAAACCGTGGTCATCGGTCTGGCGGGGCCGCTGACCGGCCCGTCTGCCCGTATCGGTAAAGATCTGGAGAACGGCGCGCAGCTGGCAATTGACGACATTAACAAGCAGCACCCGACCATCGGTGGCAAAGCGGTGACCTTCAAGCTGCAGTCCGAAGACGATCAGTCCGACCCGCGCACCGCCGTAGCCGTCGCACAGCGTCTGGTGGACAGCGGCGTGGCGGGCGTGGTCGGTCACTGGAACACCGGCACCAGCATTCCAGCGGCCCGCGTTTATCACGATGCGGGCATCGCACAGGTGGCACCGGTCGCGACCGGTCACGCCTATACCAAACAGGGTTTTGACACCAGCTTCCGCGTGATGGGCCACGACGATGACGGCGGCCAGCTCGCCGGCCAGTACGCGGTAAATACCCTGAAAGCCAAACGCATTGCGGTGATCGACGACCGTACCGCATTCGGTCAGGGTCTGGCAGACCAGTTTATAAAATCGCTTGAAGCGCAGGGCGTGAAAATTGTCGATCGTCAGTACGTGGATGACAAAACGGTCGATTTCAGCGCCGTGCTGACCGCCATCCGCAGTAAAAACGCCGATCTGATCTTCTTCGGCGGCGTCGACAGCCAGGCCGCACCGCTGGCCCGTCGCATCAAACAGCTGGGCATGAACGCCACGCTGATGGGCGCAGGCGGATTCGTCAGCCAGACGTTCCTCAAGCTGGCGCAGAAAGAAGGCGAAGGCGTTGTGGCACTGGAGCCGGGTCTGCCCGTTGACCTGATGCCGGGTGGAAAGGCATTCGAACAGGCCTATCAGTCCCGCTACCACACCCATATCGAACTGCACGCCCCGTTCGCCTATGACGCTACCCGCGTGCTGGTTGCGGCGATGGAAAAAGCAGACTCCGTTGAGCCCTCCGACTATCTGCCAGCCCTGCGCGCCATCAGCTATTCCGGCGTCACCGGACAGATCGCGTTTGATAAAGAAGGTAACCTGAAATCGCCGTCGTTCACGGTCTATAAGGTTGTCGACTGCAAATGGCAGCCGCAGACCGTGCTGGGCGGCGCAAAAGCGAAGTAACGCAGCGAGGCAATGTGATGAGTGATAATAACGAGCTGGGCATTCTCGCCCGCCGCAAAATTGAAGCCGAAATTATTAAACCAATTTATGAAATCTTGGTGCGCGATATAGGGAAAGCCCGCGCCCAGGCGGTGATTGGCGAGGCTATCGAGCAGGCCGCAATTGACGCAGGCAAAGCGTTTGCCAGCAAAGAACCCAACGGCGCGGACGTAAAAAGCTTTATCGCCCTGCAGTATCTGTGGGAGAAAGATAATGCCCTGGAGGTCAAGGTGATCGACGCCGACGACCAGCAGTACAACTACAACGTCACCCGCTGTCGCTACGCGGAGATGTATCACGAGATGGGGCTGGGCGAGATTGGTCACCTGCTCTCCTGCGCGCGCGATGAAAAATTTATCGTTGGCTATGCGCCCGACGTAGAGCTAACCCGCACCACCACCATTATGCAGGGCGGCGCGTGCTGTGATTTCCGCTACCGCAGCACTAAGGACAAGACATGATCCGCGTCAACGCCGAAAGGCTGTGGTCAACGCTTGAGATGATGGCGCAGATCGGCGGCACGCCCGCCGGTGGCGTCACCCGTCTGGCATTGAGCGAGGAAGATCGTATTGCGCGCAACCTGCTGCGCGACTGGGCGCTGGATGCCGGTTTTACCTGTGACGTCGACAGCATGGGCAATATGTTTATCCGCCGCGCCGGGAAAAAACCGCAGCTTGCCCCAGTCATGACCGGTTCGCACGTGGATACCCAGCCGCTGGGAGGGAACTACGACGGTGTTTACGGCGTGCTGGCCGGGCTGGAGCTGCTGCGAACCCTTAACGATAATAACGTTGAGACCGAGCGTGACGTTGTGCTGGTGAACTGGACTAACGAAGAAGGCGCGCGCTTTGCGCCAGCCATGCTCTCATCAGGGGTCTGGACGGGGCAATTTAGCGAAGCCTACGCCCATGCCCGCGCGGATATCGACGGTATCACCGTAGGTGAAGCCCTGGATAACATCGGCTACCGGGGTGAAGCCCCTGCCCGCGCGTTTCCGGTTCACGCCTGCTACGAGCTGCACATCGAACAGGGCCCGATTCTGGAAGACGAAGGTCTGGATATCGGGCTCGTCCGCGCGGCCATGGGCCAGCGCTGGTTTACTCTGACGCTGGACGGATTTGCCGCCCATGCAGGAACGACGCCGATGCACAGCCGCCGCGACGCGCTGACCGCCTTCGCGGAGCTGGCGTTGAAGGTGGAAGATATCGGCTATCGGCATGCGCCGGACGGACGTGCGACGATCGGTATGGCGCAGGTTACGCCAAACTCGCGCAACGTCGTGCCGTCTCGCGTGGTATGCAGCGTGGAGTTTCGCCATCCGGCGCAGGCGGCGCTGGAAGCCATGGAGGCGGCGCTGCATAAGGTGGCTGAAAGCCTGAGCCTGCGCGGCGTGTCGGCTCTCGTTGAACGCATTTTTGACTACGCGCCCATCGCGTTTGATGCCGAATGCCTGGCGCGTTCGGAGAAGGCCGTGGCGGAACTGGGCTATTCGTCGGAACCGATGGTCTCGGGTGCGGGACACGACACCTGCTATGTCAGCAAAATTGCGCCCGCCAGCATGATCTTTATCCCCTGCGTGAAAGGCGTCAGCCATAACGAAGCGGAGAGGATCCTCCCTGAGTGGTCCGAGAAAGGGGCGAACGTGCTGTTGCACAGCGTCCTGTCCGCGGCCCAGGAGAGCTAGAACGGCGCGAGCGACACTAGACGGCAACGCGTCGGCTAATTTCAACCACCCGATCGCTGGGAAGATGGTAGTGGTTGATGACGTGCGTGCAGTTGCGCTTCATGAAGGCAAATATGTGCCGTTGCCAGGCCGCCATACCGGACCCGCCTTCGCCTGCCACAATGGTTTCATGCCCGACATACCAGGTGGCGTCATCGGTGGCGAAAAGCGCGTTAATCTCGCTGACGCCCTGCAACAAACGCGGGATGTCCGGGTGTTCCATAAAGCCATACTGCGCCACGCCGTGCCAGTAGCCCGGCGCGCGCTGCTCTACCCTGATGCGCTGCTCTTCCCCGACGTAGGGCACGTTGAGAATATCAATGGTCAGCGACAACACGTCCTGCTGTAGCGCCCGGTTTCGCGCGACGTGCCAGCGCATTACCGGCGGGATATTGTTCTGCGTGCGGGTCAAAAAGACGGCAGATCCCGCCACTCTGGGCACCGTCTTTTGCTGTAGCTGGGCAAAGAACGCATCCACGCTGACGCCCTTCTCGCCCACCGATGCGGATACCGCCTTAACGCCGCGGTGCCAAATCAGCATCACCGTACAAATCGCTGCGGCCATCAGCAGCGGTATATAGCCGCCCTCCAGGACCTTAATCAGATTGGCAAACAAGAAGGTGGCATCAATTACCAGAAAACAGAGGGCAATAACCGCGCTGCTGGCCAGGCTCCAGCGCCATACTTCCCGCATCGCCACAAACAACAGCCCCGTAGTCATCAGCATGGTTAATGACACGGCAATGCCGTACGCCGCGGCAAGCTTATCTGAGGATTTAAAGAACACCACCAGCCCGATGGTTACTACCATCAGCAGCCAGTTGATTATCCCGATATAAATTTGACCGTAGCTTTCTGCCGCCGTCTGCTTGATGCGTAATCGAGGTAGCCAGCCGAGTTGAATCGCCTGACGCGTCATGGAAAAAGCGCCGGTAATAATCGCCTGACTGGCGATGATCGTCGCCAGCGCGGCAAGAATGATGAGCGGTACCTGCAGGGCTGGCGGACAGAGCGTATAGAATAGATTTTGTTTGCTGTCGGCACCGGCCAGAATCAGCGCTGACTGACCAGCATAGTTGAGCAGCAGCGAAGGAAAGACGATGCCGTACCAGGCAAGCCAGATGGGCTTTTTACCAAAATGCCCCATGTCGGCATACAGCGCCTCGGCCCCCGTCACGCAGAGAAATACGCCGCCCAGGACCAGGAAACTGGTGTACCCGTTCGAAAACAAAAACGCGATGCCGTACGCAGGATTGAGGGCCAGCAATACCGAGGGGTGCTGAACGATCCCCCGCACGCCCAGGACCGCAATCGCCAGAAACCACAGTGCCATCACCGGGCCAAATATCTTCCCTATGTGGGCGGTACCAAAAGGCTGGATCAGGAACAGCGCCAGTAACACCGCCACCGTCAGGGGTAATATGTACGGCTGGGACTCCGGAATGACCATCTCCAGCCCTTCCAGAGCGGAAAGCACGGAGATGGCTGGGGTTATCGCGCCATCTCCGTAAATTAACGCGGCGCCGATGAGGGCAGCAAAAATGACCCAGCGACCGCCTTTGCCTTTTTCCACCAGAAGCGACATCAGGGCCATAATGCCTCCCTCACCATGATTATCAATTCGCATGGCGAAGGCGGCATACTTGATGGAGGTCACCAGGATAAGCGTCCAGGTAATAAGAGAGAGCAGGCCAAGGATGACGCCTGGCGTAGGGTCATGCTCTGAGAGCGAAAGCACCGTCCGGAAGGTATAAAGCGGGCTGGTGCCGATATCACCAAAAACGACGCCCAGCGCGCCCCCCGCAAGCAGGGTTAACCGGGAAAGCGGTTGGGACGCATCACTGCTGTGGCGAGAGCTCATATTTTCCAGCAAGAGTCAGATAATCCTGTAAAAAACATAGCCCATCAGCCCCGCCCGCGCCAACCGCTCGCCCTGTTTTACTGCGCTGTTTACGGCGGATTGACCTTCGCCAGGCTAAACCAGATCCCCACTGCCAGCAACAGCAGCATTCCGCCCGCGCTGCCCAGCGCCACGCTGTGGGACGTAATAAACGCGCTTTTCGCCGCCTCAATCACCGGCTCAGCCAGAGGCGGCGTCAGGTTCTGCGCCACCTTCATCGCTTCACCAATCGATGACGAGGCTTTGTCGACGAGCGAGGCGTTCAGCCCCTGCGGCAGCTCAATCGACGCCGAGAAGCTGCGGGTCAACAGCAGGCCAAAGATCGCAATCCCCAACCCGGCCCCCAGCTCATAGGACATGGTTTCAATCGCCCCTGCGGCGGCGGCTTTCTCCTTCGGCGCGGCAGCCATAATTGCCGAGGTCGAGGCCAGCAGCGCGCTGGCGGCACTGAAGCCGAGCAGCACCATCAGCCCCCACGCCTGCCACTGCTGCGTGCTGAAGTCGAGCGTCGACAGGCCGATAAAGCTGACGGCGCTGAGCCCCATGCCGCCGGCCGCGACGATGCGTAGCCCCAAACGCCCAACCAGCACGCCCGCGATCGGCCCGCTGAACCCGCTGGCGACCATCACCGGCAGCATAAACATGCCCGCTTCAAACGGCGTAAAGCCGTGAACAAACTGCAGCTCCTGGGCCATCAGCAGCTCAAACCCGACCAGGGCAATCATGGCGGTCATCGCCATCACCACGCCGCTCATAATGATGCGGTGACAGAACAGGCGCATGTCGATCATCGGCACGCGGGCGCGCAGCTGAATACGCACGAAGATAAACAGCAGCACCGAGCCGGTCACCAGCGCGGAAGCTACCAGCCACGGCGACAGCGCGCCTTTTAGCGCGGTTTTGGCGCTGTAGACCAGCAGCAAAATCGCCACGATCAGCATGATGGCATGGCTGATATTCAGCGGCTGCTCCGGTCGTCCCTGCTGAGGAGGGACAAAACGCGCGGCCAGCGAAACCACCACCAGCACAATCGGCACGTTGATTAAAAACACCGATCCCCAGTAAAAATGCTCCAGCAGCATACCGCCGATCAGCGGGCCAAACGCCGCCCCGCCGGAACCGACCGCCGCCCAGACGCCGAGCGCGATGTTGCGATCTTTCGCGTCGGTAAACAGCGTGCGGATCCCCGCCAGGGTGGCAGGAATGATCATTGCAGCACCGATCGCCAGCGAGGCGCGCGCCGCGATCAGCCATCCTGCTGAAGGGGCAAACGCTGCCGCCAGCGACGACAGGCCAAACAGCGTGCTGCCAATCATAAGCAGTCGTTTAAAACCAATCCGGTCACCCAGGGCGCCCATCGGCAGCACCATACCCGCCATCACCAGCGAGTAGATATCGATGATCCACAATAATTCGTTACCGCTGGCGCCCAGCGTCATGCTCAATGTTGGCGCAGCCACGTGCAGCACCGTCGCGTCAATCGCGACCGGGATATACACCAGCACGATAATCACTAACGCTAACCACTGACGAAACATAAATTTCCTTTTCATTTTAAACCTGGACACATGTCCAGATTGCGATCCTACGTAAAGTTGAACGCATGTCCAGCTTTTTGTTACACTCGTTTCGTTCCCATTGAGAGTGAGTAACGATGCGATATCTGAGCAAGGATGAACGGCGCGAAGCCATCTTACAGGCCGCCATGCGCGTGGCGCTGGCCGAAGGACTGGCGGCAATGACGGTACGCCGCGTTGCAGCTGAAGCCGGGGTTGCGACCGGACAGGTTCACCACCATTTTACCTCCGGCGGAGAGCTAAAATCGCTGGCCTTCGTACGGTTAATTCGCGAGCTGTTAGATGCGGATGTCGCGGGTAAACAGGCCGGATGGCGGGAGCAGCTTCATGCCATGCTCGGCAGCGATGACGGCAGGTTCGAGCCCTATATTCGCCTGTGGCGCGAAGCGCAGATCCTGGCCAGCCGCGATGCCGATATCAAAGGCGCCTATGTAATAACCATGGAGATGTGGCATCAGGAAACGGTGGCGCTGATCTGTGCGGGAACAGAGGCCGGAGTATTTCGTCCTGGCGATCGGGCGGAAAATATCGCCTGGCGCTTGATTGGCCTGGTATGCGGTCTTGACGGGATGTATATCTTAAACATGCCCGAAATGGATGAAACCGCGTTTAACAATCATCTGGATAAATTAATCACCCTCGAGTTATTTACTCCCCCGTCTCAGAAGTGAAGTTGTCGGGGGCCAACAGCCCCCCTCTTTGCGCATTATTTCCCGGCCTGAGGATGTGTATCAAAGCCCGCCATTACCGCCGTTAGCTCCGCCAGGGAAAATCCGTGTTTTGCATCGTCAACGCCCAGTCCAAAGCGTTCCTGCATCAGCTGGTAAAGCGCCTCGGCATCCGGCAAATGGATCTGCTCCTCCACATGGCCGTTCTGCCAGTGGGTAAAGTTGAAGTTGGTCAGCGTCAGCTTGCCGCCGTCCGGCAGATGGCGGCACATCAACAGATGATGACGGAAATGCGACTGCGGCCAGTGCGCCGACCAGAAATTCCCCATCACGTAATCGCTGAAATACTGCGTCGTCAGGTCAAACTGGTACATCGACTGCCAGTGCTCGTGGTGACGGAACTGTAGCACCCAGTCGTTGCCCTCGCTCAGCAGACGATACAGCCCGTGCGGCGTCTCCTGTTCTTCATTAGCTAGCAGGCGAATCGGCGCCGTCAGCGTCTGGCCGCCAAACCCGACATCGGCTATCCAGCGCTCACCGTTAAGCTCAACCAGCAGCAGGCGATGCGTGCGCGGCGGCATTTGCGGCGGACTCGCTAATACCACGCGTCCCAGCACGCTGCGCACCGTAAATCCGACCTCACGCAATACGCGCTCGAACAGGCCGTTTTGCTCAAAGCAGTAGCCTCCGCGACGTGCGGTGACCAGCTTGTCAACGAGGCACCGATCGTCAAGCTGGATTTCGCGTGGCAGAACGACATCGATATTCTCAAAAGGGATCGCACAGTTGTGAAGTAAATGCAGCGCGCGCAGGGTATCGATATCCACCCGTGTCGGCTGCGTCCAGCCGATGCGGGCGAAATAGGCGGTCAGGAATGGGGACATGCATCAGTTTCCTTTGATTGTGATGTTCTGTTTATAAACTAATTTTATGCACTCACTTTGATTTACGTGCTTTTTCGCCATAATCATCGGTGTAGATGAGGAGATCCTATGAGCCACTTTCGCCCTGTTGAATTACGTCATGCCAGCCGTCTGCTGAACCACGGCCCTACTGTGCTTATCACCAGTCGGGATGAAAGCCTCGACAGACGTAACGTTATGGCCGCCGCATGGTCAATGCCCGTTGAGTTTGAACCGCCGCGCATCGCGATCGTCGTGGATAAAAGTACCTGGTCACGCGAGCTGATCGAGCGCAGCGGGAAGTTTGGCATCGTCATCCCCGGCGTGGCGGCGGCAAACTGGACATACGCGGTCGGTAGCGTCAGCGGGCGCGATGAAGACAAATTCAACTGCTACGGGATCCCGGTGGTGAACGGTTCTGAGCTTGGCCTGCCGGTGATTGAAGAAAAATGTCTGGCGTGGATGGAGTGTCGGTTACTACCCGTCACCTCCGCGGCAGAAAAATACGATACGCTGTTTGGTGAAGTGGTTTCAGCGGCAGCCGATGAACGCGCGTTTGTCGCCGGACGCTGGCAGTTTGACGGGGATAAGCTGAATACCCTGCATCATCTTGGGGCCGGGACGTTTGTGGCGAGCGGGAAAATGGTGAAGGCGCTGGATTGAGAAAACCCTCCCCCAATTGGGAGAGGGTGACCGTATTACTTCGCACGACGCGCAATAATTTCATCCGCAACATTCCGCGGGGCTTCCGCAAAATGATGGAACTCCATCGTATACGTCGCGCGTCCCTGGGACATCGAGCGCAATGTCGTGGCATAGCCAAACATCTCGGCCAGCGGCACGTCAGCGCGAATAATCTGGCTGCCGTACTGCTCCGCCATCCCCTGCACCATACCGCGACGGGAAGAGAGATCGCCCATGATGTTACCGGCGTACTCTTCCGGTGTTTCCACCTCCACATGCATGATCGGCTCAAGGATCACCGGGTCCGCCCTGCGGGCGCCCTCTTTAAAGCCGAGGATCGCCGCCATGCGGAACGCCATCTCCGAGGAGTCAACGTCATGATACGAGCCAAACGTCAGCGTCGCTTTGACGTCTACAACCGGATAGCCCGCCAGCACGCCGCTGTTCATCGCTTCCCGCAGCCCTTTCTCAACGGACGGAATATACTCGCGCGGAACCACGCCGCCCTTAGTGGCATCTTCAAATTTAAAACCACTTCCAGGCTCCAGCGGCTCCAGGCTCAGCACCACATGGCCGTACTGCCCTTTGCCGCCGGACTGACGGACAAATTTGCCTTCGATATCCTTCACCGTTTTACGCAGGGTTTCGCGGTAGGTTACCTGCGGACGACCAATGTTCGCTTCGACGCCAAACTCACGCTTCATGCGGTCGACGATGATCTCAAGATGTAGCTCACCCATCCCGGAGATAATGGTCTGGCCGGACTCTTCGTCAGTATGCAGGCGGAAAGATGGATCTTCCGCCGCCAGACGCTGCAGCGCGATCCCCATTTTCTCCTGATCGCCTTTGGTTTTCGGCTCAATCGCCAGAGAAATCACAGGATCCGGGAACTCCATGCGCTCAAGCGTAATGACGGCGTTCGGATCGGTGAGCGTGTCACCGGTGGTCACGTCTTTCAGCCCCACGCAGGCCGCGATATCCCCGGCGCGCAGTTCGTCCACCTCGTGACGATCGTTGGCATGCATCAGCACGATACGCCCGATACGCTCTTTCTTCCCTTTCACCGGGTTATACACCGCGTCGCCTTTACGCAGCACGCCAGAGTACACGCGGATAAAGGTCAGTTGACCAACGTACGGGTCGCTCATCAGCTTGAACGCCAGGGCCGAGAACGGCTCATCATCGCTCGGATGACGCTCCGCGTGCTGCCCTTTTTCATCCACGCCATCAATAGCAGGCACGTCCAGCGGCGACGGCATAAGCTCAATCACCGCATCGAGCATGCGCTGCACGCCTTTGTTTTTGAACGCGCTGCCGCACAGCATCGGCTGGATTTCGCCCGAGATAGTGCGAATACGCAACCCTTTGATGATTTCCGCTTCCGACAGATCGCCCGTTTCCAGGTATTTGTCCATCAGTTCATCGCTGGCTTCCGCAGCCTCAGAGACCATTTTTTCACGCCACTCCTGGGCGGTGCTGACTAAATCATCCGGCACGGGCGCATAGGTAAATACCATGCCCTGAGTCGCATCGTCCCACAGAATAGTGCGCATCTTGATGAGATCCACCACGCCGGTGAAACGATCTTCTGCGCCTACCGGGATGACAATCGGCACCGGATTGGCCTTCAGGCGTTCCTGCATCATCCGCACGACGCGGAAGAAATCGGCACCCGGACGGTCCATTTTGTTAACGAAGGCCAGACGCGGAACGTGATATTTATTGGCCTGACGCCAGACGGTTTCCGACTGCGGCTGCACGCCGCCCACGGAGTCATACACCATCACGGCGCCGTCAAGCACGCGCATGGAACGTTCCACCTCAATGGTGAAATCCACGTGCCCCGGGGTGTCGATGATGTTGATCCGGTGCGGTTCATATCCTCTGTCCATACCCGGCCAGAAGCAGCTGACGGCCGCCGAGGTAATCGTGATCCCGCGCTCTTGCTCCTGCGCCATCCAGTCTGTGGTTGCCGCGCCATCGTGTACTTCACCCAGCTTGTGGCTCATCCCGGTATAAAAGAGGATGCGCTCGGTGGTGGTGGTTTTACCGGCATCGATATGCGCGGAGATACCGATGTTGCGATAACGTTCGAGAGGGATGGGTCGGGGCATGATATTTCCTTAAGTCTTATGACTTGTCTGTGACGACCAGGATGGTCGTGCATTCGTTCGTTTGCTATAATAGTCCTATTGTACGAGTATTATCGAACTATTTTTTAATGGTTGACCTATTGTTGATATAGCTCAATCTGACACCATACGCAGGAAAACGATGATCCCAAACCACCCTGAAACTGAACAAATACTGCTGGAAAATGTGCTATTTGCCCTCGGCAACCCGCTCCGGCTTGCGATAATTCGCCGGCTGGCAGATGGCAGCGAACTCAGCTGTAACGCGCTGCGCCCGGAAGATGTGGTGAAGTCCACGATGACCCATCACTGGCGCGTACTGCGCGACAGCGGAGTCATCTGGCAGCGTCCGCAGGGACGCGAAAACATGATTTCATTGCGAAGAGACGATCTGGATACCCGCTTTCCGGGGCTGATGGCGATACTTTTACAGGCTAAATCATAAAGACATGCCTGTTTTCCCCTGAATAATGCCCCGTAACATTTTAAGGGGCATAGCTTCAGCAAAGGGAATTATCTGACGTGCATACGATATTCAATCATCCCGCTTTTTTTCGCAATCCAGTCGTATAATCGTTGCGCGCGATAATTAGCTTCATGCGTATGCCAGTAAAGATGGCTGGCGTGATGTTTTCTGGCCTCTCTCTGTACATATTCTATTAACTGTTTACCGATGTGTTTGCCCCTGGCAGCATCGCAGACATATAAGTCTTCGAGGTAGCAGTAATCGTTCTCAGCCCAGGTCGAGCGATGAAAAAGATAATGCGCAAAGCCCACGACGTCTCCATTACATCGTGCCACCACGCAGAATAGCGGCTCAACGGGGCTGAAAAATCGTTGCCAGGTTCGTTCAGTAATTGCCCCAGACAGATCGACATTGTAAAACGCCTGATATTTTCCCCATAGCGGCATCCAGCTTGCAAAATCACGTTCTTTTACTGCCTCAATTGTTACGCTCATAGCGTTCATAGTGCCTCTTTGCTTATCCGTTATTCGTTTCAGTAAGAGTGTATTCGCTGAATGGCATGTTTTGCCCCGCCAATTTTCATCATGAAGGCAGACCAATTTTTCATCCTGCTACAGGCACTATTGCTTTAGAATCAAGAGACGCAGAGGAAAAGTGGACAACGTAATGTTTAAGCACGCGCAGCTTGAAACGGTCAAGGCATGGATTATCGACCCCGCTCATGGATCCCTACCGCTTCATGAAAGGATCCAGAGAGCTATACGGACGCTGATACTGGAAGGGATACTTTCTCATGGCAAGGCCCTTCCGGCTTCACGTGCTCTTGCGGCGTCTCTCAGCGTTTCCCGGGATACCATTGAAGCGGCCTACTCCAGCCTGCATGCTGAAGGTTTTATTGAGAGACAAACTGGCAGAGGAAGCTTCGTCTCCTCCAGCGCGCGTTTTTTAAAACCCCGCCCCCGACACCATCAGCCAACCGCTGAGATACGAAAAGCAAAACTCAGCGCCCGTGGAAAAGTCATCTATGAAAGCGGAGGAATCCGCGAGTTTTCCTCACCCCGCCCGCTGGCACCCGGAATTCCTGAAACCCGCATGTTTCCCATTTCAACCTGGGAGCGACTTCAGCGACAGGTACTGAAGGAATTTCAACACCAGGCGCTAGAGCAAAGTCCCCCCCAGGGTATAGAGCGCTTGCGGCGGGCAATTGCGGAATATGTCAACCTTGAACGCGGGACGCGTGCGAGGGCAGAACAGGTCATCGTTCTGACAAGTTCTCAACAGGCGCTTGCGCTTTGTTCCCACGTGCTGATGGACGCCGGGGATGGCATTGTCATTGAAGATCCCTGCTATCAAGGGGCACAGAAAGCGTTCAACGCTGCAGGACTGCACTGTATTCCGGTTCCTCTTGATGAAAAAGGCATCTCGGTTGACGCCCTGAATGCTCTGACCGAGCCTGTCAGGGCTATCTCCCTTACGCCTTCTCATCAATATCCTACCGGGGTGACGCTCTCTCTTGACCGACGACTGGCCGTCATTGACTGGGCAAATCGTCACTCGGCCTGGATCGTTGAGGATGACTATGACAGCGAGTTTCACTACGAAGGTAAGCCTATGGCCAGTCTTCAGGGGCTTGATAGTTACAACCGGACAATTTATATCGGCACGTTCACCAAATCTCTGTTCCCCGGGCTGCGTATTGCCTACATGATCGTCCCCGCAGAATTGACACAGCCCTTCACCATGGCGAGGACATTAATGGATGGCCACACCGCCTCAATAACCCAACTGACGCTGGCTAAATTTCTGGAGGGGGGTCATTTTGGGGCCTATGTTCGCAAGATGCGGAGTATTTACGTTGCTCGTCGAGACGCGCTGGCAAGCATGATGGACGCCTATCTTTCCGGGTATGTTACCTATGAAACGCCAGCGGGGGGAATGCAAATGCCTTGTCACCTGAAGCATGGAATATCCGAGAAAGAGATGGCCTCCGCCGCCAGACGCGCGGGTGTTGATATACTTGGGCTTACGGATTTGTATGCAGGCCCCCCCGCTTCGACCGGTTTTTTGATGGGATTTGCTGCATACACGGAAAGTGAAATAGAAGACGCTGTAAAAAAACTGGCCGCCATTTTTCGTCATGTTTGATGCTGTCGACTGGTCAGAGACTGAAACTCATTCCGGGCGATCAAGACTATAAGCCGGGATTCGCCGGCTGGTCTTCGTAAGCGTATCAAAGACCTCAGTCTCCGAAGTCACAATTCTCACGCCCATTTTCCTTAACCTCTGCACATCGGCCGCGATGCGCTGAATGCCAAACCAGAAAAGTCCATCGAGCGCGGTTACAGACAGCCCGTTTTCCAGCGCCAGCTTGAGGCGTTCCTTTGGGGCTTTAACCTGCTGGGCAATTTGCCGGTAAGGCAGTTCGTTACATCCTGTTTCGTCACTGCGATGGATACGCGTTTTCAGCTGATAGGTAAACTCGTCAGGTATGCCGTCCAGATCCCTTTTAAGGCTATAGACGCAGCCAAAGCGCTTGCCGTTAAACAGAACATTTTTCTGACTGAGCTGAAGCTCTTTTCTGACAGCGTCAATCAGCTGGGGCGCGCGGGTGAGGAGCAGCCTGAACGGCAGCTCGAAGCTGGTGACATAATCCACATTAAGCAGCGCGAGACGCAGACGATCCTCTGCACCGGACTGTTGCTCACGACACTCCTCCAGCACCTCCGCCCACTGGCGCGTCAGGCGCTCCGGTTCGGCGGCTTCGGTAAGGAGGTATTTTTCAATCTGATAATCAACTCTTCCGGTCATGGTGTGATATCCCGTCGCTGTGGATGCGGTAATTCTATACAGCGCAGGGATATTTATAAAGGACTGAACCGCAGCGACATCCTGAAAATGTCGTTGCGATTCAGTATCCTGAGCTTTCTGATCAGTGCGCCATAATCCAGCCCATCAGAAGCGTGGCGAAAATCACCGTCGACGCGCCGCCGATGCGGGTGGCGATCTGCGCGAACGGCATGAGCGACATCCGGTTAGACGCGGACAAAATGGCCACGTCCCCCGTTCCGCCCAGCCCGCTGTGGCAGCAGGTCACAATGGCCGCTTCCACAGGATACATATTCAGACGCGACGCAATAACGTAGCCGCTCAGCGCCATCGCAATCACAACCGAACCGCATACCACAACGTATCCCACCGAGAAGACCGACACCACGCTCTCAAGCGGCACGTATAACATCCCGAGGCCGATCATCAGCGGCCAGACCAGCGCAGCCGAGACGAATTTATAGCAGCTATGCGCGCCCTGCTCCATTGAGGCCGGGATCACCCTGAAGTATTTACACAGAACGGCGATCAGGATCATCAGCACCGGGCCGGGAATGTGCACCAGTTTTTCAAACAGTCCGCCGACGATGAAAAACGCGCACACCATCAGTAACCCGCCCCCCATCAGATGAAAATCCGTCTGCTGCGTGCTTTGCGCCCCGGCAAACAGGCTGGCGTCGTCTTTACTCCGCGTGAGCATGCCATTTCCCGAGAGCGCAGGACGTTTAGCGCCGAGTCGCGCCAGCGAGCCCGCACAAATAATGGCGAAGATATTCCCAACGACCGCAGCGGGTGCCAGCTGCGCAACGTAGACGTCCGGCGTCTGCCCCAGTATTGCCGAATAGGCCAGGGACAGCGGCAAAATCCCCTCGCCGATCCCGCCGCCAATGATGGGCACAATGATGAAGAAGAAGGTGTGGTAAGGCGTATAACCAAACATTGAGCCCACAATGAGGCCGCTCAGCACGGCCATGCATGTTCCCGCCACCAGCGGAACAAACATGCGCATCATCCCCTGGATCAGCAGCACCCGATTCATCCCCAGAATGCTGCCGACTACCAGGCAGGCGATGACGAAATAGAGCAGATTCGCCTCTTTCATCAGCAGATGCACGGTATCAAGGGTATGTTTCCCGAATACGCCAAAATAGACCAGCACGGAGGGGACCATCAGGCACAGGATCGCCGGGCCGCCGATATCTTTCAGTACCGGGATTTGACGCCCCACTTTGGCAAACGCGAAACCGAGGGTCATGATGACCGCGAGGCCACCGATCATATTTTTCGGCAGCAGCCCTGCCCAGGCGGACGTCGCCACAATGGCGGCAATCCCGACGAACAGCATCAACGGGACCGTGCCCACCTCGGTATTGTTGAGCCCAAAGGCAAAACGCGAGGTAGACAGCTCAGAAGTCGGTACAGGATTATCTTTCATATAATCACCTGAAAATTGTGTTCGGATATACAGAGAAAGGAATAAACTGGAGCTATTCCTGATACGAATAAATGTTCTTAAATATAAATAAAGACTTAGATGGCCTTTTCTTAAACCAGGCTCAATATGAAATTATCACGAGCCTGCCAGGAGAAATGTGAACAATACGGCCCTTTGACTTTAAATAACTTAATTCATTATTAAGTAACTAAAGTTATTTATGGTGACCAGCATCGCTTATTGCGCCTTATCAATTTTTAACGAAAGTATTACTTACTCAACTAATACAACCTTTTTGAAATTAATAAAACCAGAAAGAGTGTGACCCATGTCACTCCTGTGCTGCTATCTAAGCGATAGATTAGCGCTGCAATAAAACACATAAAATACCCTACAGGAAATACTATGCCTTCATTACTATTACAGTCACTGTTTCCACTCGTCTTTATTATGTTACTTGGATGGCTAAGTGGAAAGTTGGGATATTCCCGGCGTGAAGATGCAAACGTCATGGCAACCGTGGTGATTCGTTTCGCCCTTCCTTTTCATCTTTTTATTGGTGCATTGCATACCGATCCCAATAAAATTAAGAACCTGACCTTTATGGCCGTTTTGGTGGTCGGTTTAATGGGGTCGTATTTGCTGACCTTATTTATTTCGCGCTACGTTTTTCGCCACGATATCAAAACCAGCGCCATTCAGTCCCTGGTTTGCGCCTTTCCTGATATGGCCTACTTTGGCGCACCGGTTCTGGCGGTATTGATTGGGCCGGAAGGATTTATCGGCGTGCTGATCGGCAATATTATTACCAGCGTTATCATGATCCCCTTGACTATCGTCCTGATTCGTATGGGTGATAAAAGCGGTCATGCTGGCCTGGAGGCACTGCATCCGGGCGCGATGATTGTGCAAAACCTCATCAAAGCGGCACGCAACCCTATCGTCTGGATCCCGGTTTCCGGCGTATTGCTCAGCCTGGCCGGCGTACAAATCCCTGCCATTCTCAGCATGCCTATTGAGATGGTTGGTAAGGTTTCAGGCGGACTGTCCCTGTTTGCCCTCGGCCTGCTGTTTTACGGTGAACGTCCAAAACTGAACGTGCAGACATTTACCAATATCAGTATTAAAAACTTAATTCAGCCAGCAATGATGGCCGCCGCCGGGCTCGCCTTTGGCCTGAGCCATACCTTACTACAGCAGGTAGTAATTATTGGCGCAACACCTTCCGCGATTGCGGCGGGGATGTTTGCGTTGCGCAGCGATACCTATATTGATACCGCATCCTCTTCCATATTAATTGGCACTGCCATCGGGGTCGTGACCGAAGGCATCATGATTTATTTAATCTCTTAATCTGTTTTATTAAAAAAATTCAGGAGTTAACCATGTCCCGGAAAGAAGTTCTGTACACCCCCTATAACGGTGCCGTATTGCTGGAAAACCCGCTACTAAATAAAGGGCTCGCATTTATTAAAGAAGAGCGTGATAATTTTAATCTGCATGGGTTATTGCCGCATAACGTTGAAACCATTGAAGAGCAAACCGAGCGCGCCTGGGTGCAGTTCTGCCATTTTAAAAGCGATATTTCGCGTCATGTTTACCTGCGAAATATTCAGGACACCAATGAAACTCTCTTTTATAACCTCTTGCGTTCGCATCTGAAAGAGACGTTACCGATTATCTATACCCCGACGGTCGGTGAAGCCTGCGAGCATTTCTCCACGATTTATCGACGCGCGCGCGGCCTGTTTATTTCATGGCCTAACCGCCATCGTATTGATGAGATGCTGCAAAGCTTTTCGCGCAACGACGTTCGCGTGATTGTGGTGACGGACGGGGAACGTATTTTAGGGCTTGGCGATCAGGGTATCGGCGGGATGGGCATTCCAATTGGCAAGCTGTCGCTTTATACCGCCTGCGGAGGGATCCACCCGGCCTCCACCCTCCCGATTATGCTGGATGTCGGCACCAATAATCAGCAACACCTCGACGACCCGATGTACATGGGCTGGCGCCACCCGCGCATCAGCGACGACCAGTACGCTGAGTTTATGGATATGTTTGTCAGCACCGTTAAAGCGCGCTGGCCCAACGTTCTCCTGCAGTTTGAAGACTTTGCGCAGAAAAACGCCACGCGACTTCTCCAGCGCTACCGCGACCAGCTGTGCTGTTTCAATGATGACATCCAGGGCACGGCAGCCGTCACCGCCGGTACGCTGATGGCTGCGGCCCATGCCGCGGGTACGCGCATTCGCGATCAGCGCGTGGTCTTTTTGGGCAGCGGCTCTGCCGGGTGCGGGATCGCTGAAAAAATTGTGGCGCTGATGGTGGACGACGGCCTGACCGAGTCCGAAGCCCGCAGCCGGATCTTTATGGTCGATCGCTTCGGCCTGCTGACCGACGACATGACAAACCTGCTCGATTTCCAGAAAAACCTGCTTACCGCGCGCGATGCCGTTTGCAGCTGGCAGGTGGACGCGAAGAATATTTCCCTTCTGGACGTGGTGAAGAACGCGCATCCCACGGTGATGATCGGCGTTTCAGGCCAGCCTGGGCTGTTCAGCGAAGAGATCGTCAAAGAGATGCATCGCCATTGTCCGCGCCCCATCATCATGCCGCTCTCGAACCCGACCTCGCGGGCGGAAGCCCAGCCGCAGGATCTTATCGCCTGGACACAGGGTGCCGCGCTGGTGGCCACCGGCAGCCCGTTCGCTCCGGTGTTCTGGGAGAATGCGCACTACGAGATCGCCCAGTGTAACAACGCCTATATTTTCCCTGGTCTGGGGCTTGGCGTGCTGGCCTGCAACGCGCGCCGGGTGACGGAAGAGATGCTGATGGCAGCAAGCCGCAGCCTGGCCGCACAGTCTCCACTGGTGACCACGGAAAGAGGCGGACTGCTGCCGCCGGTAGATCAGATTGAAACGGTTTCACGCCAGATTGCCGTCGCCGTCGCCCGGGCCGCCATTGAACAAGGCGTGGCGCCGTCTTTAGATGATGAAACCCTGATGGCGCGCATTGAGAAGACCTGGTGGCAGGCAGACTATGCGCCGTACCGCCGTTCTGCGCTGTAGCGCTGGTCATGCCCTCACCGCAGGGTGAGGGCATTGCTGAGGGTTTAGTGCTGTACGCCTGAGCGGTCAGAAAATTCGCTGGCGGAGAGAATATCACCCCGTGTTGCCGCCTGTTTCTGGCGAGCATAACGGTCAGGTACCCCTTCAGGTCGCGTTTTGAAGCGACGGTGCAGCCACATATATTGTTCAGGCGCCATGCGTACGGCCTGCTCAATTGCCTTGTTCATCTGCGTCGCCACGACTTCTTTATCGCCGCCCTGCAACGCCTCACTGATATCTTCCAGGATGATCAGCTCGTAACCGGTGCCGTCCGCCCTGCGCCGCGGCACAAAGGGTATGACGGCAGGGTTAGCGCTTTTGACCAGCATATAGCTGCCCGCCGTCGTCGCGGCATCCGGCACCGCGAAGAACGGCACAAACACGCTGTTGGTTTTGCCATAGTCGTGGTCCGGGGCGTACCACAAAATGTCATTCTGCTTCAGCGAACGGATCATTCCCTTTAAATCATGGCGATCGAGCATGGTTTTGTTGGAGCGCAGGCGCCCGCGCGTCTGAAGCCAGTCCAGCAGGGCATTATTATTAGGACGATAAACCCCGATACCGGGGTTAAGCATGCCGAATATCCGCGCGCCCAGCTCAAGCGTCAGAAAATGCATTCCCACCAGCACCACGCCCTTTCCTTGCGCTCTGGCTTTCTCCATGTGCTCATAACCCGTCACGGTAAAGCATTTCCGCACTCGCCATGCAGGCCAGAACCACGCCATCCCGGTTTCGATTACCCCCATTCCTACCGATTCAAAATTACGCTGCAGCAATGACTCTCTCTCCGCCTTTTTCATCTCCGGGAAACAGAGCTCCAGGTTGCGGCGTGCAATCTCGACGCGGCGCGGAAGCAGGCGCATCGCCAGTCTACCCAGGCCATTACCGATTCTGAACAGAAGCGGATAAGGGAGCAGCATGATGAGCCACAGTGCCGCAATGCCGGCCCAGCTTAGCCAGTAACGGGGATGAAGAAAGGCGAGTGAAAAACGGGGTAATTTTGTCATCAGAAAATTATCCTTTAACGTGTCTGTCCTTAATTGATTCTGTTGGAGATCTTTCCTAAGGATGTATGAAATGTCAGCCAGAAACGTAAAGTGTAACGGATAAGACAAAACGCATTTTTATCGATTTTTGCGAAAAAGCGGGAAGATGAGACGGGAAAAACCGGGGAGAGAGTTCCCCCCGGCAATTGCGCTTACATTGAATAGCCTGGCTTTTTGATTAGTTCGTCCAGCTTCGGTCCTATTTCGGTATCCCAGACCTGCGCCTTCCAGTCCTCCTGGTTCACCTGATTCAACGCAACGGACACGGAACTGTCTTTGCTGTTGAAATGGCGAATAATGACCTCAGCAATATCCTCGGCCAGGGCAGCTTTTTGTTCGTCGTTCAAATCACGGGGAAAACATTTGATATCTACGTGTGGCATGTGCAGGCTTCCGGTTGTGAATGTGGGTTCCACGTTATCAGATAATATTATTTGCCTTTAACACCTTGTGCAGTTCCGGCAGCTGACATACGGTGTCCGCAATCGCCGTGAATTTAGGGGTGTTCTCGGCAAACCAGGCGTGACGAGGCCCCCAGGTGCGCGCCACCGCAATATAAACATCCAGCAGCGTCAGCCTTTCCCCCAGCGCGAACGGGGCAGCCTTGAGCTGGCTTTCGAACCACAAATAGAGGGACTTCCGGTATTCGATGCAGTTTTTCTGCAGCTGTTCGGGCGCATCCGGCACCCAGCGTTCGGGATAGTCCGCATACGTAAACGTGGGGTAGACGTTGGCCACAAACCAGATGAGCAAACGCTGAAACTGCTGGCGTTCGGCCTGCCCCACGGGCGGCGCGAGATCGGGACATCTGTCGAGCACCATCAGGGCAATCGCCGCCGTTTCGGTCATGATGGCGCCATTTTCCAGCTCCAGCGTAGGTACCTGACACAGCGGGTTGAGCTTTTGCAGTAATTCACGCTGCGGACCGGGCTGGTCAAACCCGTCAACGTTGATAAATTGATAAGGGATATCAGCCAGGGTCAGCATCACTTCACCGATCGCCGAGCCCCAGCCGGGTACGCCATAGAGTTTAATCATGTTGCCCCCTCGGGAATGAAAACCCTAAGTGTAGAGTACCCTTAGTAGGTTATCCCAGGCGGGTTGACCTCCGATTGCGCCACCGCTTCGCCCTGCTCGCCCCAGCGCGCCAGCACCTTCTGGTACTCTCCGCGCTTAATCGCGCCGTCCAGCGCGGCCTGCAGCGCGTAAACCAGCTCATTGCCCTTTTTAGTGGTCGTGGCAACAAACGCCTTCTTCGGCCCTAACCCCACGACGCGGGTTTTGCCGGTGAGCGCGGCTTTCCAGGATGAAACCGACTGAGGGCCAAAGAACACATCTGCCCTGCCGGACTGGATATAGAGATTGCCCGAGGCATCGTCGTGGAGATAGACCGGCAGCGCGGGCGCCCGCCCCGCCTTTTTGTTCTCTTCGTTCCAGCCCAGCAGGATGCGCTCCTGATTGGTGCCAGAGCCAACAATCACCCTTTTCCCGGCCAGATCTGCCGCGCTTTTGATTGACTGAATATCGCTGGTGGATTTCACTGAAAACGCCAGCGAATCGACGCGATAGGTCGCAAAATCAAACTTCTCTTTACGCTGTTCGGTCACCGCAATGTTCACCAGCGCCACGTCGTAGCGCCCGGAAGCGATCCCCAGCGGCCAGTCTTCCCACGCCGTCGGCACCAGCTTTAGCTTCAGCCCCAGGCTGCCCGCCAGCAGGCGGGCGATATCCGGGTCGCTGCCAATCCGCGTGCGGTTATCGCTGGCCAGCAGCGCCAGCGGCGGGGAGTTCAGCATCGAGACGGCGACCGTCAGCGTACCCGGCTCAACGAATTTATAACCGGCGGGGATCTTCGCCACGGCCTGCCGATCCACCGTCACCGGCAGCGGCTGCTCGTTGGCTTTCAGATCGATGCTGGCGTGGCTCGCCGTCGTAAAAAGTAGCCCCGCCAGAAGTCCGTATTTCATCTGCGCTCCTTACAGCACTTTTGACAAGAACTGGCGCGTTCGCGCGTGTGACGGACGGTTTAACACCTCGTCACTGCTGCCCTGCTCGACAATTTTTCCGTCGACCATAAACACCACCTGATCCGCCACTTCCCGGGCAAAGCCGATCTCGTGAGTGACCACCACCAGCGTAGTGCCGGAGCGGGCCAGTTTTTTGATCACGTCCAGCACTTCCCCCACCAGCTCCGGATCCAGCGCCGAGGTGGGTTCATCAAACAGCATCACGCGTGGACGTAACGCCAGCGCGCGGGCAATGGCAATACGCTGCTGTTGCCCGCCGGAAAGATGCCGGGACCAGGCATCGGCTTTATCCCGCAGTCCGACCACATCCAGCAGGCTGTACGCTCTTTCCACCGCCTCTTTTTTGCTGAGCTTTTTATGCGCGATGGGCGCCTCAATCAGGTTTTCCAGCACCGTGAGGTGCGGAAAGAGGTTGAAGTTCTGAAAAACGTAGCCCACGTTGACGCGCTGTTTGAGGATCTCTTTCTCCTTCAGCTCGTAGAGCTTGTCGCCCTGACGACGGTAGCCAATGTAGTCCCCGTCAATCTGAATAAAGCCTTCGTCGACGCGCTCCAGATGGTTAATGGTGCGCAGCAGCGTCGATTTGCCCGACCCGGACGGCCCGAGAATAACCGTCACGGAACCGGGCGGGATCTCAAGCGAAACGTTGTCGAGCGCTTTATGGCGTCCAAAATACTTGCTGACGCCGGTAATCGAGATATGTCCTTCAGGAGAGGCTTGCATGGATAGGCTCCTGTGCTGTCGTGGTGGTGACGGAACGGGTACGACGAGCGGCACGATTCTGATTAACCGCAGAGCGGCGTTCGCTGCGGGCAAGTGCGCGTTCAACACCGTACTGGATAGCGGACAGGACGGTGGTGATCGCCAGGTACCACGCGGCACCGACCATCAGCAGCGGGATCACCTCCTGCGTGCGGTTGTAGATCATCTGGATGGTATAGAACAGTTCCGGCATCGCCAGGACGTACACCATCGCCGTGCCCTTGGCGAGGCTGATGATTTCATTGAAGCCCGACGGCAGAATAGTGCGCAGCGCCTGAGGCAAAATGATGCGGACCGTGCGGCGCCAGGCCGGCAGGCCGAGCGCGGCGGCGGCCTCATACTGCCCGTGATCGACCCCGAGGAATCCGCCGCGAATGATCTCGGCGGTATAGGCGCTCTGCACCAGGGTTAACCCCACCACTGCGGTAGAGAACTGCCCCAGCACGTTGATGGTTTCAAAGCTGCCCCAGGTGATGCCGGTGAACGGCACGCCGAGCGAGAGCGTGTCGTAGAGATAGGAAAAGTTGTACAGGATAATCAGCACGACGATCAGCGGCAGCGAGCGAAACAGCCAGATGTAGGCCCACGCCAGGCTGCTCAGCAGCCAGGAAGAAGAGAGTCTCGCCAGGGCCAGCATGCCGCCAAACACCACGCTCAGCGCGGTACCGATCAGCGTCAGCAACAGGGTCTGCCCGACGCCTTCGAGGATCACCGGGTCGAAGAACCAGCGGGCGAACACCGCCCACTCCCAGCGCGGGTTAAAGGCGACTGACTGAATCACGACCGCCAGGACAAACAGCGCCACCGCGGCGCCGACGGCCCGCAGCGGATAACGCGCCGGGACCACCTTAATGGTTTCAACGTTGCTCATCGTCGTTCCTCATGCGGTTTTACTGAACGCTTCGCGTACCAGCGTTTTCGTGAATCGCAGCCGACCGTCAAACGGCGGCTGGCTGTACTCTTCCGGATCGCGGTTCAGATCGAACTGCGCCTGATAGCCCTGGCTGAGATAGAGCCTGACCGCTTCCGGCTGGCGAAAGCCGGTTGTCAGGTAGATCTGACTGTACCCTGCCAGCACCGCCCTGCGCTCAAGCTCCTGCACCACGCGCCCGGCAAGCCCCTGCTGACGCAGGGTTTTGTCCGTCCAGATGCGTTTGATTTCTGCGGTGCGTTCGTCGAACGGTTTGTACGCGCCGGTGGCAATAATCTTCCCGTCGCGCTCCAGCACGATAAACAGCCCCTGCGGCGCTAAATACCACTCGGTGAGCTCAATTTCCGCATCTTTGGAGAAGTAGTCCCCGTATCGGGCCGCATATTCCCCGAACAGCCCCTCGATAATGGGCTGAAGCTCGGCATCTTCCGGTGAAACATCACGAAATCGTTCGCTCATCACGCCTCCTTAATCACCCAGGCCTGCCGGGTTCACTTCTGACTGAGGAATGCGCTCAACCCCTTCACCCCAGCGGTTCAGCACTTTGTCGTAATCGCCGTTTTTGATGACGCCATTCAGCGCGGTTTGCACCGGCTCAACCAGCCCGCTGCCTTTCTTCAGCGTCACCGCGATGTGCGCCGCCTTCGGCCAGCCGCCGTCGACGCTACCCACCAGTTTGGTTTTCCCGTTCAGCGCCGCTTTCCATGCGCCAATCACGTTCGGACCAAAGTAGGCATCCGCGCGCCCGGACTGCAGCGCCAGGGTTTGGGCGGCATCGTCTTTGGTATAGATCGGGGTAAAGGGCTTCAGTCCTTTCTTCAGATTTTCAGCATTCCATGCCAGCAGGATGGCCTCCTGATTGGTGCCGGAGCCGACGATAATCCGCAGCCCGGCAATGTCTTCCGCCTTCTGCAGCGACGTAATCGGGCTGGTGGATTTCACATAAAAGCCGAGGGAGTCCTTCCGGTAGGTGGCGAAATCAAACTTCTCTTTACGCTCTTTGGTAACGGTGATGTTGCTGATGGCCGCATCGTATTTCCCGGACGCCACGCCCAGGGGCCAGTCTTCCCAGGAGGTTGGCACCACGTTCAGCTCCAGCCCCAGGCTGTCGGCGACCAGACGGGCGACGTCAACCTCGCTTCCCAGCAGCGTTTTGTTGTCGTCGGAGAAAACCGTCAGCGGCGGTTGATTGAGGCCCGCCACCGCCACGGTAAATTTCCCCGGCACGGCAAAGCGATAGTCTTTCGGCAGCTGTGCCACCGCATCATTGTTTTTGGCGGTATTAATCGGCGTTTTATTGGCCTCAATGCTCACGCCGGTGCCGTTAATATTGACGTTCTCTGCCCAGACGGCAGGGGTAAAGGCCAGCGCGAGCGCCAGAACAAGCGATGATTTCTGCATAGCGGGGTTCTCTTTTATTGTTGTGTGTACTGGTTTTTCGGTTGGTCTAAGCCAAGGCTTTCGCGCAGCGTGGTGCCCGGGTAGTCGGTACGGAACAGGCCGCGGGCCTGCAGAACAGGTACCACCTGGTCAACAAAGCGCGGGAAGGTGTCCGGCGTGCCGCCCTGAATGATGAAGCCGTCTGCGGCATAGCCTTCGAACCAGGCCTGCAGACCATCGGCTACCTCTTCCGGCGTACCGGAAAAGCGTGGACGAGGCGAAGCGGCTTCAAGGGCCACCTGACGCAGGGTTAAGTTGCGCTCTCGGGCATTACGCTTAATTTCATCGGTGGTGCTGCGGAAGCTGTTTTTGCCTAAGTCGCCGATATCCGGGAACGGCTCGTCGAGCGGATACTGGCTGAAATCGTGATGTTCAAAATAGCGTCCGAGGTAATTGAGGGCGTCGTTAATCGACACCAGCGCCGCCGTGGTCTGGTACTGATTTTCCACGTCATCGGCGTCTTTACCCACAATCACGCTGACGCCCTGGAAAATATGGAGATCCGAGGCGCGGCGGCCGTTTGTTTCCAGCTGCTGTTTTACGTCCTGATAAAAGGCTTTTGCCTCGTCGAAGGTCTCGTGGTGGGTGAAAATGGCGTCGGCATGTTTCGCCGCCAGTTTTTTCCCATCGTCCGACGCCCCGGCCTGAAAGACAATCGGGCGACCCTGCGGCGTGCGGCCAATATTCAGCGGACCGGCGACCTGGAAGAAGTCACCGTGGTGATCGAGCGTATGCAGTTTGGCCGGGTCAAAAAATTGACCGCTCTCTTTGTTGCGGATAAACGCGTCGCCTTCCCAGGAATCCCACAGCCCTTTCACCACGTCAAGATACTCATCGGCAATGCGATAGCGCAGCGCGTGTTCGGGGTGTTTTTCGCGGGAAAAGTTCTTCGCCGACCCTTCCAGCGGCGAGGTCACCACGTTCCAGCCCGCGCGGCCGTTGCTGAGGTGATCGAGGCTGGCAAACTGGCGCGCCGTGGTAAAGGGCTCGCTGTAGGAGGTGGATAAGGTTCCCACCAGTCCCAGGCGCGAGGTGATGCTGGCCAGTGCGGAAAGCACGGTTAACGGTTCAAAACGATTCAGAAAATGAGGGATCGATTTCTCGTTAATATAGAGACCATCGGCCACAAAGAGAAAATCGAGCTTACCTTCCTCGGCCTTTAACGCCGTCGCTTTCACGAAGTCGAAATTAATACTGGCGTCGGCGATCGCCGCAGGATGGCGCCACGCGGACATATTTCCGGATGCACCATGCAGAATGGTGCCCAGCCGCAGTTGTCGGGTTGCAGACATATTTACCTCTCCTGAATTAAACGTGTTGCAGGGCTTTTTCCGCAAGCTGTGCAAAATAGCGGGCAGCGGGCTCAATCAGTGCTTCATCCGGGTTGAAGGCCGGATGATGTAAACCAAACGGGCTGTTGCTGCCAATGCTGACAAACGCGCCGGGAACTGACTGCAAATAGACCGCAAAATCTTCCCCGCCCATATGCAGCTCGGCGTGCCGGGTTTCGTAGCCTGCTTCTCTGGCGACCGAGGTGGCGAAATCGGCCCAGCGCTCGTCGTTCACCAGCGCGGTGGGCCCGGCATACCAGGTGATATCAATCTGCGCGCTGAAGGCGCTGGCAAACCCGGCGGCGATTTCACCCACGCGGGCTTTCACATTCTGCTGCACTTCCGTGCGATGGGTGCGCAGCGTGCCTTCCAGCTCGACGCTTTCCGGCAGCACGTTCCAGGTGTTACCGCCCGCGATGCGGGTCACGCTCAGCACCACCGAATCCAGCGTGTTGACGTTGCGGCTGGCGACGCTTTGCAGCGCCGTCACCAGCTGGCTTGCCAGCACAATGGCGTCGTTGCCTTCGTGAGGACGCGCGGCGTGCGCGCCTTTACCGGTAATGCGGATCACAAAGCGGTCGACGTTGGCATAGAACGGCCCGCCGCGGGTGGCGAACTCACCGACCGGCAGGCCGGGCTCGTTGTGCATGCCGAAAATCGCGCTGACGTCACGCAGGGCACCGGCGCGCACCATGCTCTTCGCACCGCCAAAGTTCTCTTCGGCAGGCTGAAACAGGATCCGCACCCGGCCGTTTAGCGAAGCTTCCCGCTCTTTCAGCTTTAACGCGGCACCGAGGATAACGCTGGTGTGAATATCGTGTCCGCAGGCGTGCATCACCCCTGCACGCTGCGAGCTGAACGGCACGCCGCTGCGCTCTTCTATCGGCAGGGCATCGATATCTGCCCGCAGCGCAACCAGCCTGCTGCCCGTCCCGATTTCCGCCACCAGCCCGGTCGACAGGTCGTAAGGCTGCGGGGCGATCCCGGCATTCGTCAGCCACTGGCGCAGGCGCGCGGTGGTTTCGACCTCCTGGCCGGACAGCTCCGGGTTCTGGTGCAGTTCGCGACGCCAGGCAATCAGCTGTTCGCCAAAGCTCATACGGTGACCTCCTTGTTAAGATGCGCCTCGGCAAGCAGGCGCAGCGACGCGACGCGCGTTGCTCCCTCCGCTACAGGCGTGTCGATGATAAATTCGTCAATGCCCCACTGCTGATGCAGCGCGTTGAGCTGTTCCAGAACCGAATCAGCGGTGCCCGCCAGCAGCGACTGCGCGCGCCGTGCAATGCGCACCGGCTCGCTGCCCGCCTGGCGCGCAAACGCGTAGGCCTGCTCTTCGCTGGCCACGGTGACACGCTGTCCGTTTGCCAGCTCAACGCCCCACACTTCGACCTTCTGCGCCAGCGCGTCTGCTTCGGCCTGCGTCGGCGCGACGATCGCCTGTACCGCCACTATCACGTCCCGCGCGCTGTTCTTACGCCAGGTCGATACCACCTCGCGCAGCAGGTCCGGATCGCCGTTCAGGTGCGCGGCAAACACAAAGTTCCAGTCGAGCCCGGCGGCCAGCAGCGCGCTATCGATACTCGCGCCCAGCAGGAAACCCTCAGCAGGCGACGGCGGCAGCGGCGTGGCGCGGACGGCCTCTTCATTAGACTGATGCTCAGGACGGATCCAGCGATCGAGCTGAGCCAGCTGTTCTGCAAAGCTGCCCTTTTCCTGTTGATTCAGGCCCTGCTGCAGCGCGCGGGTTGAGAGCGGTAATCCGCCGGGGGCTTTCCCGACGCCGAGATCGACGCGGCCAGGCGCCAGCGCGGCCAGCACGTTGAAATTCTCGGCGACTTTATAAGGGCTGTAGTGCTGTAGCATCACGCCGCCAGAGCCAACGCGAATGCGCGTGGTCTGTCCGAGGATCCAGGCAATCAGCAGCTCCGGCGCAGGGCTGGCAAGCTGTGGGGTGTTGTGGTGTTCGGCAATCCAGAAGCGGTGATAGCCCAGATTTTCTGCCTGCTGCGCCAGCGCCAGGGTACGCGCCAGCGCATCGGCAGCCGTTTCGTTTTCAGCGATGGGGCTTTTATCCAGAATGCTGATTCGCCATGACATGTTGCGTTCTCGTTTGACTTAACATGTCGACATTATTAAAGGCGCATTTCACCACTGAGAAACAATTAATTTACATTTAGTTTGCCGGAAATCAGATATATAAAACCATGCTAAGAATAAGACTTTAAGGAGGCGATCAGCGTTTCCACCTGCTGCCGACGGGTAATGCGGACGAAGCGAATATGGCTGTATTGCGGGTTTTGCAGATCGGCTTCATAGCGCGTGCGGTTATTACGCCAGGTTTTGATCGTCCAGATGATAATGGATTCTCTGCTGAAGAACGCGCGCCGGAAACTCTCTTTATTTCCCGTTCCGGGCCAAAGCTCGTGTTTATGCCAGGCCCGTTTTATTGCTCGGGTGACCGCCTGCCTGAGGGTGCGGGCAAACCCATAATCCACCCACACCACCACATCTACATTGCGCCATTTCACCGGTCGCGTACGGTTGTAGTTTCCGTCGAGCACCCAGTCTGGCGAAGCCTGTAGCGCCTGCTCCAGCTTTTCTTGAAACTCATCGTCCGGCGTGCCCTGCCAGTCAGCCTGCCAGTAGAGTCTGTCCATCTCGATACAGGGAATAGACAGCGCGGTCGCAATCTGCTTCGCCAGCGTGCTTTTTCCGCTCCCGCTGGTTCCGATGACGTTAATTTTCACCTCAGCCTCACTGTGTTAACGAAAACTGACCAAATGATAGCGTTTTCATCCTGTTAACGAAACGCTATTTCAGCATGACAATTTTTCCACAGTGACGATCTCCCTCTTGCAGTTTGGGTTATGTCATTTATTTGCATCGCCATCCCAAAATGCCCCTGAAAATATTTTCATTTTTATTACATCCGACAAAATTAACAGATTAAAAATAATGAACAGTGGGTATTTCAGGCAGTCAAAATTTCAGAGAGAATAAGCAGAAGACAGTTATAAAAAATAATCACACTCATCTTGCCGGAGCGTTTTCCGGATGTTTTTTATTCTTGCACATCATCATGGAGTTACTCATGAGGCGTAACACTCCCGTTACACAAAACGAGTATTTACTTAACGATGGTTCGACGTTAATGTCGACCACCGATACAAAAAGTCATATTACCTACGCTAATTCCGCTTTTATTGAAGCCAGCGGATATAAAGAAGAGCATCTTTTGGGCGAGCCGCATAACCTCATCCGCCATCCCGACATGCCTGCCGAAGCGTTTGGCGACATGTGGTTTACCCTGCAGCAAGGTGAGACCTGGACCGGGCTGGTGAAGAATCGTCGTAATAATGGCGATCACTACTGGGTGCGAGCAAACGTGACGCCGGTCTGGCAGGGCGGATCCCTGACGGGCTATATTTCCGTGCGAAATAAACCCACACGCGAGGAGATTGCGACCAGTGAAAAACTCTATACAAAAGTGCGTAATAACGAATTAAAACATTACCGTTTTTATAAAGGATTGCTGGTTCGACGCGGTTTATTTTCATTTATCTCGCTCTTTAAATGTCTCAGCACCCGTAAACGAATCCATCTTGGTATTGCGACGACGGCGTTACTCTCCTGTCTGGCCGTGTATTTATTTCCTGATAAATTTGTGCAATCGGCAAGTCTGGTGCTGCTGTTTACTTCCCTGGGTTATTATCTTCATGCGCAGATCGCCAGTCCGTTAAAATCCATTGTGCAACAGATGCAGCGCGTGGTTTCAGGACGTAAAACGGACTATTACCATTTTGACAGGATCGATGACATCGGGCTGATGATGCGCCTGGTGAATCAATCAGGTTTGAACCTGAATTCGCTGGTTGACGATGTCGGGGCGCAAATCAGCGGAATTAGCACCATCAGCCAGCAGGTTGCCAAAGAAGGTGCGGCGCTACAGACGCGCTCTGAAGAAACAGCAGACTTTCTGCAGCAAACCGCGTCGGCAGTAGAAGAGATTGCCAGCGCGGTGAAGCAGACGGCCGAAACCGCGAACGAGGCGATCCAGATGGCCGATCGCACCAGCGACAGCGCACACCGCGGTGAAGCGATGATGAAAGAGACCATCGGTATGATGCAGTCCGTGTCGCAGGATAACAGCCAGATCGTTGATATTATCAGCGTTATCGATCGCATTGCCTTCCAGACTAACATTCTTGCGCTGAACGCTGCCGTTGAAGCGGCGCGTGCGGGTGAAGCCGGGCGCGGTTTTGCCGTGGTGGCGGCTGAAGTGCGTAATCTTGCGCAGCACTCCGCGACGGCGGCAAAAGAGATCAAAGCGCTGATCGAGAAAAACGTCGCCAGCGTCAACGCTGGCGTGGAGAAAGTGGAACAGACCGAAACGCAGCTGACGGTTATGATCGACAACGTGCTGCGTGTCTCCTCCCTGATTAAGGAGATCGGCCACGCCACGCAGGAGCAAACCCAGGCGCTGACGCTCATCAACGCATCCATCTCCCGTATCGGTGCAATGACCCACAACAATACGGGGATGGTGGATAACGTCACTCACGCCGCGAATCACCTGACGGAGCGCACGACGCGCCTTAAGCAGGCGATTGCCGTTTTTGGCGGTTAGCCGTTCGGGGTCTGTGAAGCCTGAGATTATTTTTGTGCGTTATCGAAGATCCGTCACCCGCCTGTTACCGTTTCATGTTAACGGCGGGTGCTCTGAGGTAACCCCAATTTATACCATCTGGTAATAATTAAGATATTCTGATGATTAAATAATCAACCTCGCGATTGTTTTGACTAAAAGCTCATCACGATTCAGCGTGTTGTGATCCCCGTCTGCTCTGACCACACGATTTCCTTCGACGTGCATCACTTTCGGCACGGTTATATTTTGCGTCGCTTATGAATTGCAGGTAGGATGCCTCGCCATGTTTCGCCTTATCCATACGCAGAATGACTGGGAAGGCGACATGTGTTTGCGCAGAAGCAATCGTTTGTATTGCGCTCTGCCAGGCAGGACTATCACGATAATGGTTCAGACAGGCAAACAGGTAACTCAATGAAAACAAGCAATAAAAGCGCAGCCGATCATCACGCTGCTAAACGTCGCTGGTTGAACTCCCACGAAGAGGGCTACCACAAAGCGATGGGCAACCGTCAGGTTCAAATGATCGCCATCGGCGGCGCTATCGGAACGGGTCTGTTTTTAGGTGCTGGTGCACGCCTGCAGATGGCTGGCCCGGCTCTCGCCCTGGTCTATCTGGTGTGCGGGATCTTCTCTTTCTTCATTCTACGCGCGCTGGGCGAGCTGGTACTGCATCGCCCTTCCAGCGGCAGCTTCGTCTCTTATGCCCGTGAATTCCTCGGTGAAAAAGCCGCTTACGTTGCGGGCTGGATGTACTTCGTCAACTGGGCAATGACCGGTATCGTCGATATCACCGCCGTAGCGCTGTATATGCACTACTGGGGCGCGTTTGGCGATGTGCCACAGTGGGTCTTTGCGCTTGGCGCGCTGGCGATTGTCGGCACCATGAACATGATCGGCGTGAAGTGGTTCGCGGAGATGGAGTTCTGGTTTGCGCTGGTAAAAGTACTGGCCATAGTGGTGTTCCTGGTCGTGGGTACCGTCTTCCTCGGCAGCGGTAAGCCGCTGGACGGCAATGCCACCGGCTTCCACCTGATAACCGATAACGGTGGATTCTTCCCGCACGGTCTGCTGCCTGCGCTGGTGCTGGTTCAGGGCGTCGTGTTCGCCTTCGCCTCTATCGAACTGGTGGGTACCGCAGCTGGGGAATGTAAAGACCCGCAGACCATGGTGCCAAAAGCCATTAATAGCGTGATCTGGCGTATCGGTCTGTTCTACGTCGGTTCAGTGGTGCTGCTGGTTCTGCTGCTCCCGTGGACTGCCTATCAGGCGGGTCAGAGTCCGTTCGTGACCTTCTTCTCTAAGCTGGGCGTGCCTTACGTTGGCAGCATCATGAACATCGTGGTCCTGACCGCGGCGCTCTCCAGCCTGAACTCCGGCCTTTACTCTACCGGTCGTATCCTGCGCTCCATGTCGATGGGCGGTTCTGCGCCGAAATTCATGTCGAAGATGAGCAAGCAGCACGTGCCGTACGCCGGTATTCTGGCGACGCTGGTAGTGTACGTATTCGGCGTATTCCTGAACTATCTGGTACCGTCTCAGGTATTCGAAATCGTTCTGAACGTGGCGGCACTCGGGATTATCGCGTCCTGGGGCTTTATCGTGGTCTGCCAGATGCGTCTGCGCAAAGCGATTAAAGAAGGCAAAGCCGCTGACGTCAGCTTTAAGCTGCCTGGCGCGCCGGTGACCTCCTGGCTCACCCTGCTCTTCCTGTTCAGCGTGCTGGTGCTGATGGCGTTCGACTACCCGAACGGCACCTACACCATCGCGACCATTCCGCTGCTGGCCGTGCTGCTTATTGCGGGCTGGTTCGGCGTGCGTAAACGCGTTCATGAAATTCACAGCACCGCGCCGGTTCATCCTGATGATGAAAAACACGACGCGCCGCTGGTGGAAGAAACCTCGCGTTAAGCATCCGGTAAGCATTAAAAAGGGAAGGCAAATGCCTTCCCTTTTTTTATCTTACAGCGCGATACGAATGACATCGTCAGGCTGGGTAGCTTCCTGCTGGCGAGTCGATTTTTGCTTCACCGTCACGTACAGGGTTTTGCCATCCGCAGAGAGCGCCAGGCTGTTCGGGTAGACCGGCGTGTCGAACGTTTTAGTCACCTTATACGTTTTCGCATCTATCACGCTCACCTTGCCGGCTTCACGGTGCGTCACATAGGCTTCATTGCGGGCTGGGTTAAACAGGACCGCCAGTGACTCAGGCGCGGATATTTTCTCGATCACGCTACCGTCTTTCAGGCTCACCACCAGCACTTCCGGCTGCTTTGAATCGGTCAGGAACGCGCGCTGCCCGGCAGTGTCGAGGCTCAGGTTCAGGTAGAAGTGCTCTTTCCCGTCATCCTGCACTTTTTTACGGCTCAGGATTTTGTTCGTGGCCGTATCAATGGTTAACAACTCGCCGTCCGCATTCGTGGTGTACAGACGTTTCGCCTGCCCATCCAGCGCCAGGCCGGTGCTGTAAGTACCGGTATTGGCAATGGTCTCTTTTAGCTTCAGCGTGGCGCCATCCACCACCCAAATCACGCTCTCTTTACCGACACCGGTGATGTAAATCGTGTTGCTCGCGTCGTCCGCCACCAGCTGGCGCGGCTGCAGCGGTTTGACGGTTTCGCTGCGCTGACGCCCGTCCAGCACCAGCCGCCCTTTTACGTCACCCGTTTTAGCATCAATCGCGGTTACCGCGCCGTTGATCGTATTGCCGAACCACAGCGTTTGGGTTGCATTGTCAATTGTGGCACCAAAGGGCTTGAGATCGCTATGGATCGCCTGCGTCACGTCCAGCGTGACCGGATCAAGACGGTAGACCACTCCGCCCTTATCGGTTTTACGGCTTTGCGAGGTCGCCACCCACAGCGCATTCTCCTGCTGGCTGACCGCCATTTCATACGCCCCTTTGCCCACCGCTTTACGCAGCACCTCTTCGGCGGCATGCACCTGGAACGTCCCGGCAAGCAGTAAAGTGGCAGACAGCAGTGACAGGCTCAGACGCGGTGAGCACAGATGACGTAAAGACATAACAATTCCTTTTCTGAAAAGTGGGGTTTGGGCTGACATCACTTCCGGCAGACAACGTCATGGCATTGCCTTTTGATAATGAGAATAGTAATCATTAATCAGTTGAATGTGGAGTTTTTCTTTCCCGCTTCGCCTTCCATTAACGCAATGTGCGGTTATAGTTTTCAAAACTTTTACAAAACCTTTAACATATATGGACATGTTCCATTTGGTTCGTTTACATACCACAACCGGTTTTATTCATGAAAATCATTTCTGCCCGTAAGGCTTCTCTCCCGCTGCTGCTGGTTCCTGTTATTTTTGCGCCGCTCACCGCAATGAGCGCGGAAGAACAAACCATGATCGTCAGCGCCACGCCGCAAACCGTATCGGAACTCGATACACCGGCAGCGGTCAGCGTCGTTAATGGCGACGACATGCGCCAGGCCGCGCCGCGCATCAACCTGTCTGAATCCCTTGGCAGCGTCCCGGGACTGCAAATCCAGAACCGTCAGAACTATGCCCAGGATCTCCAGCTTTCGATGCGCGGATTTGGCGCTCGCTCAACCTTCGGGGTGCGCGGTATCCGTATGTACGTCGACGGTATCCCTGCCACCATGCCGGACGGACAGGGCCAGACCTCCAACATCGATCTTTCCAGCGTGGAGAGCGTTGAAGTGCTGCGCGGCCCCTTCTCTGCCCTGTACGGCAACGCCTCCGGCGGCCTGATTAACATCAACACCCAAACCGGTCAGCAGCCGCCGACCATTGAAGCCAGCAGCTATTACGGCAGCTACGGTACCTGGCGCTACGGCATGAAAGCCACCGGCGCGATGGGTGATGGCACCCACGCGGGCGATGTGGATTACACCGTTTCCACCACCCGTTTCACCACCAAAGGCTACCGCGACCACAGCGGCGCACGGAAAAACCTCGCTAACGCCAAACTGGGCGTGCGCATTGACGACGTCAGCAAGCTGACGCTGATTTTCAACAGCGTGGACATGAAGGCCAACGATCCGGGCGGGCTGAGCTATCAGGAGTGGCAGAACAATCCGCGTCAGTCTCCGCGCGGCGACCAGTACAACACCCGCAAGACCATCAAGCAGACCCAGGCCGGTCTGCGCTACGATCGCCAGTTCAGCACCCAGGACGACCTGAGCGTGATGATGTACGCCGGTGAGCGTGAAATGACGCAGTACCAGTCGATTCCGTATCAGCCGCAGCTAAAAGCCTCCCATTCTGGCGGCGTGATTGATATGCAGCGCCACTATCAGGGCGTGGATACCCGCTGGACGCACCGCGGCGAGCTGCTGGTACCGGTGACTTTTACCACCGGTCTGAACTATGAAAACCTGAGTGAAGATCGTCGCGGTTACGAGAACTTCGTGATGAGCAATGGCGTGCCGGACTATGGCGTGAAGGGTGATAAGCGTCGAAACGAACGTAACCTGATGTGGAACGTTGACCCTTACCTGCAAACGAGCTGGCAGCTGACGCAGAAACTCTCTGTTGATGCGGGGGTGCGCTACAGTTCGGTCTGGTTTGATTCCAACGACCATTACGTTACGCCGGGCAACGGTGATGACAGCGGTGACGCGAGCTATCATAAATGGCTTCCGGCCGGTTCCGTGAAGTATGCGGTGACGGACGCATGGAACCTCTACGCTGCCGCAGGGCGTGGGTTCGAAACGCCAACCATCAACGAGCTCTCCTATCGCGCCGATAACCAGGGAGGCCTCAACATTGGGCTGCAGCCGTCCACCAACAATACGTATGAAGTGGGCAGCAAAACCCGAATCGGCAACGGCCTGCTGACGGCGGCGCTGTTCCGCACCGATACGGATGACGAGATCGTGGTGGACTCCAGTTCAGGCGGCCGCACAACCTATAAAAATGCCGGGAAAACCCGTCGTCAGGGTGTGGAAGTTTCCCTCGATCAGCAGTTTGCTGAGAACTGGAAGCTGAAGATGGCGTGGACGTACCTGGATGCCACCTACAGGACTAACGTCTGCAGCGACGCAGACTGTAACGGTAACCGGATGCCGGGTATTGCCCGCAATATGGGTTTCGCCTCGTTTGGCTGGCAGCCGGAGGAAGGCTGGTACGCGGGCACGGACGTGCGTTACATGAGCGATATCATGGCCGACGACGAGAATACGGCGAAAGCGCCGTCGTATACGGTGGTCGGGCTGAACACAGGGTACAAATTCAACTACGGCAGCTGGGGCATGGACGTCTTTGGCCGCGTCGATAACCTGTTCGATAAAGAGTACGCGGGCTCGGTTATTGTCAACGAGTCTAACGGTCGTTATTACGAGCCTGCACCTGGCCGTAACTACGGGGTCGGGCTGTCGGTCTCTTATCGCTTCGAGTAAGCTAAAAGAAAAGTTTATTTGATTAATGAAATAACGCTCCTGATGGCAATAAACCATCAGGAGTTATTCACCGGATAAATAATTAGGTGCGAAATATAGTCGCCCTGCTAAATAATCTCTTAGTTAAAATATTGTCGCTGTAAAAGCAAATTCGCTTCATCAATCACCTTATCAATCGCCTTCTGGCAGGCAACAACATCTCTTCTCTCAAGGGCGGAAAGGAGTTCGTCATAGTGATATGTCGAGGCTTTGATATCGTTAAGCTCCTGATGCAGATAGTTCATACAGGGCCCGATGCGCACCCAGAGCTGCTCAATTAATGCATTAAGCGTAGGCATTTCCGCATACTGATACAGCGTAAACCGGAAGACGCGATTCGCATGCAACGCCTGCTGGACGTTCCCGTTGCGCATGGCCTCATGGAAGGCCTCCGACAATTTGCGCAACGCCTCCAGTTTGCTATCAGACATATTCCGACAGGCTGCGGCAACCGCCATTGGCTCAAGCTGTTTTCTTATGGCGTTAATCTCGTTATAGCGCTCCAGCGTAACCTCCGGAACCAGAAATGCCTGCGCGGGCGTAGCGTGTAATGCCCCTGATGACACCAGGCGCAAAAGCGCCTCGCGAACAGGGGTAATACTGGTTCCTAATTTATCGGCAATTTCTTTCGTAATCAGTCGTGCCCCAGGTTTGAGTGAGCCTGTAATTAACGCTCCTTTCAAACTGAGTTCGACTTGCATAGTAAGACTGACCCTTTGGGCTTTTTCTAAGTGATCCAAATCAAGCATGTGGAATTCCTGTAGCTAAAACTTAATGCTATTTTTAAACGCCAGTTTTAATAAAACGGCGCTGGTCCGATATATCCTGTATCGTCATGCCTGGTGGTGGGAAGTACGTAAAAACAGCAAAAAAAGCAAATTTTGTTTTTTTATCGTTTTCGGGCTCATCCGGGATGATGGCGCGAAAAGCTATGTCCAGTAATTAAAGACAATATATCGTATCTTCACAAATAAATATGGCGGGAAACCCCGCCATATTGCTGTTTATTTATTGTCACTCGCGACGCGAATCACGACTTTGCCGAAGTTTCGTCCTTCCAGCAGGCCAATCAGCGCCTCGGGGGCGTTCTCCAGCCCGTCCGTTACCTGTTCGCGATAGTGGATTTTCCCCTCCTGCACCCAGCGCCCCATCTCTTCCTGGAACTCCTTAATGCGGTGCCCGTAATCCTGTCCGATGATAAAGCCCTGCATACGAATGCGTTTCTTCAGGATGGTCGCCATCAGAAGCGGCAGGCGATCCGGCCCCTCGGGCAAGCCCGTCGTATTGTAGCCGCTTACCAGACCGCATACCGGCACGCGCGCGGAGGTATTGAGTAACGGCAGCACGGCGTCAAATACTTTTCCGCCAACGTTTTCATAATAGACATCAATTCCTTTCGGGCAGGCGTGCTTCAGCTGGTCGGCAAAATCGGCCGCGTGATGATCCAGACACAGGTCAAACCCGAGAACCTCAACGGCATGGCGGCATTTCTCTGCGCCACCGGCCACACCAACCACCCGACAACCCTTGATTTTGCCGATCTGCCCGACGGTCGCGCCAACCGGACCGGTTGCCGCAGCCACCACCAGCGTTTCACCGGCTTTCGGTTGCCCGATATCCAGCAGCCCCATATAGGCGGTAAAGCCCGGCATACCCAGTACGCCCAGCGACCAGGAAGGATGAGACGGATTTTCGCCCAGCTTCACCAGGCCGCTGCCGTCCGAGAGTTCATACTCCTGCCAGCCGCTGTAGCCCAGCACCCATTCACCCGGTTTGAAATCGGGATGATTTGACTGCTCAACCCGGCTGACCGTTCCCCCCACCATCACCGCACCCAGCTCAACCGGCGGTGAATAGGATGGCGCATCGCTCATGCGCCCCCGCATGTACGGGTCCAGCGACAGCCAGACGGTACGAAGCAAAAGCTGCCCCTCAACAGGGGCTGGAACAGGCTGCGTTTCCAGACGAAAATTTTCCGCCACCGGCGCGCCCTGAGGACGAGAGGCCAGCACCCAGCGGCGATTTTGCGAAACAGGTTGATTCATCAGGATCTCCTTCTGGTACAAATGTTATTACAGCCTGGCTCACGATCGGCGTTATCGCATTAGCATTACGAGCCGGACTGGTTAAGCCGTACAACCAGATAGATGCAGGTTTCATTCGTTTCGTTGATGAACCGGCAGTCATTTGGCGGCCCCAGCTCGAGACAATCTCCGGCGTGCATTTCATGGCGAGTGTCGCCCTCCTGAAACACCAGCTCACCGGACTGGAGCCAGATAAGCTGACGCGCCAGCGCGTAAGAAGAGGCAGGCATCGGAACATCGCTGCCCGCAGGCAGTTCAACCTGAACAAGGTCGATGGGCAGATCGGTGCGGGGAGAAACATGGCGGCGCAGGTAGTGCGTCTGCGGATCGCGCCAGACGGGCTGGTTTGCAAGGCGCAGCAGCTTGCCTTCCTGCATCTCGGCCCGGGCAATCAGCGTGGACATGCTGATGCCAAACGCGCCCGACAGGCGGGCAAGCAAGGTGGCCGTCGGGCTACTGTCCCCGCGCTCGATTTTATGGATCATGGCGCGGGAGACGCCTGCCCGGTCGGCCAGCTCGCTCAGGGACCACCCGCGAGACTCACGCTCCAGGCGAATTCTTGCGCTAATCCGTTGATTCATCGTGTCTGTTATGGTGTTCATGACGTCATACTATAGTGAATGAAGAGCATTTCAATGGGCTTTTGATAACAAAAAAATATGGCTTATGCCGTAGCGTTCGAGCTATACGGTTGTGTAATATCGTAGCCACAACGTAACACTATAGTGAACAACACACAGAGGTTTAATCATGATCGTTCGTCATGCCTGCAAAGAAGACTGCGCTGCGATAGGAGAGATTTACAACCACGCGGTGCTGCATACTGCCGCGATCTGGAACGATAAAACCGTCGATACCGATAACCGAATCGCCTGGTTTGAGGCACGCACTCTCGCGGGTTACCCGGTTCTGGTAAGCGAAGAGGACGGCGTGATTACCGGCTACGCCTCTTTCGGCGACTGGCGCGCCTTCGACGGTTTTCGTCATACGGTTGAGCACTCGGTCTACATCCACCCGGAACATCAGGGAAAAGGCATTGGCCGCACGCTGATGATCGCGCTGATAAACGAGGCCCGTGCCATCGGTAAACACGTGATGGTGGCCGGGATTGAAGCGCAAAACCATGCCTCGATTCACCTCCACGAGACGCTCGGCTTTGTCACCACGGGGCAGATGCCGCAGGTGGGAACCAAGTTTGGCCGCTGGCTGGACTTAACCTTTATGCAGCTGCAGCTGGACGAGCGCAGCGAACCGGACGCAATCCCATGAATCAGTCGCTGACGCTGGCGTTTCTGGTGGCGGCGGGAATTGGTCTGGTGGTGCAAAACACCTTGATGGTGCGTATCACCCAGTCCTCCTCCACCATTCTCATCGCGATGCTGCTGAACTCCCTGGTCGGCATTGTGCTGTTTGTCAGCATTCTGCTGCTGAAACAGGGCGTCGCCGGATTCAGCGAGCTGGCCGCAACGGTTCGCTGGTGGACGCTTATCCCGGGGCTGCTGGGGTCGTTTTTCGTGTTTGCCAGCATCAGCGGATATCAGAACGTTGGCGCGGCGACGACCATCGCCGTGCTGGTAGCAAGCCAGCTGATTGGCGGGCTGGTGATGGACGTGCTGAGGAGCAATGGCATTCCGCTGCGCGCCCTGATTGGCCCGGTGTGCGGCGCGGTGATGCTGGTGGTCGGGGCATGGCTGGTGGCGCGACGCCAGTTTTGATCGCTAAAGTATGGTGCCGCCTTTCGTCAGCTGTTCCTCACGCGCTTCCATCTCCTCTTTATGCTGCTTACCGTGGTGCGAAATCGCGGTGCGCAGACGCTGCTGCTGGGTATAGCGATCTTCACGACTGAGTTCAGCATCATCGCTTAATTCGATCAGCAGTTCATTCATGTGGGTAATCACGCTCTCTTCGATGGCGGCATCGACGCGGGCGATAATTTCATTTAAATGTGACATTGTCACTCCTTGTTATGTGCCCGGTGGCGCAGCGCCACCGGGCAAACGATCAGTTCAGCTTCGCCTTAGAGAAATCGCTGCCCATCAGGCTCACGCTGTATCCGGTCACGTTGCTGCGGGTCGCGTAGAACGTTTTCCCGTTGGCCAGCGCGATCCACGGCGCCTGCTGGTAGAAAATCTCCTGCGCCTGGCCGTAAAGTTTCGCGCGCTCGGCCGGGTTACTGGTCAGCTTCGCTTTTTGCACCAGGGCATCATACCCCTTATCGCACCAGCGCGCGGCGTTTGAGCCGGTTTTAATGCTGTTGCAGCCGAGCAACACATCGGCGAAGTTGTCCGGGTCGCCGTTATCGGACATCCAGCCAAACAGCGCGGAGTCATGTTCGCCTTTACGCATTCCGGAGAGATATTCACCCCACTCGTAAGAGACAATTTTGGCTTTAACGCCGACTTTAGCCCAGTCGCTCTGGATCATCTCTGCGATACGACGCGAGTTCGGATTATAAGGACGCTGAACCGGCATTGACCACAGCGTGACTTCCGCGCCCTTCTCAAGACCCGCCTGCTTCAGCAGGGCTTTCGCTTTTTCAGGATCGTAGCTGTAGTCCTTCAGGTCTTTATTGAAGCCCAGCATATTTGGCGGGATCGGCGATTTTGCCACCGTGCCCGATCCCATAAAGACCGCATTAACGATGGCCTTCTTGTCGGTCGCGTAGTTAAGCGCCTGACGCACCAGCACGTTATCGAACGGTTTTTTCTCTGTGTTGAACGCCAGATAACCGACGTTCAGCGCATCGACCGAGTGCAGCGTCAGGTCTTTGTTGTTCTTAATGGCATCAAACTGAACCGGGGATGGCGCAGGAATAATCTGGCACTCGTTGGTCTGCAGCTTCGCCAGGCGGGTTTCTACATTTGGCGTGATGGAGAAGATGAGATGCTTCGTCGGCACTTCGCCTTCCCAGTAGTTCGGGTTCGCGACGTAGCGGATCAGCGAATCTACATTATACTGCTGCAGGACGTACGGCCCGGTACCAATCGGCCAGGTGTCTACGTTTTCAGGCGTGCCTTTTTTCAGCATCGCGTCGGCGTATTCGGCGGAGAGAATGGAGGCGAAATCCATCCCCCAGTCGGCCAGAAACGCGGCGTTGGGTTCGCTGAGGGTGAACTGAACGTGATAATCGTCGACCTTTTTAACGTCCTGGATCAGCTTATCGAGACCCACATCGTTAAAGTATTCGTAGTTGCCCTGCGACACGTTGTGATACGGGTGTTTAGGGTCTTTCTGACGCATGACCGAGAAAATAACGTCATCGGCGTTAAAGTCGCGCGTCGGTTTGAAATATTTATTGCTGTTGAACTTCACCCCTTTGCGCAAGGCAAAGGTATAAGTCTTGCCGTCCGGCGAGATTGTCCAGGACTCTGCCAGCGACGGCACCGGGGTGTTTTTCACCGGGTCGAAATTGATCAGGCGGTTGTACAGTACCTGAGAACTGGCCACAAAAGACGGGCCAGAGCTGGCGATTTGCGGGTTGAAGGACTCGGGGGACGCTTCAGAACAGTAAATAAGGGTGTCGTTGTTTGCCGCCCATGCGGCACCGGCTGGTAACAGCGCGCTCAGCGCAAGAGCGAGCAGTGTTTTCCCTGTAGACATGGTTATAACCCTGACAGTTTTATTATATAGGACAGTAATAACAGCACAGGCGTTTTGACCTGGCAAATAACGAAACACTATCAGGTTATTCTAAAGCCGCGTTTTTTGCTGTTTTAACCGCCAGCGCCCAAAAAGATGATTTGCCTTAAGTGCCATTATTCGTCAAGCACAACCGTCACTTTCTATGCCGCAAGAAATCGGCCCTTTTAGCGTCTCTTCCCCCGTTTGGTTGCTTCCTCGTTTCGTTAAAGTAACGGTGTGAAGAAGTATATGGGATCAAATCGTGGCAAAAACTCTTTTACGCAGCGGTAACCTGGATGACTTTCAGGCCGTTGGCGGCGGCGGACAAGCCGTTTTTGAATCAGCGTTACAAATCCGGGAAGCGCTCCGGTTGCGCAAACAACAGGCCATCGTCGACTGTCTGGCGATTCCTCAGGTCAACGACAGCGGTGACCGCGTGGACTGGTATTCCCCCGTTGAAGGGAGCGTAACCAGCTGGAAAGCGGCAGATGAAGATGACCGCTATCGCGCCTTGCGCTATCTGGAAAACACGCTCGCCAGCGTTGAGTCGTTAAGCAAGAAATGCCTCCAGTCCCCCAAAACCGCGCAGCAGCTTTTTGGCTCTCTGCTGTCAAAGGCGTTTCAGTTCCCGGGTGAAAACTTCCTCTTCCTGGTGGACGGAAAGCCTGTCATCAGCTTCTGGGGCTTTGTAAACCTGAACGAAAATGCGCGCGACGATGTTCTCGACTGCCTGCGAGAATCGCTGGTCCCTGAGCCTGCCCCCGTTGTGATTGAAGATCCTGAGCCCGAGCCTGAGCCAGAACCGGTTGTAGCCTTTGAACAAGCCGACGAGCCGCTGATCGCCCCTTCCACGGTGGTGCGCATCACGCCGGAAGAGCTGTATGAGCCAAAGCCAGCCCCGGCGGTTGCGCAACCCGCTCAGGAACCTGCTCTGCCGATCGTCGCGAAAAAACGTCGTGTTCCCCTGTGGACGCTGCCGGTTGCCGTCGCGATCGTTGCCGCCATTGCCGCACCGCTGCTGTGGCCAAAACAGTCGCCTTCCGCTGAGCCCACACCGGCGCCCGCACCAGAACCCGTCGAGATTGCGCCAAAGCCGATCAAAGCGGTTGAGCCGCTGGGGATGAAACTGCCGCTGCATCAGGCAGAGGTCCTGGCAAACAAAGAAAAAGAGCCTGCTCCGGCGCCTGCGCCACAGCCTGCCCCGGTGGTGATTGTCGCCATCCCGAAAGATGCCATGGTGATGGAAGCGAATCAGGTGAAAGCGGGATCGACGCGTTTCCTGAACGGTACCTGGCGTGCGGTTCTCGACGTGAAAGATCCGGTCACCGGCAAGCCGCCGTCAATGCGCTATCAGATCCAGAACAATAAGGGCTTCGCCCGGGTTGTCCATGGCGACAACGTTGTCTGCCGTGCGGAAGTGTTCTCCGGCCTGCACAGCAACGGCGAGCTGATGATTAAAAGTCGCGGTACTGCCCGCTGCACCGACGGTTCCCGCTACCCGATGCCGGAAGTTGCCTGTAAAGCAGGCGCCAGCGATATCGCTGAATGTCGCGCCCGTTATGATGCCAATACCATCGTTCCACTGACGTTCAAGAAAGCAGGTGCCTGATCCTATGCTGGTAAATCTTTGCGACTATAAACAAAGCGTCACGCTTATTGCCAACAGCGGCGTGCAGTTCCTTGATTTCGGTCTGACGCCGCAGGACACCGCCAGCAACGGGCGCTTCGTACGTAAAACCGCGAACGGCCCGCTTTTGCGACTCGATTTCGACCTGGTTAACGGGCGCTATACCCTGCCGGGAACGAACGGCGGGCAGCCTGAAGTGGTTAAGCCGGAAACCACCATCCCGCTGCATCAGTCCCTGGCGGTGCTGGACGGCGTCTGGCTTCCAGTTCCGTTCCTGCGCTTCAACCCGCCGCGAACCTTTGTTGAGGGGCCGGATAACTGGGCCCGCGTTCAGGTGCGCAGGCTGGATACACCCGACACGGCGGGCAATACGCACCGCGTCACGCTCGCCCTTGACAGCCAGATTGCTGAACACGCCACGTCCGCCCAGTCCCCGGTAGAAAACGACATTCTGAACGGGACCCGTTTCGCGCTGGCCTGGCGAGACAATGAGGTTGAAAGCTTCCTCGACCAGACGTGGATTGACGGCTGGCTGCGCGAGGCATTTACCCAGTATGCCGACGGTGTCGAAAACCGCTCAGAACGAGATCTCCAGCAGGCGATGCGCGGTTTTGAATATCAGGCCCACTGGCTCAACCTGATGACCATGCTCGGTGAACAGCTCACCGTGCCGGAAGTAAAATTTGTAACCCATACGCTCAGCACGCCTGCCATTCCGGTCGATCTGATCCTCGACGTGGGCAATACCCACACCTGCGGCGTTATTATAGAAGACCACGGCGATGCCAACGATGGCCTGCGCCAGACCGCCGAGCTGCAAGTTCGATCGCTAAGCGAGCCGCAGTTCCTCAATGCGCCGCTGTTCACCAGCCGTCTCGAGTTTTCGGAAGCGCGTTTTGGCAAGCAGCACTTCTCGGTCGAAAGCGGTCGCGAAGATGCGTTTGTCTGGCCGTCCATTGTTCGCGTGGGTGATGAAGCCCGCAAGCTGGCGATGCAGCGTCTGGGGACTGAAGGCAACAGCGGCATCTCGAGCCCGCGTCGCTACCTGTGGGATGAAACGCCGGTCGTGCAGGACTGGCGCTTTAGCCAGATGAACAGCAAAACCCAGCGTGAGCCGCTTGCCACCGCGTTTCCGCTGATGAACCTGATGAACGATGACGGCGAGCCGCTCTTCACGCTGCCGCAGGACGAGCGGCTGCCAGTCTTTTCTCCGCAGTACAGCCGCAGCACCCTGATGACCCACATGCTGTGCGAGCTGCTGGCGCAGGCGCTGGGGCAGATCAACAGCGTCGCCACGCGCTTACGTCTGGGATTCCCGGCGTCGCCGCGCCAGCTGCGCACGCTGATCCTGACGCTGCCCTCCGCCATGCCAAAGCAGGAGCGCGAGATTTTCCGTCGCCGCATGTTTGAAGCCATCGCCATCGTCTGGAAAGCGATGGGCTGGCACCCGCAGGATGAGGATTTTGTCACCCGCAAACAGCAGGAAAAAAGCGTGGTGCCGGTACCTGAAATCCAGATGGAGTGGGATGAAGCGAGCTGCGGTCAGCTGGTCTGGCTGTATAACGAAGCCATCTCCCGCTTTGGCGGCCAGACCGAAGCCTTCTTCGCCTCTCTGGCCCGTCCGGACCGCAAGCCTGAGCCGGGTAGCCAGCCGGGCCGCGCGCTGCGCGTCGCGTCCATCGACATCGGCGGTGGCACAACGGATATGGCGATCACCCATTATCAGCTGGACGACGGTTCCGGCAATAACGTCAAAATCACCCCTCAGCTGCTGTTCCGTGAAGGATTTAAGGTCGCGGGCGACGATACGCTTCTGGACGTGATTCAGCGCTACGTGTTGCCCGCGCTGCAAACGCAGCTGCAGAAATCCGGTATTGCTGATGCCTCGCTGCTGATGGCCTCGCTGTTCGGCGACTCCGGGCGTATTGATACCCAGGCCGTACTCCGCCAGCAGACGGCGCTGCAGCTCTTTATGCCGATTGGCCATGCCATTCTTGCCGCGTGGGAATCGAGCGACGTTGACGATCCGCTGGCCGGTCTGCATGCCACCTTTGGCGATCTCCTGCCGCAGAAGCCGACGCGCAACGTGATGAACTACCTGCAGCAGGCGATCGATCATGCCCTGCCTGCGGGCTCTGACGCTTTCGACCTGTTCGCCGTGCCGCTGCACGTCAGCTTCCGCGAAATGCAGGATGCGATGCTGGCCGGGCAGTTTACGCTGGCCTCCCCGCTGCACGCGGTGTGTGAGGCGATTTCACATTACAGCTGCGATATTCTGCTGATCACCGGACGCCCCGGCTGCCTGCCCGGCGTGCAGGCGCTCATTCGACATCTGCAGCCGGTGCCGGTCAACCGCATCGTCTGGCTGGATAAATACCAGGTGCACGAGTGGTATCCGTTCAGCCAGCAGGGGCGCATTGGCAATCCGAAATCGACAGCTGCCGTCGGGGCCATGCTCTGCAGCCTGGCGCTTGACCTGCGCCTGCCGCGCTTCAACTTTAAAGCTGCGGACATTGGCGCGTATTCCACCGTGCGCTATCTGGGCGTGCTGGATAACACCGTCAATACCCTGCGCGAGGAAAACGTCTGGTACCAGGATATCGACCTGGACAAACCCGGCGCGAAGCTTGACGCGCGTCTGCACTTCCCGCTGCGCGGTAACGTGACTCTCGGCTTCCGCCAGTTGGCGAACGCGCGCTGGCCTGCCACGCCGCTCTACACGCTCAGCATCAACTCGGCTGAACTGGCGAAAGCCATTGCCGGTGACGGCGTGCTGAACGTGCGGCTCAGGCTCTGCGGCGGCAGCAAGCAGGAGGGGCCGGAGGCCTTCGAGCTGAGCGATGCCTGGCTGCAGGACGGCACGCCTGTTGCGCCTGACGCATTAACCTTCAAACTGAACACTTTGGCCGATCGCCGACACAGCGGTAGCCACTACTGGATCGACAGCGGGAGCGTATACCTGAAATGACAGCGACGACGACCACCACTCAGGCCTTAATTGGGTGGATTAATGAGACGCGCCTGAACGCCCCTGTGCTGGATAACGATGCCGACGCCCTGCTTGCCCGCATCAACGCGGCGCAGGCGCGGGAGCAGGCCATTGAACGCGCCATGACCCGCCAGAGCAGCGTTGGGCTTTACGGCCATTCGCAGAGCGCGAAAGCGCACCTGCTGTTGTCTCTTTGCGGCAGCGGTAATGGACGCCTGAACGTGACGCCGGGCCAGCGCACCTTTGACTATTTTTCGCATATCAATCCGGGACATGCCCTGACCAACATGGCCGTCCGCTTTACCCGTGAAAACACGGAGGTGGCGGATGAGGCGTTCCCGCTGCGTCTGAGTCTTGTCACCGAGGCCGAACTGGTACAGCTGTTTATTGCCCGTACGACCCTCCATCCACAGATGCGCGCGGTGGATAAAGCGGTCATTGAGACACGTCTGGAGAAGTGGCGTGGGCTGCGCCAGCCGCAGAGCGTGCCCGGCATCACGGCTCAGGAAGTGGGGACGATTGCCCGCTTCTGGCAAAGCACGGTTCCCGCCGCTAAGCAGCAAATTGATGATGCCCTGTGGCATGAGTTTGCCCAACTGGTACCTTCTCTCGATCTCAGCACGCGAGCCAGCGTCTGGTCGCTGCTCTGGGGCGAGCAGCAGGAGTTGACCCAGCAGTGGTTAAAACTGGCCCATGTGCTGCACCAGACCAGCCATGCCGGCGATCTTGCTGCCCCGCTTAGCCTGCTGGTGGACAGCTTTGGGCTGCCGGGTGAAGGATTCCTGACGCACGACGGCGCGTTAGACCTTCAGGACGCGCAGGAGACGCTGCTTCATCCGCTGAATAGCGGTGAAATACTTAACGCCATCAGCATCCCGGTCGACGTGCTGGCATTCCTGACCCGCGAGCTGGTGCTGCCGGTTGAGAACGGGGCTCTGGATAACGTCGATATTATTGATATTCCGGTTTTTGAAGATAACCGTGCCGATCCGCTACGCCAGGCAAAATCCCAGTGGCTTCTTGAACATTACCGTCAACAGCTTCAGCCGGATGTGCTGGTGATTTGCAACACGACGGCACAGCACGAACAGACGGCCAAAAAAGCAAAAGTGTTAATGAACTGGGTGAAGGAGACGCAGCCTGCTGAAGAATCTGCCCTGCCGGGGCTGGTGTGGGCGATCACCCCGCATGACGCCCGCTTTACTACCCGGCAGAATCTCGATGAAGCCGTACAGCATCTGCTCGGAAAGCCGGGTTTACGCTGGGGCACGCTGCAGGCGCTGGACAGCCACAGCATGCAGCGCGTCATCGAATGGCTGTCTCAGGCCACGTTACCCGCGCAGCGACAGAAACGTCTCGGCACGCTGAAAAACGCGCTGCGTCAGGAGCTGTCGGCCCTGATGCAAAGCTATCTGGCACCGCTGGTTGAAGAACCGGGGACAAGACGCGCTCAGGCGGAAAACATGGTGCGCATGCTGCAAAGCAGCGCCGCCCGCCACGGCGAACTGCTTGAAGGCCTGCTGCCGCCTCTGAAAGCCTTTGAAACGCTGCTCGCCGTTCAGCAGCCTCGCGAGGAGCAGGTGAACGGGCTGTTTACGGACACTATTGATCTGTTTGCCGAGAACGCGCAGGAAAGCACTGGCCTGTTCCAGACAAAAGACAAAGCGCGTCTCGCGCACCGAGTCTGGATAAATCATCTGCGCCAGTGGAGCCGCAACGAGGCGACCGCCGCCCGTCTTGGGCTGGATCCTGAGGTGTTACAGCAAATCGCGGATGTGCTGGTCGTCACCAGCTACCGGCTGAATTTGCCTCAACAGCTTCAGCGCATTGTCGAGGCGGATAAAAGTAGCGCGGCACAGCTGCATGCCGTGATGGGCAATTTCGTTGGCTGGCTGGGTTACGACCAAACGCCCGTGGCAACACGTCCGGCAAGCCGCATCCGCAAGGGCCAGGCCATCTTCGTCACGCCGGTGGTCAGCAGCGCCGAGCCTCGTTTGACGCGCCTGGGAGAACAGCCTGTACATGCGGCCACCGCGTACGTGTACGACTGGCTGGTCGCACTCTATAGCCGCGCGATAGAGAACATTGATTACCAGCACCCGCATGATGTTCAGCCGGGTGCGCGTCAGGCTTTGCAGGCGTTATTACGCTGAAGGCTGATTAACAATGTAGCCGCCTCTCTTGCCGGGCGGCGCTGCGCTTACCCGGCCTACATTCTTCATCGTTGTAGACCCGTGCAAGCGTAGCGCCGCTGGGCGAAGTTTTTGCGCTCATCACTCCGTCATACATCCGGCTAAGGCCTGCGCCAGCGCAGACGGATTTTCCCACGACATCGAGTGCCCCGCCGCTGGGATAATTTTCACCTCAACGCCCTTTTGCTTCAGATTATCCACATCGTCATCCGGCAGAGACAGCTCGCCGAAAATCAACGTTACCGGGCAAGGGAGTGACAGGAACTGCGCTTCCCACTCGGGCTCAACGCCCGCCACCAGGCTCGATGCCCCCCGCCAGACCGCATACGGCGCATTATTCTGCAGGCACCCGGCCCACGCTGTTTTTTCTACGCTGAGCATGGCGTCATAACCCTGCTCCAGAAACTGTTGCTCGGTTTGCGCTGCAATAGTCCGGCTGAACATGCCCCCACCCGCGTGGAAATTGGGCTCTGACACCATCAGTCTCTTCACGCGCGACCCCAGCAGCCCCGCCGTTTCGATAGCGATACTGCCGCCCATGCTGTGGCCGTATAACCAGAAGGAATCCAGCTCAAGATGGTCAATCAGTTCCGCGACAACGTGGGCCTGGTCAGTGGTTTTATAGCTGTAGTGCAGAGGCTTATCGCTATAGCCGCTGCCGGGCAAGTCGATGAGAATCGCTCTGCGCGCGCCAAACAGCGGGTCACGAACGACGCGGGGATATTCGTAGGAAGAGGCGCAGCCCAGCCCGTGAATAAACACCACGGGAGCGCCGGTGCCGGGCAGGTCATGCCAGCGCACGGTACAACCGGCCTGCTGCGAGTAAAAACTGTTCATAAGCACTCCTTTTTATGATGCACTGTGTATTTATACAGTCACCTCATCAGGAATGCTATGTTCATCTTTTAAAACTGGAAGCGTGCTTCAGAAAAGCGAGACCAGCAGCGCAACGGGAAAGCTCATTGGCCAGGTTGACCCCACAAGGAAAGCGCTCAGCAGGCGGATACGTTTGCGATCTTTAGAAAGGAACCAGGTGATTAATGCGCAGATGGAAGCCATGATTGCGTAAAAAACCAACATCTTTTGATACAACGTCATTCTGTACACCAGAGCCGAAAAAATAACCGCACGCAATATGCGTCATATGTTGACACAGATCAAGTTTTTTTCGTTACAGAATAACCACTTAAAGATTATGGCTAATAACAATTGAGTATCTTTGGTAACACGTGTGGCGGGCAAGGAGAACGCCTGGCCGCGCATGCGGCCAGGCTGGGAGGATTAGTGTTTGATCATGACATGCCGCACGACCGTATAATCCTCAAGCCCGTAGACCGACATATCCTTCCCGTAGCCCGATAGTTTCATGCCGCCGTGCGGCATTTCGCTCACCAGCATAAAATGGGTATTCACCCAAGTGCAGCCATATTGCAGGAGCGCGCTCAGGCGATGGGCGCGGCCGACGTCTTTGGTCCAGACCGAAGACGCCAGGCCATATTGCGAATCGTTCGCCCAGGCCAACACCTGCGCCTCATCATCAAATTCGGTGACGCTCACCACCGGGCCAAACACCTCACGCTGCACAATGGCATCTTCCTGTTTGGCCCCCGCCAGCAGGGTTGGCTGGAAGTAGTAGCCCGCCCCCTCTTTTTTGCTGCCCCCGGTCACAACGCTGACGTGGCTCAGGGCTTTGGCCTCATCCACCGCTTTGCACACGCGGGATAAATGTGCCGCCGAACTCAGCGGCCCCAGCTCGGTTGATTCGTCCTCGGGTGCGCCCATTTTCAGGCTCGCAACCGCGGCACCCAGTTTTTCCACCAGCGCGGCGTAAATGCCCTTTTGCGCGTAGATACGACAGGCGGCGGTACAGTCCTGCCCGGCGTTGTAGAAGCCAAACGTCCTCACCCCTTCGACGACCGCATCCAGGTCGGCATCATCAAACACGATCACCGGCGCTTTACCGCCCAGCTCCATGTGGGTGCGTTTAATGGAGGACGCCGTATGGCCGATGATATGTTCCCCGGTAGCAATTGAACCGGTCAGCGAGACCATACGGACTTTTTCATGTCCGGTAAGCGGATCGCCGACCGTTTTGCCCCGACCAAACAGCACGTTAAGAACGCCCGCCGGGAAGATATCTTTTGCCAGCTCTCCCAGCTTAAGCGCGGTCAGGGGCGTAATCTCAGAGGGCTTAATCACCACGCAGTTCCCTGCCGCCAGCGCGGGTGCCAGTTTCCAGGCTGCCATCATCAGCGGGTAGTTCCATGGTGCAATAGAGGCAACCACGCCCACCGGGTCGCGGCGGATCATCGACGTATGGCCGTCAAGGTACTCTCCGGCGGCCAGCCCATTAAGGCAGCGGGCGGCCCCGGCAAAGAAACGGAAAACGTCAACCACCGCCGGAATTTCATCACCCAGAGCGCAGTGCAGCGGCTTGCCGCAGTTGAGGGATTCGAGCCGGGCAAACTCCTCGCCGTGGGCTTCAATCGCATCCGCCAGCTTCAGCAGGCTCTCGGCGCGGGTTTTCGGCGTCGTTTGTCCCCACGCCACAAAAGCACGGTCGGCCGCCTGAACCGCCGCGTCGACCTGGGCCGCTGACGCCTCAGCAATCTCCAGCAGCACCTCTCCGGTGGCCGGGTTATAAACCGGCTGTTTCTCACCCTCTCCGGCAACCAGTTCACCGTTTATCAGCAGATGTTTTTGCATAGCATTTTCCTGTTGAATTCACTGTTATTTCCCGCTGCCGGCAATGTTTTCGCCGTCGCGGGTTAGCCACCAGGCTCCCAGAATGGGGATAGTTGTCACCAGCATCACCAGCAGAGCCACGACGTTGGTGACCGGCACGTCGCGCGGACGCCCGAGCTGGTTGAGCAACCACAGCGGTAACGTGCGCTCGTGTCCCGCCGTAAATGTTGTGACGATTATCTCGTCAAACGACAGGGCAAACGCCAGCATACCCCCGGCCAGCAGCGCTGAACCCAGATTGGGCAGCACCACATAGCGGAAGGTTTGCCATCCGTCGGCCCCGAGATCCATCGACGCTTCGACCAGACTCCAGGAGGTGCGCCTGAACCGGGCAATTACGTTGTTAAACACCACCACCACGCAAAAGGTGGCGTGTCCCACCACGATGGTGAAAAAGCCCGGCTCAAGGTCGATCGTTTTGAAGGCCGTCAGCAGCGCCAGGCCGGTGATGATCCCCGGTAACGCAATCGGTAACAGCAGCAGCAGAGAGATCGCATTCTTGCCAAAAAACTCGCTTCGCCACAGCGCCGCTGCAGCAAGCGTGCCAAGCACAAGGGCAATGACGGTGGAAAGCGCGGCAATTTGAAGTGACAACGTCACGGATTCGATAATATCGCCGCGCCCCGCCGCCACGCTAAACCACTTCAGCGTAAGCCCCTGAGGCGGAAAGCTGAAGGCAGCGTCTTCGGTGTTGAAGGCGTAGGTCGCGATAATCAGCAGCGGGAAGTGCAGGAAGATGACGCCTCCCCACGCTGCCACTTTGAGGAACAGCGGTGCGCGTTCAGAGTGCATCGAATGCTCCCAGACGTTTCACGAACGCCAGATAAAGAGAAATCAGCACGATGGGAACCAGCGTGAACGCGGCAGCCATCGGCATATTGCCAATTGCGCCCTGCTGGGAGTAGACCATGTTACCGATGAAGTAGCCCGGCGGCCCCACCAGCTGCGGAACGATAAAATCCCCCAGCGTCAGGGAGAACGTGAAAATTGATCCCGCCGCAATGCCCGGAATGGCCAGCGGCAGAACGACGTAGCGAAAGGTCTGGCGCGGGCGGGCGCCGAGGTCGGCCGAGGCCTGCAGCAGCGAGGCCGGCAGGCGTTCCAGCGCTGCCTGGACGGGCAGGATCATAAACGGCAGCCAGATGTAAACGAAGACCAAAAACCGTCCCAGCCCCGAGGTGGACAAGGTGTTGCCGCCAATCGCCGGGAGCGTCAGGAGTGAGGTCAGAATCGGCTCCAGCCCGAGATGGTTGAGAAACCATTGCGCCACGCCGTCCTTCGCCAGCAGCAGCGTCCAGGCGTAGGCTTTGACGATGTAGCTCGCCCACATCGGCAGCATGACAGCGATATAGAAAAACGCTTTCCACTTGCCGCGGGTGTATCGCGCCATGTACCAGGCCATCGGGAATGCGAGGATGGCGCTGGCAATAGTCACCGCAATCGCCATCGTTAAGGTTCGCAGGATGATGTCATAGTTTGCCGGGTTGAAGAGCGCCTGAATGTTCGCCAGGGTCAGGTCCGGCGTGACCGCCATGGTGAAATCGTCAAAGGTGTAGAAACCTTGCCACAGCAGGGTCAGAAGCGATCCTAAATAGACGATGCCAAACCACATGAGCGGCGCGAGCAGAAGCAGGAACAGGCCGAGCGACGGTTTCCGCCAGAACAGCGCCGTCATTCGGCTGAAGCGGCCGTGCGAGGCGGGAGGATGCGCGACACTCATAGACATTTCACCTCTCCTCATGCAGGCGAATCATCGCCTCGCGTGACCACGACGCCATCACCGCCTGCCCCGGCGCAATGCCGCTCAGCGGCGAGGTTTCACTGAGATTGGCCTGGCTCACCAGCAGTTTGGCGCCATCGGCAAGCTTCAGCTCCAGCCGCGTGGCCGCCCCCTGGTACTGAACGGCCTGCACGATGCCCTGAACCTGAACGTCTCCGCCCTCGTTAAGACGGATATGTTCCGGACGCAGGGAATAGCTGCCTTCCATGCCGCAAATTTTGTGCGCTAGTCCTGCATCAAAGACGTTGGAAGTGCCCACAAAACTCGCGACAAACGGCGTGCGCGGACGCATGTAGAGATCGCGCGGGGTATCCACCTGCTCGATCCGCCCGTTATTAAACACCGCCACCCGGTCTGACATTGAAAGGGCTTCACCCTGATCGTGGGTGACAAAAATGAAGGTAATACCGAGTTCCTGCTGAAGTTTCTTCAGCTCGAACTGCATCTGTTCACGCAGTTTGAGATCGAGCGCACCTAAGGGCTCGTCCAGCAGCAGGACGCGCGGCTCATTGACCAGCGCGCGGGCGATGGCGACACGCTGCCGCTGGCCGCCGGAAAGTTGCGAAGGTTTGCGGGCAACGGCAAAACTCAGGCCCACTTTTTCCAGGGCATCACGGGCCTGCGCATGGCGTTTTTTCTTGTCGATGCCTTTGACCATCAGCCCGTAGGCGACATTGTCGAGGATCGACATATGCGGGAACAGCGCATAATCCTGAAACACGGTGTTCACGTCCCGCTCCCAGGGGGGCAGTTCGCTCGCTTCTTTACCGAAGATAGAAATCGTCCCGCCTGACAGCTGTTCAAAACCCGCTACCAGACGCAGGCAGGTGGTTTTGCCGGAGCCCGAAGGCCCCAGCATGGAGAAAAACTCTCCGTCGCGGATCGCAATGGTGACTCCATCCACCGCCCGGACGTCGCCGTACAGACGGGAAACATTGTTAAACTCGACTGCGTACGTCATGTTCTGCTCCCGGGCAATTAACGACCGCCCATGATGGCGATGTAATCCTGCGTCCAGCGGCTGTAAGGGACAAACTTGCCGCCTTCTGCGATGGGGGTTTTCCAGAACATGATTTTGTCGAACTCGTTATATCCGTTTGTTTCACAGCCTTTATCGCCCAGCAGCGTGCTGGCTTTACACCCTTCCGGTACCACGGGCAGGGAGCCAAACCATGCTGCCAGATCGCCCTGAACTTTCGGCGTCAGCGACCAGTTCATCCACTTGTAGGCGCACATCGGGTGTTTTGCCTGAGCGTGCAGCATGGTGGTATCCGCCCAGCCGGTCACCCCCTCTTTCGGAAAGACGGTTGCAATAGGCTGGTTCTCGGCCTTCAGGGCATTCGCCTGATACGGCCAGGCGCTGGAGGCCACGACGCCTTCGTTTTTGAAGTCGCTCATCTGGACGGTGGTGTCGTGCCAGTAGCGGTGAATCAGAGCATGCTGGTCGCGAAGCACCTTAAGCACGGCGGCATACTGTGCTTCGGTGAGCTGGTACGGGTCTTTAATACCCAGCTGCGGCTGCGTGGCCTTGACGAACAGCGCGGCATCCGCGATGTAAATCGGGCCGTCATACGCCTGCACGCGTCCCTGATTGGTTTTCCCGTCCGGCAGATCCTGTTTGGTAAAGACCACGCTCCAGCTGTCCGGCGGCGTCGGGAAGGTTTTGGTGTTGTACATCAGCAGGTTTGGCCCCCACTGGTACGGCGTGCCGTAGACTTTACCCCCGACGTTAAACCATTCCCCTTTCACAATCCGTTCGTCGAGGGTTTTCCAGTTGGGGATAAGATCGGGGTTAATCGGCTGGACGCGTTTGCCCATGATCAGGCGCAGGGAAGCGTCACCTGAGGCGGTGACCAGGTCATATCCCCCTTTCGCCATCAGGCTAACCATTTCATCCGACGTGGCCGCCGTTTTGACGTTGACCGCACACCCGGTCTCTTTTTCAAACTGGGTGACCCAGTCGTAGTTTTTATCCGTCTGTCCGCGTTCGATGTATCCCGGCCAGGCGATAATATCCAGTCGACCTTCCCCGTCGCCGATGGCCTTTGGTGGTTCTGCGGCTTGCGCTGTCATGATAGTCATGCCGAGCGCGCACAGGCTGCTGCGGGCAAATTTTTTGCTCATAAGGGTTACTCCTGTCGCAATGAAATTTAGCGGCAGCCGTGCCGTAAAAATATCTCCCTTATTAAACGTAGACCGCGCGAATGCGCCGCACCGTTCGGCTTAAGGAAATTTCATCAAGGTGTGACCGAGGGCGCATTCCCCGTTAACTGGATTATAGACAAGGAGTTAGCCGCGAGAGACGGTATGCAGATTTCCTATGACAGGGCACCGCGAAATATTCACAGTGCCGTCATCAGGATAAGAAATGAATATTTAAAAAACGAAAAAAGGATTATTCCAGCATCGTGCTAATTAATTTGCCTAACTGAATGACCGCCTGCTCTTCTCGCTCTCCCCAGGCCCACGACGTATTAAAACGGAAGAACGGCGTCCATGCGTCAGAAGTGGAAAACATCTTTCCGGGGGCAATGCTGATGTGATGCTTTAGGGCTTTTTCGCTCAGCAGCCCCGCGTCCAGATGCGCCGGAAGCTCCAGCCATAAAAAGTAACCGCTGTCGTTATGATGGATTTTGACGCCGGCAGGCATATGGCGCAAAAGGGACTGCCAGGCCTGCTGCTTTCGCTCGGCGAGCGTACGCCGCAGGCGGCGCAGATGGGCGTCGTAGCGTTTCGTCGCCAGGTAATCAACCAGCGCCAGCTGCACGGGTGAGCTTGTGGAGAGCGTGCTCATCAGCTGCAGCTGCTGAATACGTCGCGCGTGTTTTCCTGCCGCAACCCAGCCGATGCGAAAACCGGCCACCAGACATTTTGAAAAGGACGAGCAGTGCAGCGTCATATCCTGACGATCCCATGCTTTCGCCGGAAGCGGTTTTTCGCGCCCAAAATAGAGCTCGCTGTAGACGTCGTCTTCAATCAGAGGAACGTTGTGCTGCGTTAACAGGGCGACAAGCTGCGCTTTTTTCTCCGCGCTCAGCGTGAAGCCAAGCGGGTTCTGACTGTTGGTCATTATCCAGCAGGCTTTAACCGGATACTCCTTCAGCGCCTGTTCAAGGGCATTCAGGTCAATCCCTTCGCGGACGTCCGTCGCAATCGACAAAGCTTTAAGCTTCAGGCGTTCCAGGGCCTGCAGCGCGCCGTAAAAACAGGGATTTTCGACTATCACCCAGTCGCCCGGCTCGGTCACCGCCTGCAGGCTGAGATTGAGCGCTTCAAGGGCGCCTGCGGTGATCACGATCTCTTCCGGGGAGATGTTCATCCCCTGCTGCGCGTAGCGGCGGGCAATGGCGTGGCGGAGATCGACGTTACCCGGCGGCAGGTTCTCAATCACGCTCATCGCCGTCGCGGTTTTGCTGACGTTCGCCAGCGATCGGTTGAGCTGCTGCAGCGGGAAAAGCCGTGGGTCGGGAAAAGCGGAGGCAAAAGGGACAACGGACGGGTCGCGGCTAGCCTGTAAGACGTCGAAGATGTAGGTGTTAATATCCACTACTTCGTCACGCATCACCTGGGCAGGCGGAGCAGGCTGATGTGCGGTCGGGCGCGAGGCAACGTAATAGCCCGACTGCGGTCTGGCGACAATGCGCCCCTGACTTTCCAGCATCTGATACGCGTGGCCAACGGTCATAAAACTCATGCCGCTGCTCGCCACCTGCTCTCGCAAAGAAGGCAGCTTATCGCCCGGCAGCCATACGCCAAGCTCTATCTGCGAGATAATTTGTTGCGCCAGACGCTGGTATTTTTTCATCAGATTCTCCTTGTGACTAACAGTGTATATCAGCAGGAGAAAAAGAGAAGATTTAGCTAACTGTTATAGTTCGGGAAATGAATTACTTACGGTACTCGGTAACGTGGCTTTGCGCCTGACGCGCAGCGGCCAGGTGATCGAGCGTTATCATCGACGATTTGCAAAAGATGCATTTCGCGCCGAGTGGGTTTTTCTCAGACACATCAAAGACTGAGGTACGGTACTGCGAGCCATGACAGCATGGGCAGCGGAAATGGATATAAGAAGTCATAGGATTCTCCTGTAAACGTAAAAACGTAAATTACTAATGGGCCGATTGGGCATAATGGTTTTAAACAAAACGAATCGGAATGTAGATAAAGACCCAAGAGAGGCTGCGGAGAGGCACAACGTGATGAGAACTGCTTTATAAAACTACGTCAGATATTTATTTGGACTCAAAACCAGAAGACCATTAACGCACGGCGCTGACGACAAAGCAAGCAGTTTTATGCGTAAAATTCATAAAAACAGTGTTTTTATTCCTCATTCGAGAAGTATATCAGATGGCTAAAGCATGAGTATTATGCCAACTGTTATGGTTAAAAATCACTTTTCTGAGTCTGATAGTCAGATCTTCGCCCCTATACCATAACAGCACACCGTTTGACATTGAGGCTGTGCATGTTTGGTTTAGATGCGTTTCACCTTGCACGGATACAGTTTGCCTTTACCGTATCCTTTCACATTATTTTCCCGGCCATTACCATCGGTCTTGCAAGCTATCTTGCCGTGCTCGAAGGGCTGTGGCTGAAAACAAAAAATCCGGTCTGGCGCTCGCTGTACCATTTCTGGTCGAAGATTTTTGCCGTCAACTTTGGCATGGGCGTGGTGTCCGGGCTGGTGATGGCCTACCAGTTTGGCACCAACTGGAGCGGCTTTTCGCAATTTGCGGGCAGTATTACCGGCCCGCTTCTGACCTATGAAGTGCTTACCGCCTTCTTCCTCGAAGCCGGGTTCCTCGGCGTAATGCTGTTCGGCTGGAACAAGGTCGGACCGGGTTTGCACTTTTTCTCCACCTGCATGGTGGCGCTGGGGACCATTATCTCTACCTTCTGGATCCTCTCTTCAAACAGCTGGATGCAGACCCCGCAGGGCTATGAGATCGTCAACGGTCAGGTGGTGCCGGTGGACTGGTTCGCGGTGGTGTTTAATCCCTCCTTCCCTTACCGCCTGCTGCATATGTCGATAGCCGCGTTCCTGAGCAGCGCCCTGTTTGTGGGCGCATCCGCGGCATGGCATCTGCTGCGCGGGAATAATACCCCCGCCATCCGGGCGATGTTTTCGATGGCGCTGTGGATGACGCTGATCGTCGCCCCCATCCAGGCCATGGTTGGCGATATGCACGGGTTGAACACCTTAAAGCACCAGCCCGCCAAGATTGCCGCGATTGAAGGACACTGGGAAAATCCGCCGGGTGAGCCTACCCCGCTGCTGCTGTTTGGCTGGCCGGATATGGAGCAGGAGCGCACCCGCTTTGGGCTGGAGATCCCGGCGCTGGGGAGTCTCATCCTGACGCACAGTCTGGATAAACAGGTTCCGGCGCTGAAAGAGTTTCCAAAGGAAGAACGCCCGAATTCCACCATCGTCTTCTGGTCGTTCCGCATTATGGCGGGTCTGGGCATGCTGATGCTGCTTCTCGGGGTAACGGCACTCTGGCTTCGCTATAAAAATCGCGTTTATTCGTCGCGCCCCTTCCTGTGGTTTGCGCTGTTGATGGGGCCATCGGGGCTGATTGCCATTCTGGCCGGATGGATCACCACCGAAGTGGGCCGCCAGCCGTGGGTGGTCTATGGGCTCCAGCGAACGAAGGATGCGGTTTCTGCCCACGGAGACCTGCACATGAGCGTAAGCCTGCTGGCCTTCTTCGTCGTCTATACCTCGGTATTCGGCGTGGGTTACAGCTATATGGTGCGCCTCATCCGAAAAGGCCCGCAGCCGCATGAATCTTTCGCCACCGAGTCCGACGGACGTCCGGCGCGCCCGCTTTCTGCCGTCACAACTGAACATAAGGAGCAGCCATAATGGGTATTGATCTTTCCATTATCTGGTTTGTGATCATCGTTTTCGCCACGCTGATGTATATCGTCATGGACGGTTTTGATCTGGGAATTGGCATTCTGTTCCCGGCCACGCAGAACGCCGACGATCGCGACGTAATGGTCAACAGCGTCGCGCCGGTCTGGGACGGAAATGAAACCTGGCTGGTGCTTGGCGGCGCTGCGCTGTTCGGCGCATTCCCGCTTGCCTACGCGGTGATCGTGGATGCCCTCACCATTCCGCTGACATTAATGCTGATCGGACTTATTTTCCGCGGGGTGGCATTTGAATTTCGTTTTAAGGCCACCCCGGCGCACCGTCCTTTCTGGGATAAGGCGTTCATAGGTGGTTCAATTCTGGCGACGTTTACCCAGGGCGTGACGGTAGGCGCCGTCATTAACGGCTTTACCGTCACCGACCGGGCCTATACCGGCGGCCCCTTTGACTGGTTTACCGCGTTTAACCTGTTTTGTGGCGCCGGGCTGGTGGTGGCCTATGCGCTGTTAGGCTCGACCTGGCTGGTGATGAAAAGCGAAAATGCGCTGCAGCAGCGGATGCGCGAGGTATCTAAAACGCTGTTAATCGTGCTGCTGGCGTTTATTGCCGCCATTAGCCTCTGGACGCCGCTGGCGCAACCGGCCATCGCCGCGCGCTGGTTTACGCTGCCGAATCTGTTTTATCTGCTGCCGGTTCCTGCTCTGGTGGTGATTTTTAGCCTGTACCAGTGGCGCTGCCTGAATAATCCCGCCAGCCATAGCCGTCCGTTTATTCTGACATTGGGGCTGGTATTCCTCGGCTTTAGCGGGCTTGGGATCAGCATCTGGCCGCATATTATTCCACCGTCGATCACCCTGTGGCAGGCCGCCGCACCGGCGCAAAGCCAGGGCTTTATGCTGGTCGGCGCGCTGTTGATCATTCCCGTTATTCTGGTCTACACCTTCTGGAGTTATTACGTATTTCGCGGCAAAGTTCAGCATGGGGAGGGTTATCACTGATGCAACAACCGGTCTGGAAAAGATTACTGTGGCTGGCCATTATCTGGGGCGGCAGCGTACTGGCGTTGGCTGCTGTCAGCATGCTCTTCCGTATGCTGATGACGGCTGCAGGGTTTAAATCGCATTAACATCATTCCGGGCAACCGCTGCGTTGCCCTGTTCCCCCGCACTTTCAGATAAACCCCATTAACGCGCGACAGCGTATCGTTACACTGGAAAAAGAATCACAGTGTTTATAGTTTGAGAAGAAAAATGAAAAAGCTCATCGCGTTAAGTGTTATCAGTCTTGTTCTTACCGGCTGCGTTAACCCGGGTAAAGCCTCCGTTCAGCCGGAGCAACTTCAGAATCACCGCTTCGTGCTGGAAAACGTGAACGGTAAGGCCGTGAAGACCTCGACAACGCAACCTGAGCTCAGTTTTAGTGCGCTGCCAGACATCAGCCTGGTGAATAACATCAGCGTTTCCGGCCAGATGTGTAACCGCTTCAACGGACAGGGGAAATTGTCCGAAGGCGAGCTTAAGGTTAAAACGCTGGCGATGACGCGCAAGCTCTGTACTGAACAGCAGCTGAATGAGCTGGATCAGGCCATCGGCGACATGCTGCGCAAAGGGGCGCAGGTCGACCTGACTGAAGACCAGTTAACGCTGGCGACAGCCGATAAAACGCTGATGTTTAAGCGTGTAGAATAATCAGTAGTTACCGCAGCTTCCAACGGCAAGCGACTGTTCGCTACAGCGTTTGCCGTTTGGCAAGGCGCACATCCCAATAGCAGAACCATCAAGCTGGCGAGCGACAGACAGCGAACCGCCAATCATTGCGCAGTTAGCCTGACCAGAGCTGGACATCGCCGCTTTCATTCCCGGCGCCACGTGGGCTGCCGTTGCCTGCTGAACGGGTTCACTGCTACATGCCGACAACAATAATGCGGCACACCCTACCAAAAACGCTGAGCGCATGCTTTCTCCCCCATAAATGATGCGAAACCTATGCATAATAGGCATCACAGCCCATGTCGTCGAGAGCGAAAGTGCGTATTTATGCGCTCCGGAAACAATTTCTCGCAATTTTTTCGCCAAAAGTTTGATCTACTCATTGATGGCGAGAATACCAAGGACACAAAAGCGAAAATCGTAAAATCCCCCGTTTGCTAGAATACACAGATAATATTCAGGGTTTGTTGCCGTAATACAGACCCCTATTTTTTGCGCAATGTAAGGGTGTTGTCCTATGCAAACTATTGACGGTAATGGTGCAGTTGCCTCAGTCGCGTTTCGCACCAGTGAAGTTATCGCCATCTACCCGATTACGCCAAGTTCTACCATGGCCGAGCAGGCGGACGCCTGGGCGGGTAACGGGTTAAAAAACGTCTGGGGCGATGTCCCGAGAGTGGTTGAAATGCAGTCAGAAGCCGGTGCGATTGCCACTGTGCACGGCGCGCTGCAAACCGGCGCGCTTTCCACGTCGTTTACCTCATCTCAGGGATTGCTGTTAATGATCCCTACTCTGTACAAACTCGCCGGTCAACTGACCCCCTTCGTTCTTCACGTTGCGGCGCGTACCGTTGCCACTCACGCGCTCTCTATCTTTGGCGATCACTCTGACGTGATGGCGGTACGCCAGACCGGCTGCGCGATGCTGTGCGCCAGCAGCGTTCAGGAAGCCCAGGACTTTGCCTTAATTTCACATATCGCCACGCTTAAAAGCCGCGTGCCGTTTATTCACTTCTTTGATGGTTTCCGAACCTCTCACGAAATTAACAAAATCGTCCCGCTGGCTGACGAGACAATCCTGAATCTGCTCCCGCAGGCGGACATTGACGCGCATCGTGCCCGGGCCCTTAATCCGGAACACCCGGTTATTCGCGGGACATCGGCAAACCCGGATACCTATTTCCAGTCCCGCGAGGCCACGAACCCGTGGTACAACGCGGTTTACGACCATGTTGAACAGGCTATGAATGACTTTGCCGCCGCGACCGGTCGGGAATATAAACCTTTTGAGTACTACGGCCATCCGCAGGCGGAACGGGTCATTGTGCTGATGGGGTCGGCCATTGGCACCTGCGAGGAAGTTGTTGATGAACTGCTGACGCGCGGCGAAAAAGTTGGCGTGCTTAAGGTGCGGCTCTATCGCCCGTTCTCGGCCAAACATCTGCTTTCGGCTCTGCCTGAAAGCGCGCGCGCTGTGGCGGTGCTCGACCGTACCAAGGAGCCGGGCGCGCAGGCAGAACCGCTGTATCTGGATGTGATGACGGCCCTGGCAGAAGCCTTTAATCAGGGCGAACGTGAAACGCTGCCGCGCGTGATCGGAGGTCGCTATGGGTTATCGTCCAAGGAATTTGGGCCGGACTGCGTGCTGGCGGTATTCAACGAACTCAGTGAAGCGAAACCCAAGCCGCGCTTTACCGTCGGTATTTATGATGATGTGACGAATCTGTCCCTGTCGTTGCCGGAAAATACCCTGCCCTCGACCGCCAAACTTGAGGCGCTGTTCTATGGTCTGGGCAGCGACGGCAGCGTCTCCGCGACAAAAAACAACATCAAAATCATCGGTAACTCCACGCCCTGGTATGCCCAGGGGTACTTCGTTTACGACTCCAAAAAGGCAGGCGGCCTGACCGTTTCCCACCTGCGGGTGAGCGAACAGCCCATCCGCTCTGCGTATCTTATTTCTCAGGCTGATTTTGTTGGCTGTCACCAGCTGCAGTTTATCGATAAATACCAGATGGCCGAGCGCCTGAAGCCTGGCGGTATTTTCCTCCTGAATACGCCGTACAGTGCGGATGAAGTCTGGTCTCGCCTGCCGCAGGAAGTACAGGCGGTGCTGAACCAGAAAAAAGCCCGTTTATTTGTGGTTAATGCGGCAAAAATTGCCCGCGAATGTGGCCTGGCCGCGCGCATCAATACCGTTATGCAGATGGCCTTCTTCCATCTGACCAATATTCTGCCGGGCGACAGCGCGCTGGCGGAACTGCAGGGCGCGATTGCCAAAAGCTACAGCAGCAAAGGACAGGAATTAGTCGAGCGTAACTGGCAGGCGCTGGCGCTGGCGCGCGAGTCGCTGTATGAGGTACCGCTGCAGCCGGTCAATGCCGAAAGCCCGAACCGCCCTCCGGTGGTGTCCGATGCGGCGCCTGATTTCGTTAAGACCGTGACGGCGGCGATGCTGGCCGGTCTGGGTGATGCCCTGCCCGTCTCTGCGCTGCCGCCGGATGGCACCTGGCCGATGGGCACCACGCGCTGGGAAAAACGTAACATCGCCGAAGCGATCCCTATCTGGAAAGAAGAACTGTGTACCCAGTGCAACCACTGCGTAGCGGCATGCCCGCACTCGGCCATTCGTGCCAAAGTGGTTTCACCGGAAGAAATGGAATCCGCCCCAGCCAGCCTGCATTCACTGGATGTGAAATCCCGCGATATGCGCGGTCAGAAATACGTTCTGCAGGTCGCGCCGGAAGATTGCACCGGCTGTAACCTTTGCGTCGAGGTCTGTCCGGCGAAAGACAGGCAGGATCCGGAGATCAAAGCCATCAATATGATGTCGCGTCTGGAGCACGTTGAAGAGGAGAAAATTAATTACGACTTCTTCCTGAATCTGCCGGAAATCGATCGCAGCAAACTGGAACGTATTGATATTCGCACTTCGCAGCTGATCACGCCGCTGTTTGAATACTCCGGCGCCTGTTCAGGCTGCGGTGAAACGCCGTATATCAAGCTGCTTACCCAGCTGTACGGTGACAGGATGCTGATTGCCAACGCAACCGGCTGTTCGTCTATTTATGGCGGTAACCTGCCCTCCACGCCCTACACCACCGATGCCAACGGTCGCGGTCCGGCATGGGCAAACTCGCTGTTCGAGGACAACGCCGAATTTGGTCTGGGCTTCCGCCTGACCGTTGATCAGCACCGCGCACGCGTGATGCGCCTGCTGGAGCAGTTTGCCGGGCAGCTTCCTGCCGGGCTCAATGACGCGCTTCATGCGGATGCAACGCCAGAAGAACGTCGTGAGCAAGTCGCCGAGCTGCGTCAGGCGCTTCAGGGCGTGGCGGGAGCTGAGCAGTTGCTGACCGACGCGGACGCGCTGGTCGAAAAATCGATCTGGCTGATTGGCGGTGACGGCTGGGCTTACGACATCGGCTTTGGCGGGCTGGATCACGTGCTGAGCCTGACCGAAAACGTCAATATCCTGGTTCTGGATACGCAGTGTTATTCCAACACCGGCGGTCAGGCATCGAAAGCTACGCCGTTAGGCGCTGTGACGAAATTCGGCGAACACGGCAAACGCAAGGCGCGCAAAGATCTCGGTGTAAGCATGATGATGTATGGTCACGTTTACGTCGCGCAAATCTCGCTGGGTGCCCAGCTTAACCAGACGGTAAAAGCGATTCAGGAAGCCGAAGCGTATCCTGGCCCATCGCTGATCATTGCATACAGCCCTTGCGAAGAGCATGGCTACGATCTGGCGCTCAGCCACGACCAGATGCGTCAGCTGACCGCGACGGGCTTCTGGCCGCTGTACCGGTTCGACCCGCGTCGTGCTGATGAGGGTAAATTACCGCTGGCGCTGGATTCGCGTCCGCCGTCAGATGCCCTGGCTGAGACCTTAATGCAGGAACAGCGCTTCCGTCGCCTTAACGCGCAGCAGCCGGAAGTGGCCGAACAGCTCTGGAAAGATGCCGCGGCCGATCTGCAAAAACGTTATGACTTCCTGGCGCAAATGGCGGGTAAAGCCGAAAAACCGACCAGCGACTAGTACCTCTGCCCGGCTTGTCCGGGCATATTTTTGCCATAAAAAAGCCCGGCGCATTCACACCGGGCGAATCCAGATAATCAATGGATATCTATTTTGTTTGCTTAATAGCATTCATGTTAATTATGATTCAATCATCTTAAAAGCATATAAATACGTATAACACCATCAAGAAAACAGTAATTAATGACCAATTAATAATTGCTATTTAATATACTCACTTTTAAATCATTCATCCGACCAATGATCATTTCCGCTGATTTATTCGGTTTAGATTTAACTTATTTCGTAACAATTATATTTTATTACTCTCCCACAGGGGTGATTTAGCATGAGACAACTTTCTCATTCTGAAAGTTCAAAAGGTAATTAAATAAAAACAACTGCAAAGGAATATCACAATGCAAAGAAAAGTACTGGCCCTGATGATTCCGGCTCTGTTAATGGCTGGCGCAACTCATGCAGCAGAGATTTATAATAAAGACGGTAACAAATTAGATCTGTATGGAAAAGTAGATGGTCTGCACTATTTCTCCGACGATAAAGGTGCTGACGGCGATCAAACCTACCTGCGTCTGGGCTTCAAGGGTGAAACGCAGATCAACGATATGATGACCGGCTACGCGCAGTGGGAATACAACATTCAGGCTAATAATACGGAAGGGTCTGATAATCAGTCCTGGACGCGTCTGGCCTTCGCTGGTGTAAAGGTGGGTGACTACGGCTCCTTCGATTACGGTCGTAACTACGGCGTGCTGTACGACGTGGAAGGCTGGACCGATATGCTGCCTGAGTTCGGCGGAGACTCCTACTCTAAAGCCGACAACTTTATGACCAGCCGCGCCAACGGTGTGGCAACCTACCGTAACACCGACTTCTACGGTCTGGTGCAGGGCCTGAACTTTGCGCTGCAGTATCAGGGCAAAAATGAAGATGCCAGCAACAACCAGGAAGGCACCAACAACGGCCGCGACACGCGTCACGAGAACGGCGACGGCTTCGGTATTTCTACCACCTATGACTTCGGCATGGGCATTACTGCAGGTGCGGCGTACACCTCTTCAGACCGCACCAACGAGCAGGTCATGAATACCACTGCGGGCGGTGACAAAGCGGATGCGTGGACTGCGGGTCTGAAATATGACGCCAATAACATCTATCTGGCAGCAATGTACTCTGAAACCCTTAATATGACACCGTATGGTGATAAAACCAATTCCGTAGCGAATAAAACCCAGAACTTTGAAGTGACCGCCCAGTACCAGTTCGACTTTGGCCTGCGTCCGTCCCTTTCCTACCTGCAGTCGAAAGGTAAGGACCTGGGCAACGGTCAGTGCGATCGGGATCTGGTTAAATACGCTGACGTAGGCGCGACCTACTACTTCAATAAAAACATGTCCACCTACGTTGATTACAAAATTAACCTGCTGGATGAAGATGACAGCTTCTACAAAAACAACGGCATCGGCACGGATGACGTCGTAGCGTTAGGTCTGTTTTACCAGTTCTGATTGTCAGAGCCCGCATCATGGTGCGGGCTCGCTTGTTTTTGAAGTAAGTCACAAGAGATAGTGTCAGAAAGGGATTGGTTGAGGGAAAGTTGAAAGAAAGCTGGTTAGACTACGGAGATAGCCCTTTTGTCATTAAGGATAACAGCGTTGTTTGGTCGTGTATCTCTTGCCGTCCTTACCCTTTTAGCATTGGTGTGGATGGCGTTAATTTTTGATTTTGGTGATATTGTCGGGCATCTCGGCGCGCTGTTAAACCATCTGGATGGCAGTTGACCGTTTACCAGGAAAGAAAAAGCCACCAGCAGTGCCGGTGGCGGATATACGCATAGGTCGCGTTATTTTTTCACAGGTTGAGGCTTTTTATCGCCTGATTCAGGGGCCTCACGCGGATCGTCTTTTTCAACACAAAGCATAGTTTCTCCTGTATCAGATAACCATTCTCCACTATAGCCAGGCTGATTAAAGAGTGGCCAGGCGGCAATCATGCCTGCTGTTCACCTTTCTCGCGAAAAGTGAGATAGCCAAATACGCCACTTTCTCCATCCATGGGATGATTAACCCCGTCCATCACCTTCACCTCTGGAAAATCAAATGGTGAAACGTTTTCAAAACAGGCGACATTCACGCCATATTCGTTTGGGTTAGAACGCCGCTGATGGAACGTGTAGATCCCGCACACCGAGCAGAAGAAATGCCGTGCCGTTCCCGTGTTAAAGCGGTACTCGGTGAGCTTATCCTCACCTTTGGTCACCGTAATCCCCGACAGCGGTGCAGAAACGACGACAGCGCCTCGCATTCGACAAAAGGAACAGCTGCAGCGCCGCGCGGTGTTGAGGCCATCAGTAAGTTCAACGGTGAATGCCACCGCGCCGCAGTGGCACTTCGCATTTCGTCTTTCAGCCATGGGCTATACCCCTTTTCTCACGAGCTCGGCCGCTTTAACGAAAACCTCGTCTTCTACACCATCGCCTTTTTGCCTGCCGAGTCTGACCAGTTCATCCACTATACTGTTGCGATGGATCGGTTTTTGCGCTGAAACCAGCCCAATAACGGCGGCCCCAATCGCCAGCCCCACTAATCCGGTTTGTTCATCTTTGTTTTTCATATTCATGCTCCTGGTACAACAAACAAGGGTAGCAGGAATATGGTAAAACGGAATGCCAGACACATGATCCGTGAATAATATTTAAACAGTTCAAACAGGTACGACTTCTAAAATCGACAGATACGAACGGGTGTCTATTATTTTGTTTAGCTTCAGACGAGTCTTTTCAAACAAGGTCTGATACTCAGACTCTGTTCTTGCCCGCCCTCCATCAAAGCTTGTTAACAAAAGAAGGTCAATTTCAAATCGGCCCTGTTCATTATTTTCTTTTTTAATAAGTGGTTCAAAAATTAATATCCTGGAGTTTTCTTTCATAGCATTTCTGCAGCATTGAAGTATCTGAATGGCCTTTTCATCAGGCCAGTCCATTAAAATGTATTTAAGTAGATAAATGTCTGCTACAGGACAGGCTTCAAAAAAACTGCCCTCAACGGTCTCCCATCGGCGATGATCATTCAACAGATAAAGTCGATTCCGCTCAAGCACGTCTGTTTGATCAAAAAGGATCCCCGTCAGGGTCGGGTTTCGACGTAAAACGGCCAGCAATAAATTACCCAGCCCTCCGGCGATATCGGCAACGACAGCATTTTGAGGGAATGAATAGCTATCTGAAATGATTTCATTCTCTACGGATGACATAGAGGCCATACCGGCATGAAAAATGTTGCTGTCAGCCCCACTATCGTCATGCTGCCAGTACTCGTAAAAAGGCTTGCCAAACAATTCATTAAAGACAGGTTTGCCTTGCAATATCTCATCCATTTTTGCCGCTGGCTGCCAGAATGTCTGGTCTGTCAGCATGAGCACTGCCGCACGCAAGGAAAATTCATGCTCAGAACAGAGGAATTGTGCTGATTGGCTAAGGCTGTATTCGGCGTCAGATAATTCGTTGAAAACCCCACGAGAGGACAATAAGCGCATGATTCGATGAAGATAGTCAACGTCGACATTCAACTCCTTCGCCAGTTGATTCACGGATTTTTTTCCATCAACCAGAAGATCTGCGACCCCTAATACCGCGACAGCCCGAAGTGCTGCCTGCCAGACAAAACCCATACTTTGCTCTAACAAACACATTCCTTCTTTACGGCTTAGTAAATCCAGACTATTACGTTTTGACATTTTCTGCTCCTTACCAATAAAGATGTGTTGAACAACTAAAAAGTTGCTAACAAGCCTAAGTCTGGCAGTGAGCTTTATCCATAATCTCAGCAAGGTTTAGTTATGCTGTTTCGTATTGGTTTGCATACAGTACATTTAAACACGTAAAAAAACAGGGCCACTTACTCTTCATTTTGATTAGTAATGCGTAGAAACTATTACTTTGTAAATGATTATCTTACACCCAAAAAAAGCCTGTAACAAAACAGGCATTCTCTATTTAGAATCTCGGCGTCAGCCCATACTTTGGCGTTTTGATATTTGCAGCCCAAACCTTGATATTGTTTTGCAACAGAATAGTGAAATCTGATTTTAAATGCGTCACCATACCATTGACGCTGTCCGCATCAACCACAGAAAAATGTTCAATTCTATTTTGCCCCACCTCAACACAATAATATTTTGCGGGCAGCTCCTTACCATTCACATTTAGCGGCTGGTTGTTTTCACCACAACGGCCTTCAGTAATAAATGACACCAGCAAGTTAGCGGATTTCTTCCCTGGCTGAGAAACACTCACCATGACCGGGAAACCTTCCGATGTCTGTGTCATATCATAAAGGACGGCATTTTTTATATACCAGGTATTATATTCCCGCTCCTGAAAAGCAGACCAGGAAGGCGCAGAAAAGACCACCAGCACAACCAGTATAAGAGATTCTATTTTCATGGGATGTTGTCGTCCGTGTTGTTGCACGTATTATTCAGATTGTGCAAAAAACAGCAACCCCTTAAGAAAAGCCCTACTACTATTGGCAGTAACGGAGGGATTAATACAAAGAAGAATAAGAAGATAAATGGTAAACCACCGCCATCATGGCGATGCTGACCACGACGCTGATGAAAAAGTACTTTTTGAAAGGCTGCTTTTGGGTTTTATGGCGAAAGAGCTGTTGCCCCACAATGGCACCAGGCCAGCCACCTGTTACGCCAAATACCAGCAAAGTAGCTTCCGGCACCCTGCGCATCCCCTCCCGCGCCGCCATTTTATCAGCGCCATACAGGACTATTGTCAGCAGATTGATCAGCAGAAACCACGTGACCAGCGGATTGGTAGTAAGCAGGCTGCCGATCGCAGCGGTCATCAGTAGTAAGTAACAAAAGCGATTAAGGGACATAGCACGAGCCACTGGGGATTTAGCGGTTTTGGATGACGCATTATACGCTAAATCACGGAAATCTCAGAGTGTGACGTTTATTCTAAAAACATACTGAGACTCTGGCCATTACTGGTTGATATTCATACTGCGGTAATACGTAAGTATTATTTCATTATGCTTTGGCCGCTAGCATTTTTTTCTTAAAAAATTAACCTGAAATGCCTTACTTCGAAAACACAGCGCCAGAGCATTATTT